>JBOGJT010000053.1:0-28744 GCA_050745065.1 Terriglobia bacterium
ATCCGGCAAGACAAAGGGAATAGAACAATGCAGGCTTTCAGCGGGGTTAAAACCTCGCCCTCCTAACCATTGATGAATAATCCAGGCTAGTACCGCTACGACGTTAATTGTGGGCTGCGCTTCTTGCGAGCGCGGGCCGTGTGACAGCAAACGTGCGGCGCCTACGCGCTTTGAACAATGGCGCCCGGGCTGGCTGCTGGAGGCAGTCCGAAAAATGCGGCTGATTTCCGTTCGCGAAAGGTCATGTTATGAAATCAGCTACGGTAACCCGTTACGGCCAAATTCTGAGGGTAAAGCGCGATAGCGTTGGCGAATACGTGCGGTACCACCAAGCTGTCTGGCCGGAAGTTCTCGCGACGATCCGTGAGTGCAATATTCGCAACTATTCAATCTTTCTTAAGGATGGCACCCTGTTCGCCTATTTCGAGTACGCAGGCGAGGATTTCGCGGCTGACATGGCGCGGATGGCTGCCGATCCAAAGACCAAGGAATGGTGGGCCATCATGATGCCCATGCAAGAACCGGTAGCCACGCGCGCTGATGGGGAGTGGTGGGCCAATATGAAAGAAGTGTTCCACACGGAGTAGCTGCCGGATGGAAGAAAACAAAATCGGACTGGACACCGTCCCGCGAAAAATGAAAGCCACGCTTTTTGTTTGATCTTTCGAGTTGCGGAGACGCGCAGCTTGTTGATCGTCGTAACCGTTTGTGCCCGCAATCGCGCGAATTGTTGACCACAGAGCGGCTGTACCTGGCGGCGGCGCTGGATGACCGGTTCGGCTTTCCGGCGAGGCTACAGTGAGCTGCGGCATAATGCCGGCCGGCCCTTACGGAGCGGCGAGTTACTCGCGATCCGACGGAATAAGCTGGAACGTGAGCCTCACATTGCCGAGCAGGTTCTTTATTTCCTCGAACGTCCGCCAATCGGTGATTTCAGCCTCTCGCATGTTCAACGTCATGCGCAAAAGCGGCGCATCGTCCATAAACACACTCTCTATCACAGGCCGATAGCCTGGCGCCTCCACTCGCAGCCTTGCGGCGCCAGGAACGGCTAGCGTGAATCGCCCGTCAGTGAACGCTTGCGTTGAAAGCTGAGACGGAGTAAGGCCAACCATTCGGACAACGTCTAACGTGCCATCCAAGGGTTTTCCCGTCGCTTGATCGGTAACGATTCCGGTTACATGAGCTAGTGTAGGCTGCGGCGGCTTGTAGCGGCGGCCCTCAAAGTAAATCGGATTGGTAATGGCAACCTGCAATTCGGTTGACCCGAAGCAGCGCGCTATATACCAGGCGTTGCCCCTTTCGTGGATGCTGAACTGGGCCGTGAACTCTTTTCTTCCATGCCTAGGCGCAAACGTTTCGACGACTTTGCCGTTGCGAATCAACTCTACCTTCGTAAGATATTCTCCAACGGCCCCTGACGGCCACGCGTGGATGTTCACTTGGAAATCCGTAGGGTGATTCACACGGACAACGTCTCCGACGGAATGGCCGCCAATTTCCAGAAGCAGCAGCGGGCCGCTGGTCACGAAGTTCCTGCCAGCTTTCATGGAATGGGCGATTGCGGCAATGCTGGGAGGTCCTTCGATGTGAGTGTAAACCCGCGCGATTCCTGGGAGAGCCGCCCCAGGATTGTTGAAGGTGGAATCGGTGGAGGCGGTTCCCGCTATTTGATACCCTTCATTCAGCAATAGGAACCATAGCCTTTGAGCTTGCAGGTTCGCTTCGTGATCCCACGATTGCATCAGAATGTCGATCGCATCGTAGGTAGGCCCCACCACCGTATCGTAGGGAAGCTCTTGCGCCATATTGGAAGTAAACTTTCCAGCTTCCACAGGATATCTTCCCTTGCCACCCCACGTTCCCCACCACCACCGGCACGGATGCGTATACGCGACAATGCCTCCTAGCGCATGAATGAGCGCTTGCGATTCGAAATTCGGAGCCGGCGTCTTTTCGCTTTCATAATCGTACGCACTCATCCGAGTGAGCTCTTGAATGGCATCGTTGCCCTTCGGCGTATAGCCTTGCATGCCGAGCGTCCAGCAGTGGCCAAGGCAGTGTGTGACGTCGCCGCGCCAGTAGTTTTTGGGAGCTTCCATGTTCCAAGTAAAAATGAAATCCGGCGTACTGAGGCTGTTGCACAACGCGGTCAGATGGGTGGGAGTTATTTGAGCGGGAGGGAGATTCCAATCTTGAGCAATCGACATATAATCCAGCCCTGCCGCCCGTCCCGCAAGCGCCACGTAAGGAAAGCCCACGAGAATTTTCGGCTCGCCATGAATCATGTGGATGTGGCTGTCACCACAGTACCAACCAAGACGGCGTAGGTGCGCCTGGCGGCGCAGCCGAAAGGTGACGTGCGCCCGTTGTGCCGGGCGCAGATCAAACGTCCGCCGCTGGGCTACATAATCAAACCCGCGACTGACGGTTATGGTTGTCGCTCCGGCTGGAACGGTCTTCTCGAAAGAGCCGCTGGACCTGAACCCTCCCGCAAAATCAGGGTTTTCGACCACAATGGAGTGATCAGAGGCCCGGATCGTAACGGTACAAGGAATGGTCTGCCCGGTGCTGGCGTCAACGACACGGGCCGCGATGATTGCATTTCCTTTTGCCGGGCTGGCAGAGGCTCGGCACGCGCAGACAACGGCCAAAATCGCCATTGCGAAGGCCACGAGGACGTTTCTGCGCGCCGGGCTGGCAGGCTTTATCATGGGAAGGCTGAGACCCATCGATAATACACCCGAAGAACGAGCCTTTTCTGATGGCCGGATTAGGCTGTTGTAGCGGCGGCCTCCCGCCGCCGGTTTTTCGGCGGTGAGAGAGCTCCGCTCCAGCCACACAAGTTATCGCCACAAGGTTTGCATGAGCATCGAAGGCCGAAGCGGAGGGCGAGATCAGGCGATCCCGTTACTGCTGCCATCCGCCGCCCAGCGCCTGGTAGAGCTGAACCACGGAGTCTAATTCATTGAGCCTGGCTTGGGCGGAGCCAAGCTGGGCGCTGAAGTACTGGGTTTCCTGCGTGAGGACATCGAGGAAGGACGTGACGCCGCCTTGGTACTGGAGCTGTGCGATGTGGTCCGCGTCTGCCAGCGTGCGCGTAAGGGTCTGCTGTTGCGCCAGGAATTTCCGGGTCTGTTGGTAACCGATTAACGCGTCCGAGACTTCACGAAAGGCTTCCTGAATCGTTTTTTTATACGTGAGTAGCGCTTCCTGCCGTTCGGCTCGGACGGCCTGCAAGTTGCCGCGCAGCGCCCCACCCTCGAAAAGCGGCTGCGTCAAACCGGCCGCGAAGCTCCATACGTCATTCGAGAAAAGCTGGCCAAGCTGGAAGCTCTCCGCGCTGGCAGAACCGGTGAGCGAAATCTGCGGGAAGAATTGCGCCCTCGCGACGCCAATTTCAGCGTTCGCGGCAATCAGTTGTTCTTCCGCCTGCCGGATGTCAGGACGGCGCTCAAGCAGGGAAGACGGCAGCCCAGGCGGAAGCTCAGGAACGCTAGCCTCCTGATCAAGCGGCAAACCGCGCGGGACGGCTGCGGGGTTTTCTCCCAACAGAATACTGATGGCGTCTTCTTCTTGCGCGATCAATCGCTTAGTATCGGTGATGCTGGTCTGAGCGGTTTCCACCAGCGACTCGGCCTGGCGCACATCGAGCATCGAAGAGACGCCGCCCTGCTCCTTGATTTGCGTCAGCCGGAGCGAAGCCTGGCGCGACTTCAGCGTGGCCTGGGAAATATCGAGCTCGAGATCAAGCTCCCGAAGCTCGAAGTAAGCGCTGGCCACGCTGGAAACAAGCGTCACGCGGACCGCGTCCTGGTTATATCTCGAAGCCAGCAGGCTCGCTCGCGCCGCCTGGGTTGCGCGCCGGTACTGGCCCCAGAAATCGAGCAGCCATGAGACTGAGCCGCCCAGCCGGTACTGGCTGTACTTAAAACTGGGAAACGTCGGTGAAAAGAAAACCTTCTGGCGGGTGGCGCTCGGGTTGGCGCTGGCCTGCGGCAACTGCTGTGCGTGGACCACGCGCAGTTCGCCTTCCGCCTGCAGGATTCGGGCGGCGGCGATCCGCACGTCGTAGTTCTGCTTGAGCGCGGCGCCGATCAGCTTTTGCAGCACCGGGTCGTGGAACACATTCCACCATTTCAGCCCGCCGAAGGAAGCCGCGGCTGGCTGCGGCGCGGCCCTCTCCGCAAGGTTCGCCTCGCCACGATAAGAGGGCGGGATTGGAACCGCCGGACGCTTGTAGTTCGGTCCGACCGTGCAACCCGAGGCGAGAGCGGCGATGGCGATGATGCCCGCGAGGCGCTGCTTCATGCGTGTTCACCCCGGACGCTCGGCCTCTCGGCGTCGCCCGCGACTCCGATCGCCTCGCCGTTACGCTCCGCCGCGGGACCGGATGGGCCGGCAGGCGTTTCGCGCCGCGTCAAACCCTGGATCGCGCTGTAATACGTCGGAACAAACAGCACCGCCAGAATCGTGGCTGCGATCATTCCGGCAACGACCGACGTGCCGAGTGAATGGCGTGAGTTTGACCCGGCGCCGGTCGCGATGGCGAGCGGAAGCACACCAAAAATGAACGCGAAGGACGTCATCAGAATAGGTCTGAAACGCACGCGCGCGCCTTCTACCGCCGCTTCAAACAGCGTGAGGCCGTGCTCGTATCGCGTCTTAGCGAACTCGACAATCAGGATCGCGTTCTTGGCCGCCAACCCGACCAGAACGACGAGGCCGATCTGTACATAAACATCGTTGGCGTATCCTCGCATCCAAGTTCCTGCCAGCGCTCCCAGGATTCCCAGCGGGACGGCAAGGATGACCGCGATCGGAACCAGCCAGCTTTCATAGAGCGCAGCCAGGAAAAGGAACACAAAAAGCACGGCCAGCAGGAGCACAGAGACGAACTGGCCATGCGTTTTGACTTCCTGGTATGACATGCCGGTCCATTCGTATCCGTATCCGGTGGGAAGCACTTTCTTCGCCGCGTCTTCCATCGCCGTGATGGCCTGCCCGGAACTGTACCCTGGGGCCGGAGCGCCGTCGATTTCGACGGACCGGAAAAGGTTGAAGTGCGTGATCGCGGCCGGCCCGTTGATCGGCTGGAGTGACGCGAGCGTACTGAGCGGGACCATCTGGCCGTTCGCACCCCGGACGTAGTAATTACCGATCTGTTGCGCCTGAGAGCGAAATGGCGCGGCCGCTTGCAGCATGACGTGATAGGTGCGGCCGAAAAGGTTGAAGTCGTTGACGTACAGCCCTCCGAGGTTTGTGTTGAGCGAATCGAACACGTCGCTGAGGGGCACGCCCAGCGTTCTCACCTTCGCGCGATCGACCGAAAGGCGTATCTGCGGAACGTCCGCGCGGAATCCGGTGAACACCGCGCTGATCGCCTTTTCCTTGCCAGTCGCCGCCATCAGCTGTCCGGCGACTTTGGCGAGATCACCGACGTTAGCGCCGCTTCGGTCCTCCAGCTCGAACTGGAAGCCGCCCGTCGTCCCGAGACCTTGAATCGGCGGAGGGGCAAAATTGAGAATCATCGCCTGAGGAATGCCAAAAAAACGGCCCTGAGTCCGCCCGAGAATGGCTTCAAGCGAGAGCGTGGCGGACTTTCTCTCATCCCACGGTTTAAGCATGACGAACAGTGTGGCGTCGTTCGAGTCATAAGTGCTGGAGACAAAGCTGAAGCCGCCCACCGCGACAACATCTTGAACGCCCGGCGTCTGCTTCAGGATGTCCTCCGTCTGTTTCACCACCGCGCTGGTCCGCTCAAGCGAGGCGCCGTCAGGAAGCTGCACGTTGGTGAAGAAATAACCTTGATCCTCATTGGGAACAAAGCCGCTCGGCAGCGCGCGAAGTAGAAAGTAGACGCCCGCGCAAACGGCGAGCAATCCCACGATCACAATCGCTTTGCGGCGAACCAGGAGCTTGACGGAGTCCACGTAACCCCGCGAAACGCCTCCAAACAGCCAGTTAAATCCGCGGAAGAACCAGCCCAGCGGTCCCCGCGGCATCCGAGCCGGCTTGAGGAGAAGAGCGCAGAGGGCAGGGCTCAAGGTGAGGGCTTGCAGCGCCGAGAGCAAGACGGACGCGGCGAGCGTGAGTGCGAACTGTTTATAAAGCTGGCCGGTGACGCCGCCGATGAAAGCCACCGGCACGAACACCGACGTCAGCACCAGGGCGATGGCGATGACGGGGCCGGAAACTTCGCTCATCGCACGCTTCGCGGCGTCACGCGGCGACATGCCGTGCTCGTCGATATGAACCTGGCACGCCTCCACCACCACAATGGCGTCATCCACGACCAGGCCGATCGCGAGCACGAGGCCGAAAAGCGTGAGCGTATTGATCGAGAAGCCCAGCAGCGTGAAGATGGCGAACGCGCCCACCAGCGAAACGGGCACGGTGAGCGCGGGAATCAGCGTGGCGCGGAAACTCTGCAGGAAGACGAAAACAACCAGGAAGACCAGGCCAAACGTGAGGGCCAAGGTGAAAACCACTTCGTTAATCGACGCCTTAACGAACCGCGTGGTGTCGAGCGGGATTTGGTAGGCCACGCCGGTGGGAAAACTCCCGGCCAGCGTCTTCATCTCATTGTGCACTTCCGTCGCCACGTTGAGCGCGTTCGCGCCTGGAAGCTGCATGACGGCCAGCACCACCGTGGGGCCGCCATTCAAGCGCGAAAACGAGGAGTAATTCTCCGCCGCAAGCTCCACGTGCCCAATGTCGTGGATGTGCACCAGAGATCCATCCGGATTTGCCCGGACGATGATATTGCCGAATTCGGGAACCGAAGACAGCCTGCCTTTCACCTGCACCGTATATTGAAACTGCTGCCCGGCGGGTGCGGGTGGTCCGCCGACCTGTCCGGCGGGCGCTTGCACATTCTGCTCGCGGATCGCGTTCGCTACGTCCGTGGGCGTGATCCCCATCTGCGCCATTTTGTCCGGATTGAGCCAGACGCGCATGCTGTAGTTCCGCTGGCCAAAGACGATAACGCTCCCGACGCCTTGCAGGCGGGAGAGCGCATCCACGATGTGAATCGTAGCGTAGTTGCTCAGGAACGTTGCGTCGTAGGCTCCGCCGGGCGACGACAACGTCACCAGCGTCACAAAGTTTACAGATTGCTTCTTGATCGAGATGCCGAGGCGGGTGACCTCTTCCGGCAGGTCAGGCTCGGCGAGCGAAACGCGGTTCTGGACGTCCACAGCCGCGAGGTCTGGATTTCGGCTGAGATCGAACGTGACGTTCAGAACCATCTGGCCCGAATTTGAGCTGGTCGACTGCATGTAGACCATGCCCTCGGCGCCGTTCACCTGCTCCTCAATCGGCGTCGCCACCGTCTGCTCAACCACCTGCGCGTCCGCGCCGGGATAAGTGGCTGTAACTTGCACCACCGGCAAGGCGATCTTCGGGTACTGGGCGATCGGAAGGCTCAGCATCGCCAGCAGGCCGGCGACGAAAATCAGAATGGAGATGACCGCAGCGAAAATCGGACGGTCAATGAAGAAGTTTACGAACATGCGGTCTCACTGTAATGGCGGCCTCTCGCCGCCTGCGCGTGCGGAAGCGGAAAGCAGCGCCCTGTTGCTAAAGCGTCCCTTTACCGCTCTTCGGGCGTCACCGTTAAGCCGGGGCGCACCTTTTGCCCGCCCTGCACAATCACGCGCTCACCGGGCTTAAGGCCGCTTTCGATGATGCGCATGTTGTCCACCGTGCTGCCCGCCGTCACGGTGCGGAATTGAACCTTATTCTGCGCGCTCACGACGAGCACCGATTGAACCCCCTGCACTTCCTGGACGGCTTCGGTGGGAACCAGCTTGGCGTCCGGCTGCTGGTGAACCATCAGCCGGACGCGAACAAAAAGTCCGGACCGGAGGAAGCCGGCGGGGTTCGGCGCCTCGACTCGCATTCCGAGCGTACCGGTAGCCGGATCGACCTGCGGGGAGACCATGTCGATGTGCCCTTTGTAACGGTAGATGGAATTATCGCCCAAGATAATGTCCAGCGGCGGGAAGCTGCGCAGGAGCCGCGAGCCTGACCTCTTTTCAAACTCGAGATAGGTGGCCTCACTGACGCTGAAATTCACGTACATCGGATTAACGCTGTAAATAGTCGTAAGCAGGCTTGACCCTGCCTGAACCAGCGCGCCCACTTTCATTTGAGCCTGTCCGATGCGGCCCGTAAGGGGAGCGCGAATCTGCGTGTAACCGAGGTTGAGCTGGGCTTGCGCCAATTGCGCCTTGGCCGATTCCACATTCGCCTGGCCCTCTTCTTCCTCAGCCACCGAGGTATCAAGCTGCTCCTGGCTCACGGCGTGCTGTTTGACGAGCGGTGCATAACGGGCCACGTCTCTTCGCGATTTAGCCAGCGCCGCACGGCTTTGGTCGACAGCCGCGCGCGCCTTTGCCCCGGCGGCTTGATATTCCCGCGGGTCGATCAGGAAGAGCAATTGGCCCTTCTGTACGGTCGATCCTTCCACAAACGCCATGCGTTCGAGATAGCCCTGCACCTGAGACCTGATCTCGACCGTGTTGACGGAGTTAGTCTGCCCCACATACTCCTCATAAATGGGCACGGTCTTCTCAACAACAGGCGCCACAATCACCACAGGCGGCATAAACGCCGGCTTCTGCTTCTCTTCTTTGCCGCCTGCCTTCGTCGCGCAGGCCGGAATCAGGGCGGCAACACAACCCAAGAGCACAATCCCGCCCACCGTCCAAAGGCGAAGTGCTCTGAAGCGATTTTCGCTTTTATCTATCACAAAACGCACACCATCTCCTCTGTCGTGTTGATCAGGCCAACATAGACCATACGAGTCTCCGCCTTTCGGGGTTTCATTCTGCTGACCCCATTCAATCGCGGGCGCCCCTTCCGGCTGAAGGACTCAGGTATCTCCGCGCCCACCGCGGCTTTTCAAGGCGGACGCACGGCACATACGCAAGTAGATGATTCAAAGCGCCGGAACGTTCCTGCAGTCGAAAACTCGGAAATGTGGATTTCACCTCCTCGAACGCCGCCCGCCACCGCAATTCCTCCCTCGGATGGCATTCTCATGCCTCTCGCAGAATGAACGTGTCAGCAGCGAAGCCTGCGCGATACTCACTCGAGGATTCCGGGCGGCTTACGGCCGAATCGGAAGCGATCCAGCTATTTGGGTTCGCTCGAGTCTGGCAGGACTGCGGCCAACGCCACTGGGCGGACGCACTGAATCAGTCTGTTAAAAGTAGGCTGCGACCCAAAACTCCAGTTATCTGGTCTTGCATAGTTAAAGCCCCGGTGCGCGCCATCCCCGTCAGCGAACGAAGATGGCCGGCGAAGTCCCAGGCTAAATCCCGCGCCTTGCCGATCTTCCAAATCGCAAGAAGCCTCCCGATTTTTCCGGTGTCCTGCGCCAGTTCGCCGAGAATTCCTGTCGCGAGGAACTGCAGCGCGGTGGGAAGGACGGCTTCCAGGATCCCATTCACGCGCTCAAAATCAGCGTACTGCGGGCTCGTCTTGCCCGCAACGAGATTCAATTCGGCGTCGGTCTGCAGCAGAGCCAGGGCCAGATCGTGATTGATATGCGCGTTCATTCCCGCCAGAGCAAACTGGATGCGCTCAATGTCCGGGCGAAAGCGCGCCTCGAACAGCGCCCTCCACGGACTGGGTACGGTTGCGGAACCATTCAGCCAACTTGAGATTGCGTTGAGATAGAACTGGGCAAAGACAACATCGAGGTGCGTAAGCCACGCCGGATCTGCCCACCCGCCCGACGGCGGGTTACTGTCTACCTGCTCTGTGACCCTCATGTAGAGAAGATTGAACCACTTGAGCCCGTCACCGCTTGGCAGTAGATTGTCGATTTTTCGCATCAGGATGAGCACGCCGGAGATTGTATCTGGCGGAGGCCCGCTTGCGATTTGGCTAAGCTGGTTGTCGGTGGCAGAATCGCCCATGAGCTTCTCCTTTCGGGAGACTTGGAATTACGCATAAAGCATAATACTAGGTAATGACGGAAGGGGGTTCTAAAGATGCCATCATAAGTCCGCGACGTTCGACTCCGAAGCGGCGGCCTCTGGCCACCGTCGTTTCGGCGCTCAGAGAGCGCTGCTGGAGCAAATGCCCGTTGCTGGCTGACGGCGGTTCGTGTAGACCGGATTTCTCACCACCAAGGGCGATATCAACTGAAGGACGGGCTCTCGCGCCACCCTTTCACATCAGTCGCTAAGCCGCTGGCGAGAAGTCTCGTCTGGCAGCCCGAAGCAGCTGCGATGGTCGTTCATGTCCTTTCGAGGAGCCCCTTCGGCAGCAGCGCCCGCCTACGAGAAAACATCGCCGACTCCCGGGTGTTCTCATTCGCAGAGATGTGATATGGTTTTCCCCGATGGGTGTAACCTTTGAGATTTGTGCAATCGATTATTCCGAAGGCGGCAAATGTGGTGGGAAAGGCTGCAACGCGAAGAGCTTTGATCCGGGAGTTGGTGTAACTGCGAAACAGGCATGGGAGGGCTGAAAGAATGTCTTCATCGGAAGAGCGTGGTCCACAGGATAAGGCGCTCGGGATGAGCCAGCAGATTCGCCGTCGCGATTTTTTGAATTCAACTCTGTTGGCTTCGGGCAGCGTGCTGCTCGGCTCGCTGAGCCCCAGACAGCTTCTCGCACGGGATGAGTGGACAGGATACGGCGGCGTGGGAGACTACGCGGATTCCAACGGCAACACCTTCGAGGTGATGACCGCCGGCCATCAAATCCGCAATCGTGTCTTTACGGCGCTTCCGGCAGACACGATTGACACGGGCGAAATCTTCGATTGCGTCGTTATCGGCGGGGGAATCAGTGGTCTCGCCGCCGCGCTGTTTTTCAAAGAGTATTCGGGTTCTCGTCTTACCTCCCTGGTCCTCGAAGATCATCCCATTTTCGGTGGTGAAGCGAAACGAAACGAGTTCATTGTTGATGGCCAGCGGGTGATGGGGCCGCAAGGGTCAGATCATTTCCAGGTACCCTTTCCGTTCAGCTTCATGGCGAGGCTCTATAATTTGATCGGATTAGACTGGAGGCATTTCAAGTATCAAACGTGGAGCGCTTCCTCTCCCGAGATTCCGCTGGGCACGAGCTTTGAAGATATGAGATCGCCTTATGGGTTCTACTTCGGGGCAAAATTTGGCCAGAAGCCGGGCATGTGGCTGATCGATCCGTGGGGGAAGCAACTGAGGGGAGCGCCCATTCCGGCCGCTACTCGCGCTGAGCTTCTCAGGTATCATAACCAACAGAAAGACGGTCTTCCCTTCGATTATCCCGGCGATGCGAAGTCGCGGCGACTGGACAGCATGACGGTTAAGCAGTACCTGATGGAAAACTACCGTTTAAGCAGCGAGACGATTGAGACGTTTATGACCGACGAGGGCGGCGGCTTCGGGGCGGGGCCTGACGCTCTCTCCGCGTATTGTATTTACGCCTTTGAAGCGGAGCACGCTCTGAATGACCAGACGCACTCGTTTCCGGGAGGCAACGCCGGCATTGGCCGCCAGATCGTCAAGACGCTGATTCCGCAGTCGATTCCAGGTCCCCGCACCCTTGAGGCGGTTTGCCGCAACCGCATCAATTTTTCCGCGCTTGACCGTCCCGGACAGCCTGCCCGGATTCGCCTGGGTAGCACGGTTGTCTGGGTGAAGCACGAAGGCAATCCGTCAACGTCGAATTTTGTTACGGTGGCTTACACGCGCGGCGGCAAGGTTTATCGCCTTAGAGCACGTTCTGCAGTGCTGGCCGGCGGTTGCTGGACTTCGAAGCTGATTGTGCGCGATTTGCCCTCCCAGCAGCGTCAGGCTTATGACCAGTTTTACCGTTCGCCGTGTCTGATGGCAAACGTGGCCGTGCGGAATTGGCGGTTCCTGTACAAGTTGGGCGTCTCGGGATGCCGATGGTTCGAGGGCCTGGGCAGTTTTACTGCCGTCAGAAAGGTTCCGACGTTCTCAACCAGCAATAAAACCATCGGGCCGGACTCTCCGGTCGTGATAACGCTGAAAGTTCTTTTTCCTCATTCCGGGCTACCGCTTCAGGAGCAGGGAAATCTCGGCCGAGCCGAGCTTCTCTCGACTTCGTTTCGCGAGTACGAGCGCAGGATTCGCGAACAGTTGGCAGCGATGTTCTCCCAATCGGGTTTTGATTCACGCAAGGACATTGCCGGGATCGTCCTCAACCGTTGGGGTCATGCCTACGTAAGCCCGCAACCGGGTTTCTATTTTGGCAAAGACGGAAACCCCGCGCCCCGCGAGATCTTGCGCGGCGGCCCCTTCGGAAGGATCGTATTCGCGAATACTGACCTTTCTGGCGCCCCCGATCATCGAACGGCCATCGAAGAAGCGCACCGGGCGGTCAACCAGCTTCTCGACCAAGTGCTGGTGGGATAGGAACGGTTCTATCCGAACCCGGCCAGGGAGTTGCCGTTCAACTTATCACGTGAATCAGGACAGCGCCCTGGGCGAAGCATTTCCAACATCCCGCGCTACTTTTCGACACCTTCCAGCACTCCTTTTACGGGATCCCGTGAGACGGGGTCGCGATGAATTGTCCACGGCACGGTTGGCAGTCTAGCGTCCGCGACATCAGACAGTTTCCCGGTGTTTGTGGTTACAATAGTGGGGCTATGGTCTCACGGCGCCGCGTTTCGCTGAAGGATATCCCGCTTTTCGCAGATTTATCGAGAATGGAATTAAATTTTCTTTTGGACCGCGCCGTAGAATTGCATTACGCGCCGGGCCAGGCGGTGTTCGTCGAAGGGGACCCTTGCGAAGGCCTCTACGTGATTGAATCCGGCCAAATCAAAATTTTCAGAACTTCGCCCAACGGACGCGAACAGATCCTCACCATCGAGAGGGCCGGGGCTTCCATCGCCGAGCTGCCCGTTTTTGACGGAGGCAACTATCCGGCTTCAGCGGCGGCGCTTACAGAATCTACTCTCCTTCACATCCGGAAGCATGACTTTCAGGCGCTGTGTCTTGAGCATCGCGAGGTGGCATTGAAGGTTTTGAAGGTGGTGGGGTCACGACTGCGAGCGATGGTAAATCTCATTAATGAGCTGTCTTTCGCGAGTGTGCGCCACCGCTTAGCCTCGCTTCTGCTGCGGCTGGCGGAGGATGAAGGAAAGAGAACCGGGAACGGGATCGTGTTTGACCTGTCTGCTACGAACCAGGAACTGGCCGCGCAGATTGGAACTGTCCGGGAATTGGTCTCTCGGAATCTGGGCCGGTTTCAGAGCATGGGTATTATCCGATTGAAAGGGAAACGAGTCACCGTGCTTGACCTCAAAGCGCTCCAAGCTGAAGTGGAAGCCGACGGTTGACAGGTGTGACGGGCGATTTCCATGACCAAAGTCATTGAATGTGATCCATCCACGCGCCGTAGTAGTTCTGGTGGATTTCTAAGCAGCGAAGCCGGAGGGTTTGCGGTTGAGGGCGATGAGCAGAAGGAGTGTTGTTGAGGAGAATCTGCCGGGGCCATGGCGGCTGGCCTACGAGCGCGACCGGCAAGGGCCGGCAGACTATGCAGACCCAGCTCCTGAGCGCCGTGCGGCAAAGGCTCTCGCCGCGTTTATTCTGGCAGGCCTTGCATTTCTTGCACTCCCCGGTACGTTCCTCGGCGTCTGGAACCTGATTGTTATCTCCGAGCGTCGAGCCGCAACAGCCGCCAGCACGGCCTGGATCCAGGCTCATGGGCACGCACAGTTATTTGGATGGGTGGGCAGCTTTATCTTCGGCATTTCGCTCTACGTCCTGCCTAAATTTCGCGGCCGCCCGCTAAAGAGTTTTGGATTAGTTTGGACTATTTGGGTGCTTTGGACGGTTGGGGTTGCCTGGCGATGGTGGGCAGGAATCGGCGCCCACGAATGGCGCGTGGGGCTGGTCGGCTCGGCGCTTTTGGAGCTTGCTGCTTACGCGCTGACGCAACGCATTCTTGTCTTTCGAGGCGGCGGTAATAGAAAGAAGCCGAGCGACCTTGGCTCATGGCTCGGCATTTGCGGTTTTGGCGCCTTGGGCGTGGCACTGCTCCTGAACCTGGGGGTGTGCACTTTTCTTGCCCTGCGGGGTGAGTCCCCGGCGTTCCCTCCTTTTTGGGACCGAACCTTTCTTGTCATCGCCCTTTGGGGATTCGCGGTCACCGTGGCATGGGGGTTCAGCACCAGGTTCGTCACGATCTTTCTGGGATTGCAGAGCCCCATTCATCGAGCCGCTCAAAGGCTTTCGATCGGTGTTGTCGCCATCGTGATCTGCGCGCTCGTGCGCCAATTCCTCTTGGCGGATTTATTCGCCATGGCGCTTACATGTTATGCCGTATGGGCAATACGCATCTTTCATCATCCGGCACGCCCTCCTAAGCTGGTGGGTGTTTACGGGCGTTATCCAGCCTTCATCCGGCTGGCCTATGGGTGGCTTGTAGTAGGAGCGGTGTTGGGGGTGGTTGCGGACCTTGCGCCCCGCATTACGGGCCTCGAAGGGGCCTCACGCCATGCGATCACGGTGGGCTTCATTGCCACGCTGATCTTTGCCATTGCACCTCGAATCTTGCCTTCTTTTCTGAACGGTCGTGAGCTATACAGTATCCGAATCATGGCGGTGAGTCTCTGGCTATTGAGCGTGGGATGTCTCCTGAGAGTTCTGAGCGAGGCGGTGGCCTATTCGGGGGGGATGCTCTGGAGCGTTTTGCCCGTTTCAGCATTTCTCGAATTAGGGGCAGTCATCGCCTTTGTGGTGAACATGGCGGTGACACTCACGCAGCCGCTGCCGGCATGGTTTTCAGCGAGCGGCGTAAGCGCAAAGCTACCTCTCTATTGGTACGTCACGAGCTTTCCAAAAACAAAGCCCGTCCTAATTGATGCGGGCTTGAAAACGCTGGCCGGGAGGCGTGAAGTTCCCCGGTCACTCAGCCTTGCCGAAGCCGCGGCGGCGGACGGCGCGGATTTGAATAACCTGCTCTCCCGGCTTAACGAGTTCTTTATCGAGAGGCAGCCGCGGCGAACCGG
The DNA here is from genome assembly GCA_050745065.1 of Terriglobia bacterium. Taxonomy (GTDB): domain Bacteria; phylum Acidobacteriota; class Terriglobia; order UBA7540; family UBA7540; genus RH2-MAG17b. The sequence goes on from JBOGJT010000053.1 coordinate 14,993, forward strand.
GCGGGAGTAAAGAGGAATCGCACGCTGCCGCGGTCCGCGATGTTGAATCCTATGAAAATTCTTGCCCTCATCGTTGCCGCTTATACCGTTGTGATGCTGCTCATCCACGTATCAACAGCGAAGATCCTCGACGCGTGGAATGGGCCTGCCGGTTCGTGGATCAAGCGGTGGTTTCCTCCGCAGCGGGCGCTTCGGGTTGAGGCCTTGTACTGGCTGCTGACTCTCGCGGTTTGGCCCTTATGGCCGTCGTCCGCCTGGAAAGCTTTGGTGGTCGTATTCGCGGCCATCCACTTCGCCGTTTGGGGAGCGGGGGAGTTGCGCACAATCCACCTCAGCGGAGGGGTTGATCTTTCCGCTGAAACCCATCAGGCGCGCGGGGCCATCATCGTCTTTGATCTGGTCGAAGCGGCCGTTCTGGTTGCGGTCGGATGGCTCACCGTGTTCTATCTGCTGCACTCGGGGCTACACCTCGCGGCGTTGTAGGCCGCGTTATGACCGGAACAGACGCGGGGGTTTGCTGCACGGCCCATCCTCGTATCGCGTGCGATTTCCAGCGTGAAATACTATCGCGCTTCGAGTGGAACCGGAACGCGCAGGACGCTTTCGCGATGCGTTTTCGAGAGGTTCATCACGCGCCATAACCCGATTCCCCACCAAGCGAGCGCGGCAAGCTCGATGACCCCCGTGAAGCCAATCAGCGGGTAAGCTGCGGCGGGCCTCCAGTCCGTGAGAATTTGCAGTGCCACGCGGCCGACGCAGCCCACATTGAGTAGAATAAACGGCCCCCACAGCGAGCTGAGTTTGTGTGAGTCTACCCCCGCGAGAATGGGAACGACGCGCGAGGAGATACCGAGAATCATCATGCTGACAAAACCCACCGTGAAGGCGTGCAGGTGCGCGCCCCAGAAGGCATGGGAAAAACCTTCGCCCTCCCAGGAGCCATACGGCATCAAGAGCGGCATCATCACGATGGCAACGATCAGCCAGACGTAGGCCGCGCGGATGAATTTCCAGCTTCGGTCGCGCTGTGCCGGGCGGCGGAATATGCGAAGCTGAACGACGAGCAGGAGCGCCCAGAGCACCATCAGGAGATAGGACAGTTCAAGCGTGAAACCGAAGAAGGGATTACCCGTGGTGAGCAGAGCCACGTAGCTTGCCACGTCCAGAATCAGGCTGCCGTTCATCAGCCAGAAGATCAGCTTCTGGCGGTCGTGCCTGGGCTGGCCTAGGCCGTAAACCACCGGCACGAAGCGTTGGCTCACGCCGGCAATGATCAGGGCGGCGAAGCCTAGAAACTGCATCGCACGCAGCGGCCCGTCGAGCAAGGCGGTGCGAACCACGGTTTGCTCTAAGTTCGCCGCGGTTGATTCGGCGAAGAAAAAGAATCCGCTGAATATGGCCTGAATCAGAAACCAAGCGACCGCGGCGACGATGAAGAGTTCGTAAGGATTGCGCGGGCTCATGGACTGCCGCGCCGTTTTCAGGATAATCAGAGCAAAAAGCGCAATGGCTGTAATCTCAGCCGCAGTCGCTACGCCGCCAAGACTCAGTGCCATCGCGCCGTGCTGCAGCATGTCCGCCGACATGCGCAGAACAATCCCCCCGACCATCAGGTAGAGCGTGGCGTTGGCCAGCCGAGGCCGCCACAGCGTGGTCATCTTGAAACGGGGGAACGATTGGTAGGCAAAGCCCATGACGAAAAGCCCCACCCAGCCAAACACCATGGCGTGCGCGTGCGCGTGAATCGCCGGAAGGAGATCCGGCTGGAGCATAGACCCTCCCAGCGAAATCTTGATTAACGCGACGACGCCCCACAGTCCTCCGAGCGTGAGCACGATGACGATCGCGGTCTTGAAGAAGCGCCGGTAAATATAGTCGGCCAAAGCCTCATGATAGACGTAGCCTTGCTTCGCGGAGCTCGTGATCTCGGCGTTAAGATCTTTCAAAAGGGCTTCAAGGTTCGCCTCATGGACTGATGCGAAGAACTCAAGCGGCTCGGCAGGACCGTTCTTGCCGCCACAGCCTTTGAGTCCATGCTGATCGAAAATTCGCCGCGCCGAAGGACAGAGCCGAATGATTTCTGCGACGCTGGTTGACCCCGTGATTTTGCCCATGCCCGTTTTCTCCTCACACAGACTCGTATCATCCGCCCCACGCGGTCGCGTGCCACCAAGCGAAAGCCGAAGGACACAAACCCGCTTCATCACTTCACCGTGGCGCGAACCTCGACCGCCTCGTTCAACTCCCTGAGCAGTTGGTCGAGATCCAGATTGTGCTTCTGGGCGGCAACCCGGAGCGACAGCTCGCCCCCGCAGCAAAGATCCATATTGTGCCGGGAAAACACCTTGACGGACTCCGGCCAAAGTAAAGCAACCTCGCGCACTTTAGCTTCTGCGTTGACTGCACGCATAGTCTTGCCCTCCATCGTTTAAGTGGGCGCTTTTAAGAGTAGCCAAAACAAAACCGGCAAACGATGACTTTTGTCACGAACGGCTGGAGGGATGATTTCGTAGGGACGCCGTTTGCTGCGCTGTTCGCGGCGGAGCGATGGAACGCATAACCGGCGCCCAAAAAGTTTTTGGTGCGCCAGCCTCTCATTACAGCGCGTGCGCTTTGCGAAATTGTTCAACCACTTCTTTGGCGGGATGATGTCCGGCGACGACCTCATAATTCATTTTGCGCATTTCTTCGACTGAAAGTTTACCTGCGAGATCCATCAATGCCTTCCGGACCGATGGGTGCAGGATGAGAGTTTGCCGCCGTACGACGGGCACCGCCTGATAAGGGGGGAAGTAGTGCCTGTCGTCTTGAAGAATGACCAGATGATAGGCGTCAATCAGGCCGTCCGTTGAATTTCCGGCGATGAGATCAACTCGTTTCGAAATCAGAGCGCGATAGAGCAAGCCGAGATCCATAATTCGTGGAGGGCCGGCAAAGTGGAGATCATAGGTTCGAACGAAACCGCGGTAACCGTCTTGGCGTTCCATGAATTCGTAGCCGAAACCGGCGCGCCAGTGAGTCGCGTACGGAGCGATCTGCGAAATCGTCTGCAAGTGATGCTGGCGTGCATCATCGCTGCGGATCACGATAGCGAAGCTATCTTGAAAGCCGAGCGAGGGAGTCACCACCAAACCGAAACGCCGCGCGTACTCTTTCTTCACGCGTTCGAAAACAGCTTGCGGGCTCCCGCTCGCGTGTTCCTTCAACACGGCTTCAAGAGCGGTCCCGGTGTATTCAACATAAACATCAATCCTCCCTGCCAGGATGGCTTGCTGGCAGATGTAGGTTCCGCTCAGGTAGAAGCGCCGCTCGACCGGTAACCCCGTCATGGCGTGGATATGCTGGGCGAGTAGCTCTCCAAGGATTTCCTGCTCGGCAAAATTTTTCGAGCCAACAACGATCACGTCTCGCCGCGGAGGTCCGCACGAAACCAGGAGCAAGCCGAGAATACCCAGCGTTACACCGCGCAGCAGAGACATCCCTATCCTCGACGCAGCAACCGCTCGAGTTGCCCCAACGCTACATCAGCCACCAGCGCCATGATGGCCGCCGGAATGGCGCCGGCAAGGATCAAGTTATCATTGACCATCGAAAGCCCCCGGAAAATGAACTCGCCCAGCCCTCCGGCGCCGATGGCGGCCGCAATGGTCGCCACGCCCACAGAGATCACGGTGGCAACGCGGACGCCGGCAATAATCACGCTCAGGGAAAGGGGTAATTGAAGCTGATAGAGGAGCTGCCAATCCGTCATGCCCATGCCTCGCCCTGCTTCCACGATGGAGGGATCGATCCCCGTAATCCCCGCGTACGTATTGCGAATGATGGGAAGCAACGCATAGAGCGTCAGGGCCAGGATGGCAAGACGGTCCGCACGCGAACCCAGCCACGGCAAAGGCAGCAGTAACCCAAAGAGCGCGAGGCTCGGAATCGTCTCCATCACGTTCGCGCTTCCTAAAACGGATTTTTGGAATGACGGTTTGCGGGCGATAAGAATTCCCAACGGCACACCAATCACCACGGCAAGCAACATGGAAATCCCGACCATCCAGAGGTGCTCCGCGGTCAGCGTGAAGACCTCAGATCGATCGGTCCAGAGGAAGCTCAGCAATCCCATGTTCAGTCTCGCTCCAGTAAATGCACGCCCGGTTCGGCGATGTGCCCGATGATTCGCCAGACCTTGAACTCAATTTTCGGCCATGCCGCCCAGGCTAGCTCGTCCGGGCTCGAAGGCGGCCAGGTACTGCCGGATCAACGGGTCCGGCGCGTGCGCAAATTCTGCCGGCGTGTAGCTCCCCACCAGGCGCCCCGCTTCGAAAAGACTCACTCGTGTCGCGATCATCAAAGCTTCACGAACGTCATGAGTCACAAACACCACCGTCTTCTGCAACCGCTTTTGCAGCGCCAGAAACTCGCGTTGCAACTCCGCGCGCGTGATGGGATCAAGCGCTCCAAAAGGCTCGTCCATCAGGAGGATAGGCGGGTCTGCCGCAAGGGCCCGCGCCACGCCCACCCGCTGCCGCTGCCCGCCGGAAAGCTGGCTCGGCAGCCGGGGCGCAAACTCCGCGCCGAGCCCTACTAAGCGGAGGAGCTCTTCTACTCGCTGATGAATGCGCTCGGGTTCCCAGCCCTCCAAGCTGGGGACAAGGCCCACATTGCGCTCGACCGTGAAATGAGGAAAAAGGCCGGTTTCCTGAATGACATAGCCGATTCGCCGCCTCAAGCGGATCGGATCCCACTGCGTCGTGGCCTTGCCCTCTACGCGAACCTCTCCCGAGCTTGGGGTGAGGAGATGATTAATGAGTTTCAGAGTGGTCGTCTTGCCCGAACCACTTCGTCCCAGGAAAACCGTCGTTTCCCCGGCGACCACATCAAGATTCAATTGGTGAAGAATTTCCCGCTGGTGATCCACGAAGACCGATACATCGCGGAATTCGACGGCGTGGGCGGTGGAAGTGGGGGGAGTCATTGGCTACCGGACGTCTTTCCCCGGAATGCCCGGTGAAAGACTTGGGTTGCTGGCTGCGACGTCGTAACGTGAAATGCACAAAGCTCAGATACAACCGGAGGCCAGAGGCTGAATGTGTTTGCGCTCTCCCCGTGCCGCCGTGCAACAGGTCTACCCTGGGTGGGAGTGTGCCCACCGAAGAGCGTGATTGTGCCCGCAGGCGCCGTGCGAGGCGCGCCTGCACTCCGAAAGGGGTTTCGATCAACGGCAGCTGGTTGCCAGCCACGTCGCAGCACTCTGAGGCTACGGCTGCGGCGGCTGTTTTTGTACCAATGACCACCGCTTCATAGTTAGGCAGCTCGATCTACCGTTCGACCAAAACAACCTGGCGGCGGTCACGCGCCACGAATTGGCTGCCACCGATGGCAAGTTGTTCCGCCTTGCCGAACAGCATCAGATCAATACCAGTTTTCGAACGGGAAACCCGATAAAGCGCAAATTTAAGACTAGACGACCCCCGGGGTTTATTGTCAGGATCGCCGGCTCGGCTTCGTTGCTCACGCCTTTTTTTCCAAGTGGCCGCCGAACTCGAAACGCATGGCCGAGAGCAGCCTGTCGGCGAAGTCTTCCTCGCCCCTCGAGCTGAACCGCTGGTAGAGAGCCGCGCTTAAAACGGGGGCCGGAGATCCTTCTTCGATAGCTGCTGTGATGGTCCAGCGGCCTTCGCCCGAATCCGAGACCCTGCCCGAGAACTGATTGAGATCGGGTTGGCGGAAGAGCGCGATCGCGGTGAGGTCCAGCAGCCACGATGCAATGACGCTCCCCCGGCGCCACACCTCGGCAACGTCCGGCAAGTTGAGGTCGTATTGATAATGGTCAGGATATCGCAGCGGCGCCGTCTCGGCGTCAATCGCCCGGCCACCGTCCTTGCCGGCGTTAGCGTGCCGCAGAATGTTCAGACCCTCGGCGTAGGCCGCCATAATTCCGTATTCGATCCCGTTATGAACCATCTTCACGAAATGGCCCGCGCCGGACGGCCCGCAATGGAGATAACCCTCCTCGGCGGTGCCGGGAACCTTTTCCCGCCCAGGCGTGAGCGGGATATCACCGCGTCCGGGAGCAAGCGTCTTGAAGATTGGGTCGAGATGCTGTACGGCCTCATTCTCGCCTCCGATCATCATGCAATAACCGCGCTCGATCCCCCAGACGCCACCGCTCGTCCCGACATCAACATAGCGAATGCCCTTGGCTTTAAGTTGCTTGGCGCGCTGGATGTCATCAATGTAATAAGAGTTACCTCCATCAATGATCGTGTCTCCTGTCTGCATTCGGCCGGAAAGGTCGTGCAAAGTGGCCTCTACCGCTGCCGCAGGCACCATTAACCAGACGGCGCGCGGCGGCTTCAGCTTGGCCATGAAATCGTCAAGAGAAGTGGCTCCAACCGCGCCTTTGCTCGCCAACTCCTTGACGCTTTCCGGTCTCGTGTCGAAAACTTCGCACTGATGGCCGCCGCGCAATAGGCGGCTCACCATACTCGCGCCCATCCTTCCCAAGCCAATCATTCCGAGTTGCATTTTCGCGCTCCTTCCGGTAATAAAGATCACTCATGGGTTTCGCCCGTTGCGGGTTTTATTGCGGCTCCAACTTTTGCCGATCCCGTCCTGGCGGCCTTGCCCCCGCGGAGGGCTGTGAAAGCAGCGCTGAAGGATGGGTCAGATTCCTGCTCATGCCGCTACTTCCCTCAAGTTGCCGGTCTTCACGTCGTAGATGAAGCCCCGAACCGGAATGTTCTTGGGAATCCACGGATGAGATTTCACTTTCTCGACCTGCTCGCGCAGATCCTCTTCGAGATTACTAAAGGCGTAAAAGCGGGCGGGAGCGACTGCGGCAGCACCCGTCTGCTTGCGGAGCTTGGCGGCGAGGCCCTCTTCCTTGAACTTCAACATGCCGCAATCTGTATGATGGATGAACATGAATTCCCGGGCGCCGAGCAGGTGCTCAGAAATGATCAGTGACCGCAGCGCGCTCTCATCCGCGATCCCACCAGCGTTGCGAATGATATACGCTTCACCCACTTTCAAACCGAGAATACGAGGAATGTCGAGTCGCGCATCCATGCAAGTTACCACGGCCAGCTTGCGGCCGGGCGACACGGGGAAATGGCCCAGCGAGAAGTTTCGCGCATACTCCTCATTTGCTTTGAGGGTTTCGTCGATGGCGCTCATAAATATCCTCCGAATCGTGAAGTCGAAAAGCTTGAGGGTCTGTTCCCGGATTCTCTCGAACGGTCAAAAGGACCGTCGATGCTCTTGCCCAACGCCCCGCGAACCAAATCCCGACCGGCTGTATTCAGAAAGTACTTCATCATCTTCCTAGATATCATAGCAGCACTGCGGCGCTCTGTTTCTTCGCCCGGACTGCGATGAAGCCACCTCCGCCGCATCGTGACACCGATTAAGGGTCGTCTCGATTCCGAAGTTTCAAGGGGCTCGGGCAGTACCCCTACACTATTTTTATGAGCTTTCGCGGGCCGAAGTCCATAAAAATTGCAGACCACAAGACGCGGGACGCCTCCTTGAGGCGTTGAAGCCATTGCCGCAAGCAACAACATGTTTAGACCGCGGATTCGTACTTAAGCCTCGCACCGGCGGAGGGACGCTTGGTAAGATGGAAAATATGGCTGCCGCCAAAACCCGCCTTCGGAGGCCACCGCACCGTCGAGGAGAGAGTCAGATGGGCGGCAGAGCGGCGCTGGGCCGGGAATCTCGCGCCGGAACCGGCTCGATTCTTGCAATTCCAATTTCGAGAGAAAACGAATGAAATTAAACCGTAGATTTCAGACTCAAGCCAAGGATAGAGCGGTGGCAGGCGCGGGCGTCCTGATCGTCTTGCTGTTATTTGGTTTGACAGCGGCTGGCTTTGCACAGACCAAGCTGACGCCGTTGCGAGTCAGGGTAGGTGAAAAAGCGCCCAATTTCACGCTTCCTTCGGCCAACGGAAAGAAAATGAGTCTTTCAAGCTTTACCGGACACAACGTGCTGCTTGATTTTTATGAAGGCTATTGGTGACCGTACTGCAACGTCGAACTCGGTGAGTTCGCAAAGCGCTACGACGAATTTAAGGCGCTAAACGTTCAGATTGTTGGCGTCAGTGTAGATCCTGTCGCCAAGGCGCGTTTGACAAAGGAAAAATTGAAGCTTCCCTTTCCACTCCTGTCCGATAGCCGCCGAACGGCGATGAAGCTTTATGGCACGCGATCGCCTTCGAGATATCGCGCGCAGGGTGGCCCCTACGATGCCGCAACGCTCATGCTCATCGACAAGACCGGCGTGATTCGGTGGATTTATCAAAACGCGAATTACAAGGTTCGCGCGCCCGTTTCGCTGGACCTGGCGGAGGCTCGGAAGCTGCAGTAGAGCTGATGGCATTGGTAAGCTGCTTGGGAGCCGAGGTATGAGAGCTTGCATATTGAATGTACCCGCAGCAGTTGAAACGAACCCGCTGATTTTCGGCGAGGCGCCCAACCCGCAGCCCGGCGGCGATCAAGTCTTGGTGCGTGTCAGCGCTTGCGGCGTGTGCCGCACCGATTTACACGTCGTGGAAGGCGAGTTGCCGCAGCGAAAATCACCCATCATTCCCGGCCATCAAGTGGTGGGGGTGATCGAAAGGGCGGGTGACCGTGTCAGCCGCTTCCGCGCGGGTGCGCGCGTTGGGATCCCGTGGCTGCACCATACCTGTGGGGTCTGCGAATACTGCTGCGCCGGGAGAGAGAATCTGTGCGATAACGCCACGTTCACCGGGTATACGGTGGACGGGGGCTACGCGCAGTATGCGCTTGCGCCGGAGAATTTCGTTTACGCCATTCCTGAAGGCTTTGCGGACGAACAGGCGGCTCCTTTGCTCTGCGCCGGGATTATCGGTTTTAGGGCGCTGCGTCTTTCGGGGATAGAGCCGGGGGGAAAGCTCGGATTCTACGGATTCGGGGCGGCAGCACACCTGGCGATCCAGGTGGCTCGGCACTGGAACGTTGACGTCTTCGCGTGCACGCGAGACGCCCGACATCAAAAGCTGGCGCTTGAACTTGGCGCGAAGTGGGCGGGCGGAACCTTCGACGAGCCTCCGGTAAAGCTGGATAGCGCCATCGTATTTGCGCCGGCCGGGGAGATCGTGATTGCGGCCTTAAAGGCGTTGAGGAAGGGCGGTACGGTTGCACTCGCCGGAATCCACATGAGCCGCATTCCATCCCTCGATTACAACCTGCTTTATCACGAACGCGTGCTGCGCAGCGTGGCCAATAATACCCACCAGGACGGCGAGGAGTTCCTTCGCATATCGGCGGAGATCCCCATCCGCACGGAGGTGCGTCTGTTTCCTCTCTCTGAGGCCAATCAAGCCCTGAATGCCCTCAAGAACGATGCCATTCAGGGCGCAGCCGTTCTTCAGGTTAATTGCTAAGGCAATTCATCCACAGTCTCATAGCGGGTGCTGCCACTGTTTTTGTGGCCGCCATAACGCGTCCTTTGAAGATGGAATAGTGGAGGGATGGCGCAGACTTGGCTGCCTTTTGCCATGTCTGCGGATTTCAGGGGTCGCGCAGATCGTAATAAGCACGATGTGCGAGCCGGCCGGTGAACCGGATTGCCCGGCAATGACTGGAACCTGCACTTAAATGGTTTCTGGCGCCGAGCCGAGCGGCTCGTCCAGCACTTCGAATGGAACCATGCCGGCCTCAAGCTCTGCGACCGCGATTTTCGTATTTTTCTTGAAAGAGGTTTGCACGAGGGGCCGGGCGCCTGCCTGTAACTGCCGCGCCCGTTTGGCTGCGACCAGGATGAAGCGGAATTTGCTGTCCATGTGCGGTGGTATGTCCATGTGTCCTCCAGGAAATAGAGAATGGGCGCACGCGCAGCCAGCCGTGGCCGTCCTGCGCGGTCCGCGGGGCGCCAACTTAGGATGCGGGCTTTTTCCGGGGCATCTGATCCTGAACATAGGCGAAGGTGGTGACCGAGGTGACGAATTTCTTAATGCCTACCGTTTGAAAAAACACCTCTGTGCGGTCGCCGCTATTCTCCAGGATCGTGCCCCAACCATACTTGGTGTGGCGGACAAATTGCCCGGTCTTTAGCTTCACGGATTGATCTCCCTTGAATGGAATTCTGAGAAACCAAGATTGATGGTCGCAACGTGCCCGCTCGCCTGAATACGCCCAACTACTTTAACGCTGCGAGACTAGCCATACCTACAATCAGAGGAACTCACCCACGGCGGCATTTTGCCACTTGCCGCCGTTATAAGGAGCGTCATAAGTCAGCGACGGGTATTTGCTGTAGCGGCGGCCAGAGGCAGCCGCTACAGAGCCGGCCGTTGTTGACTATTGACGTCATGTACTTTAGTCGCAGGTGCGAGATACCACGCCGGAGCACAACGCGCGCGACACCTAATCGACAAAAGTCCGCCCGTCGAATTGCGGGTGCGTAATCAGTACCGGCGTTTATGGTCGAAACGGTCCCGGCCCCCGCCCCCGCCCTCCCGGTGCTGTGGTCCCGAGAACCCTGTGCGCTGCGGACGAGCCTCGTTCACCGTCAGAGGGCGGCCCTCGAAATCACGGCCGTTCAAGCTGCCGATCGCCCGCTGCATGTCTTCGCCGTCGGCGAGCTCAACAAAGCCGAATCCCCTCGACTGCCCCGACATCTTATCCATCACGACCAGCGCTGAGGCCACCTGGAACCCCGCTTCGGTTACGAAGGCGTTAAGCGCACCCGTGGTGACGCTGTGCGGAAGATTACCTACATAAAGCTTTGCCGCCATTTTTTCTCCATGCTGGCGAACCCGAAGTCCGCCCGGTGAAACCTGCGTTGGTCATGTCTCCGGCTGCATCCAGCCACGATTCCGGTGAACGATGTCGATGCGGGTTGTCCGGCGCAATGGGCCGGGGCCGCTATTTCTGATTCAATCGGCGGTATTACTACAGCAGCGGCGTGGAGAACCGTCGCGCCGTGACTAACTGGAGCATTGTATGGAGCAATCTCACTCGGACGGCCGCAAGGCGACCCTGGGAAGGGGATGGCTTTGGTTCACTGGCTATGTTAGCTTAATTGAACTTGAACGTCAAGGTTTCGTATCGCCGAACCTTTGAAATTCTGCACCTTGCGTGAAGGTATGAATGTTGACCCCTTTGGAGGACGCTCAATGGGTAAACGTTTACGTTTTTTTGTCGTTCTAGCGGCGGCGGTCACGACGCTGGCGGCGGCGCCCAAGCCGGATTCGCACCCGCCCGCCCATCGGCTTACGATGCGGCTTTGGCCGCACGGAGCGCCCGGAGGGGCGAACGCAACCGGCCCCGAGAGAAACACGACAGGCCCGCATGACGGTTTGGTGGCGGGAAAGAGCGTCATCCGCCTGACCAACGTTAGCGATCCCACAATCACGCTCTACGAGCCCGAAAAGGCCAAACGCAGCGGCGCCGCGGTCGTGGTGTTTCCGGGAGGAGCGTACCAGATTCTCGCCATGGACCTCGAAGGCACTGAAGTGTGCGCGTGGCTGAATTCTATTGGCGTCACGGCTGTGCTGCTGAAGTACCGTGTGCCGCCGCGCAAAGGTCTCCCGCGTTATGCGGCGCCTTTGCAGGACGCGCAGCGCGCGCTGGGACTTGTGCGCTATCACGCCCGTGAATGGGGTATTGACCCGAATCGGATCGGCGTGCTGGGCTTTTCGGCGGGCGGCGACCTGGGCGCGCTTCTAAGCACTCATTTCGCGCAACGCACCTACACGCGGGTCGATGGCGCGGACGAGGTGAGCTGCAAACCTGATTTCACCATGCTGGTTTATCCCGCCTATCTCGTGGTCAACCACCTGGGGTGCGCGCTGGCGCCGGAATTAAAAGTAACGGCAAGCACTCCGCCCACATTTCTCGTTCAGACCGAGGATGACCCGATCGGCGTGAAGAACAGCATTTGTTACTACTTGGCGCTGAAACGGGCAAAGGTTCCCGCTGAGATGCACATCTACCCTGCCGGAGGCCACGGCTACGGTCTGCGGCGCACGAAAGAGACGGTCACCACGTGGCCCGAACGTGCCGTGGCATGGTTACGCAGCCTGGGTATGCGGTAGTCTACACGGCCAGCATTTACTGTAGCGGCCGGGGGTCCCCGCCGCCGAAAGAAGAGAGAGAAAGGCCAGCGGCAGGGACGCCGCCGCTACAGGAACGACCGGCGCCACAGGAACGACCGGCGCCACAATAACGCGCTACAATGACCCGCCCGAGGCATTCGAGGTGAACGGAGCAGAGCCGTGATGATGCAGAATCTTACGTGGTTTAAACCGGAGAAGAACGCGGCCAGAAAGGCGTATGACCTGGCCTATGGCCGGGAGTGCGAAGCGATCGTGGCCAAGGTCAAGGAGATGATCTCGATCGCGTCAGATCCGCGGGACATCTGGAAGGTCCATGACTATCTCTCGAAGCGGCGCCGCGAGACGGATGAGAAATATGACTACCGGTATTCGGTGCTCCTTCTGGTGTTCGCCAGGCTATGCAGCGAAGGTTGGCTGACGGAATCCGATTTGAGCGGCCTCGGGGCAGACAAGCGGCTGAAGATCAAACAGATTTTGGAGTTGTAGGCCAGCCTGGCGTTAGAGCGTTTCTTTAAGTTTTCCGGCGGGCTGCGCGCTTTGGGATTTTTGCTTTTCGGATGCGAAGAGCGCGATAGTTTGCAAGAGGTCGCCGGCCCGCACGGGCTTGGGAATATAAGCGTCCATGCCCGCCTCGAGGCAACGCTCCCGGTCGCCTTGCATGGCATTGGCCGTGATCGCGATGATGGGAACGCGCCGGCCCGTCTTGCTTTCCTTCTCGCGTATCGCCGCGGTAGCTTCGAATCCATCCATCACCGGCATTTGCAAGTCCATCAGCACGAGGTCAAAATCTGCCTGGCTCAGCAGCGTGAGCGCTTCTCTGCCGTTCAGCGCGACGGAGACCCTGTGGCCGTGCCTTTCGAGAAGCCGAAGCGCCAACGTCTGGTTCACGGGGTTGTCTTCGGCCAGCAGGATTTTCAGCTTCTCACATTGGCTTTCCTGGCGCTCTCCGCCGTCATCGCCGGGTGAGACTGCCGGCCGAGGGATCGCCAGCGTCGCGGTAAAATGGAACTGGCTGCCGGCGCCCATTTCACTCTCCAACCAGATCTTCCCGCCCATCATGCTTACCAGCCGGGTTGAAATGGTGAGGCCGAGGCCGGTGCCGCCGTACTTACGCGTGGTGGAGCTATCGGCCTGGGAGAATGCGTCAAAAATAACTTTCTGCTTTTCGGGTGGAATGCCGATGCCGGTATCGGCAACCGTAAAACGCAGCAGCGCGTTCGCGCCTTCCATCCTTTCCGTCTCTACGCTCAACGCCACTTTTCCGTTCTGAGTAAATTTCAGGGCGTTGCCCATCAGGTTGGTAATCACCTGGCGCAGCCGAACTGCGTCTCCAAGAACGAGCGGCGGGACTTCGGGCCCGACGTTGCAGGCCAGCGCAATGCCCTTCACCTGCGCCTGCGGGGCAAACAGCTTCATGGTCTCCTCCAAAAGCCCGCGCAAATCAAAATCGGTGGAATCCAAGTCGAGCTTACCCGCCTCGATTTTGGAAAAGTCCAGAATGTCATTGATCACGGTGAGCAGGGACTCGGCCGACATTTGGGCCGTAGTGAGATATTCCCGCTGCTCGGACGAAAGCTCGGAGTCAAGCGCGAGATCGACCATGCCCATCACGCCATTCATGGGCGTGCGGATTTCGTGACTCATGTTGGCGAGGAACTCGCTCTTGGCGCGATTGG
>JBOGJT010000054.1:0-9389 GCA_050745065.1 Terriglobia bacterium
AGGCCGCCGCTACAGCAAGTGCCCATCGCTAATTTATGGTGCTCCGTGAAGCGCGCGCAATTATTATCTTTTACACAAGCGGCTTGACATCACCCTCGCCAAGCTGGGGCCAAGCCGCGGCTTGAGGAGCGCGGCTAATAGGTGTATATTTCCGTCCAAACATGAACTTGCGACGCTGCGTGGCGGCCGCAAACGGTTCGGCACGTCGACGCCGAGGGGAAAATGCCGTAACGGTTCTTCGCTTCTGTTGATGCATCGCACGCGCCGCGTTGCGGTTTGACCGCCGGAGGCGTCGGCGCGACGGAGAGATACCATGACGAATTCTGCGATTGCGGGGCCGGCCTCGCTTCCATGCTGGGACGCAAATGATCCGATGGGGTCGCTCGCCGCATTGTTCAAATCCACTTATGAAAAGGGCCAGGAGCGCATTGACTGGTACACAGACAATTTAAGGTGGAAGCGGTTCGGCTCCCGGTTCTTCCGGGCGGCGGCGATCATCCTCATTGGCATCGGATCCCTGCTGCCGCTCGTGGTGACAGCCGGTATTGGCCTGGGATGGAACGTCAAGCGGATCCCATTCTCGTTTGGTTACGTGGCCTTCGCTCTCGCGGCCGGCTGCCTCGCCTATGACAAGTATTTTGGACTTTCAACCGGCTGGCTGCGCGATATCAAGACCCAGCTTGCCCTCGAGACCGGGCTTGACCGGCTGCGGCTCGACTGGATTGCGCTCATCGCCAAGGTGCAAGGAAACAAGCCCACTCCCGATCAGGTTCAAGACTTGTTGAAGCGGCTGCAGGTGTTTGTTCAATTTGTGGACGCGTTGGTTCAGCAGGAAACAGACGCCTGGATTCTTGAATTCCAGGCTAGTCTCGCTGAGCTGGCCAGGGCGGCGCAGTCACGCATGGAGGCGCAAAAGCCGGGCCAGGTTCTGGTCACTGTCAGCAACGCGAATGACTTGGACGGAAGCGCCGCGACGGCTTCGCTGGACGGCCTCGAAACGAAACAAATCGAGAGCGGCCAGTGCACGTTTCTTGACGTTCCTCCCGGTGACCATCAGGTTCGGGTGACGGGCACGATGGCCGGACGGATACATCAAGACTCCCAGATTGTCACCGTTCCGCCCGGAGGTAAAGGTAGTGTGTCCCTGATGCTGACGCTTCGATAAGCCGCGGCGCGGTTTCACATTAACTCTAAGTGGGACGATCCATGCTGGACGGCCGCTATCGCTTCTTCTTTGCGGTGTGGACCTTCCGCGGTTTCTGCCGGTGCTGGAGCGGGTGGGACTTCTGGGTTTTCAGGTTGGACGTAAGGATTTTTTCCGTCTGCGCGGCAATCATGTCGCCCAAGTGAGACGTGGAGACGGCGCGCCCGCGCCCCGAAACGTCGGCCGTATGGGATCCGCTCTTCAACACCTTTTCCACCGCTGCCTCGATGGCAGAGGCCGCTGGATCCAGGCGGAACGAATAGCGCAGCATCAGGGCGGCGGAAAGGATGGCGGCGACAGGGTTCGCGCGATTGCGCCCCGCGATGTCCGGAGCGGATCCATGGATCGGCTCATAAAGGGCAGAGTTTTCGCCGAGGCTGGCCGAAGGCAGGAAGCCGATGGAACCGGCGACCATCGCCGCCTCGTCGCTCAAAATGTCACCAAACATGTTACTGGTGAGGACCACGTCGAAGCTGGCAGGGCGGTCGATAAGCTGCATCGCGCAGTTGTCGACGTAAATATGGTTCAACTCAACGTCTGGATAGCTGCGGGCAATGCGGGTGACCACGTCGCGCCAGAGCCGAGACGTTTCGAGCACGTTCGCCTTATCAACCGAAGTCACCTTCCGCCTTCGCGTGCGCGCCATTTGAAACGCCCTGTGCGCCACGCGCTCCACTTCGTGCTCGCGGTAGACCTCGGTATTGACCCCCATTCGCTCGCCGTTCTTAGCAAAAATCCCGCGCGGGTTGCCAAAATAAATGCCGCCCAGTAACTCGCGGACGATAATCAGGTCGGTCCCCTTCACCCTGTCCGGCTTGATGGCTGAGAGGCCTGCCAGCGAATCCAACACCTTGACGGGCCTGATGTTCGCATATAGCCCCAACCGCTTGCGGATCTGCAGCAACCCCTGCTCCGGGCGAATCTCAGGACGCTTTGTGTCCCACTGCGGGCCACCAACCGCGCCAAGAAGAATGGCTTGGGCATTGCTGCAGATAGCCACGGTTTCCGCCGGCAGCGGAGTGGCTGTGGCGTCGATGGCGCAGCCGCCAATCAGCCCCGTCTGAAAGCGGAAGATGACCTCATTCGCTGATTCTACGGCCTTCAAGACCTTCACGGCCTCGGCCACGACTTCTGGGCCGATGCCATCTCCAGGCAGCAGCGCGACCCTGTAAAGTGCTTGCATAATTTGACTTAGCCATATTCTAGCCTGACAGCCTCAAACATGCAAATTTTTCTTTGGGTTACCGCATCATGCCCTGTGAATCGGTTGGAAAATCATCCGGCATTATCAATTAAGGCTTTTATTATGCGTTAGATAGCAGAGTGCGTCTCGCGGTGTGGCAAATATCTACGAAGCAAAAAAAGGAGTTGTTTTTGGCGCTGCCACCCTACCGACCTAAATGGCTTTAGAATTTTGGCAAAGATTGAACGGCTTATCAGGCTTCCGCCAAAACTTCGTCGTAAACGGCGAGCGTGGCCTCGGCCGCACGACGCCACGTGAATCCCGCAGCCCGAGTCAGCCCCTTTTGAATCATTTGCTTGCGGAGGTCGGTGTCCTCAACTGCGCGACGAACCTCTCGCGCCATTTCGTCGTCGTCGCGGGGATCGACGTAGAGCGCCGCGTCACCGCCCACCTCAGGCAGCGACGCCGCCGCGGAGGCGACAACCGGAACGGCGCGAGCCATGGCTTCGAGCACCGGCAAGCCAAATCCCTCCTCGAAGGAAGGAAAAAACAGGAGGCTTGCCGCGCGGTAGAGGCTCTCCAATTCTAAAGAATCTACGTATCCCAGAACCTTCACCCGCTCCCCCAGTGCGGCCTTTCGAATATACTCGTGCGCCGGCTCGCTTCCGTGGCCATCTCCACCCACGAGCACCATGCGGTAATTCTCCGGTAGCCGCTCGAGCGCGCGAAGGGCGCCCAAGGTATTCTTCCGCGTCTGGATGACCCCCACCACCAGGATCATCTCATTTCCTTTCCCCACATGGCTCTCCCGCCGCGTTGCCGTGTCAGGTCCCGCTGCGGCGCTGGCGGGCATATCAACTCCCAGGGGGATTACGCGGATTTTGCCGGTGGGAACTCCCAAGTGGCGAACCAGTTCTTGCGCGGTATAGTGCGAGGGAGTGATGACTCGCTGCGCCCGGCGCGCGGCTTCGATCAACAACGCGGAAAATTTGCGCTGGAAGCCGGCAGAGGAATAGCCACGGCCGACAACTGGAAAAACGTCGAGAATGGTGACCACCTCGTGGCGAAATCGAAACGGCGCGGGCCGCTGTGCAAGGCTGTGGAACAACTCTGCCTGCCAGGGTATCCAGAAGGTCCACGGGTTCTGAAAGAGGAATTTCGTGCCGCGGGATCCTCGATTCTCGAGCCGGATAAATGCGTCGCGCCGGCGCCATCGGGACGCGCGGTATCCAATCCGGAACCGGTGCGGCGCGGGAATTTCCAGAAGGGACTCGATAAGCCGCCGGGAATAGACGGAGACGCCCGTCGGGCGCGGATCAAGGGCGTAGGTGGCGTCAATGGCAATTGTGGGCATGACATCGGGAAGGAATCACGTTTTGTTCAAATCGATAACACGCAAAGGCGGCTCGCCAGGTGTTGCTCGTTGCACCCGCTACCCACCGCGGACCTCCGCCACGGCGTGCAAAGCACATTCGTCGATCACTGGCTCAATGAGTCAACCACAGAATGGCTCGCTGATTCAATAGCTCTGCGATTTAATTGGAGGTTTCGTGCAAGGCGGTGACGGGATCAGCGTCTTCGATGCCATACTCTTTGAGCTTCCGGTAGATGGTGGTTTTGCCGATACCCAGCAGTTTGGCGGCGCGGAGGCGATCGCCTCCGGCGGTTTCCAAGGCGTTCATGATCGCTCGCCGCTCCAGGTCTTCGAGCGTGTATGGCTTGCCGGGCGCGCCGGCGCCAGCCGGGACCTTGGCGGCGCACAGCAACGCCGGTGGCAGGTCATTGAGCTGCAGCATCGGGCCCGAACCGAGTGAAATCGCCCGCTGGACGCAGTTCTCCAGCTCCCTCACGTTGCCGGGCCACGCGTAGGTCATCATGCGCGCGAGCGCGTCAGGAGCAAACCCTGTGATGCCTTCATCGTGGCCGCCGTGCCGCCCAATGAGGGATTGTACGAGCGCCGGAATGTCTGCCGTGCGTTCGCGCAGCGGTGGAATCACAAGTGAGACAACGTTGAGGCGGAAATAAAGGTCCTGCCGGAACGTCCCCTTCTCCACCGCGGCCTCCAGATCGCGGTTCGTCGCCGCGAGCACGCGCGCGCGCAGCGGAACCGGTTCGTTGCTGCCGAGCGGCCGGATTTCGCGCTCCTGAAGCGCCCGCAGAAGCTTCGCCTGGAGCTCAACCGGCAGCTCGCCGATTTCATCCAGCAGCACCGTCCCGCCGCCGGCCGCCGTCAATAAACCCGCGCGGGATTGCGTCGCCCCGGTGAAGGCGCCGCGCACGTGGCCGAAAAGCTCGCTCTCAATCAGGTTGGGTGTTAGCGCGCCGCAATCGACCGGGACAAATTGTTTGTCGCGCATAGGCCCGTAGCTATGAATCGCGCGCGCCACCAACTCTTTGCCCGTCCCGCTTTCGCCCAGGATCAGCACGGGATGACGCTTTCCCGAAACCTTGAGGATCATCTGGTACACGTGCTGCATCGGCGCTGAGGTACCCACAAATTCCCCAAATCCGCTCTGTGCCTTCATCTCCTCCCGCAGCAGGCGGTTCTCCTGCGCCAGCCGCTGCCGCTCCACCAACCGCTCGATCACGGTACGGAATTTGTCCAGTTGAAATGGCTTAGCGATGTAGTCGTAAGCGCCGAGCTTCACCGCGTCGACGGCCTCTGAAATGGTGGCGAATCCGGTCATCATCAATACGTCCACGCTGGGGTGGTTTTCTTTGACGGAGCGCAACAGGTCGAGCCCGCTGCCGCCCGGCATGCGAACGTCTGAGACGACGATATCGATTTGCCCGTCCTCAAGGATGGAAAGAGCTTCCGCGGGCGAGGCCACACCCTGGGATTCGTAGCCCAGACCCTTCAGAACGTCAGCGCATAACTGCCGCGAACTGGGTTCGTCATCCACCACTAGCACTTTTACTATCATGGTAAACAACCTTGCGTTTATTGTAACATAAGTTAATTATCTGAGCGTAGAATACGGCAAAGACTTCACCCCCCCCAGGGGCGCTGCTACAAAAAAACGCCGATGGCGTCGTGCCGCAAATCGGAAGCCCGCTCCGCCCGGGGCATAATCGACGGGCTGGTTTTCGCCACCTCCGAGCCACCCCGGAAAAAAATTGTCTCATCTGTACCACCTCTCGCCTTCGTCTCGTCACGAGCAGATATCGTATTGAAGTAGCCTACGTAGGCTATGTCACAAGTTCTTCCCTCGAAACTTCACATCTTGATGCGGCACAGCGTTGCATTCTGTCCCAATAGAACGCGGCCACCGTCGCATGCCCGCCCGCGAGCGCCCGAAGGCATTGCCGCCATGGGCAGAAGGAGGCGGCGTTCATGCTGCGGGGCCTCGCGCGAACCGGAACTCCGGCACATCGGCGCGAGCGTATCGTGAGAATACGCCAGTCTCTCCAAAGGAATCGGACCATGAAGAACCGGAAAGAAATGCTTTGGTGGATCAGTACCCGCGGATTTTTGCTGTTCTCCATCGTCGCGTTGACGTCGATCACTTTGATTGCCAAAGGCCCGGCGAAGCACGATGCAGCAGAGCGCCCGAAGGCGGCAACGAAATACGGATTAGCGAGTGGCGCGGACCAGGTTTTGACCGCCGCCTACGATCCGTCCACGCAAGCGATCCGGGTTGAGGGCGCGACGGGGTCCGGCGGGGGCGGGACGGTCAGCAGCGTCGGCCTCTCAATGCCCAGCGTGTTTTCTGTCACAGGTGGCCCGATAACATCAACCGGGGTTCTCTCCGTGAATTGGGCGCAACCGGTGAGCGTGGCAAACGGCGGCACGGGTCAAGCAACGGCCGCGGCGGCATTTAATGCGCTGGCGCCCTCCACATCCGCAGGAGGGCTGATCTACGGAACGGGATTGAATACGTACGGAAACCTTACGCTGGGGGCCAGCGGACAATGCCTGGCGTCAAACGGCGTGACGCTGGTATGGACGGCGTGCGCGAGCGGCACGGCGATCACCCTTGCGGGCGATTTGAGCGGAACTCTCACCAGCCAGACGGTGGTCGGCTTGCAGGGCCATGCCGTCTCCGCCGCTGTCCCGGTGAGCGGGCAGGTTCTCGAGTGGAACGCTGCCGCGAACGCCTGGACGCCGGCGGCACTGCCGTCGCTCGGGACGGTAACGGCGGTCAGCTTAACCGCGCCGTCCATCTTCAATGTGGCCGGATCGCCAATCACAACTTCGGGTACGCTGGCTCTGTCACTGGTCCCGCAACCGGCCAATGCGGTTTTGGCAGGTCCATCGAGCGGCGCGGCGGCAGCACCGGCTTTCCGCGCGCTGGTGGGCGCCGATCTGCCCGCCGTCAATTTGAGTGCGATCGGCGCGGGCGGCGTTACCGGAACACTCAGCGTTGCGAATGGCGGCACAGGGTTGGCGTCGGCGGGTTTGAGCGGGCAATGCCTATCGTCGAACGGAGCCGCGCTGATTTGGACCGCTTGCGGAGCAGGAACCGTGACCAGCGTCGGCTTGACGCTTCCCACCGGCTTTGTTTCTGCGGGTTCGCCGGTGACCACGGCGGGAACTCTGGGTGTCTCGATGCCCTCCGGATGGGGCGTAGGCGCGCTGCTCGTGGGAAACGGAGCGAACTCCGTAGCCGCGCTCTCGCTCGGCGCCGCTGGACAGTGCTTGACTTCGAACGGTACAACCACCTTATGGGGAGCGTGCGGCTCGAGCGGCGGGAATTCGTTTCAGGTGAACGGGGCTAACACCAGCTCACAGGCATCTATCAATTTTCAGAGTGGTGGGTATATCACGGTCTCAAATCCGAGCGCGGGCAATGTGCAATTCAATTTCAGCGGCCCGCTCGCCGTAGCGAACGGCGGGACTGGACTCACCTCCCTCGGCGCCAGCGGTCAATGCCTCGGATCGACCGGTTCGGCGATGGTATGGCAAAGTTGCGGATCGAGCGGTTTGACTCTTGAGACCAACACAACAAACAACAGCAGCCAGACGACGCTGAACTTATCCAACGGCACGAATATTACATTTGCGAACACTTCAGGCGGGATCGTGACCGCGTCGGTGAGCGGAACGCTGGCGGCTTCCGCCATCCCAGCTATTAATCTGGGCGCCTCCGGTGACGGTGGAGTGACGGGCACGCTTCCCGTGGGCAACGGAGGCACGGGACTGACGGTGGTTGGATCGAATGGGCAATGCCTGACTTCAACGGGAACGGTAATGGCGTGGGGCTCGTGCTCCGCATCCGGCGCGATGGCGATTGGCGGTGCGGTCACTGGCGGAACGAGTCAGAGCGTGCTCTATATCAACGCTTCCGGGCAGCTCGCACAAGACAACGCAAACCTGAGTTGGAACGACGCGGCAAAGACGCTGACGGTGGGCAACATCGTACTGAACGGAAGCTCAACAAGCCAAACGCTGACGCTTCCGACCGCGGCGATGTTACTAGGGGCAGGAAGTTCAATTTCATTAGGCTCGAATACGGGCAACATTCCGAGCATCTCGGCGAATGGCGGAACGGTGACGCCTATCGCTCCGCTTAATGGCGACCTTGGCGGATCGTGGACGAGTGCGCAGGTGACAGGACTGCATTTCGGATTGACGGGCGTGCCGCTTGGCTCGTCCGGGCCAGCAGCTGGCCAGTTGATCGGGTTCAATGGAAGCTCTGCGGGGTGGGTCGCCAATGGCGGCTTGGGTTCAGCGCCCAACGAGGCATCCACCTCAGGAGCCATCGATCAGCAATTCAGCGCATCCGGAAATGGCACGACGATCACTTTCACCGTATTAGCCGCCGGTTTCCAGCCCTACCTCGCCGGAGACATTGTTGGAACGAATTCGTGCGGCATCTTCGATGCAGGAAGTCTGACGGTCGTTACCGCGACTTCTACAACGTTTACGGTGACGAACAGCAGTTCGGGAACTGTGTCTTCCTGCAACGTCACGCTGGCGAGTCAGGCATCGTGGGCCTCAAACGTTGTGACTTTGCGGATTTTCCCCGAGCCATTCGTCTCCGGCGAGATGGCGCTCATCACGGGCTGCACGAATACCGCCTTTAACGAGTCTCCCGTGCCGGTGGTCATCACGGGCGTCACGGGCGGTTCTATCACCTACGCGAACACCACCGCGAGCGGATCGACGACCGGATGCGCGGCTTCGGGTGGCACGCAGAATAACTATCTTGCCAAGGTTACGCCAACGGGGATGAAGTTCCCCGTTCCAACCGATACAAGCGTGCCGGTCTACGTGGTCTCGTCCGGCGGGGGCGTGACCGGAAACGCGCTCTACGCGACAGCGGGAAACGCAAGCTGCACGATGAGCGCGACGGCAAGCAACACGGCAGGTGAATATGTGGTGATGGCAAGCGGCGCGCAGTGCTCCGCTACTTCCAGTCCCGGATCAGCCTTCGTTGTGGGAACGATGGTCAGTAACTCGACGACTGCCGGAAGCCCTGCCACCATCAACGTCAGCGGAGGCTATCCTGCGAGCGGCGGTGGATCATCCACCACCGTTCAGGTAAATGGGACGGCCCTCTCTACGCAATCTCCGGTCAACTTTCAAAGCGGCGCACTGGTCACGGTCTCAAACCCCAGTGCGGGAACCGTCCAGATTTCCGCCGCGCCGCAAGCATTCTGGACGCCGGGGCTATATCCCAACTCCACGTTGGGTTTTGGTCTTAATACTGAAGCGGTCTCCGGCATTACTCTGACTTATCCCGTCACCGCGTCCAGTATCACACTGAGCGTGAATTCTACCGACTCTACGTCTGGTGATCTCTATAGCTTCGGAATTTTCAACTCTTCCGGAACGCTTGTCGCACACATCGCTCCAACTGCGTTGACGACCATTGGGAATTTTACGGCCTCATTCTTAGAGGGAACGGTATCGTTCGCGGCAGGCCAATACTATGTCGGCACGACGGCTAACGCCTCGACGGCCAGAGTCCTGGCCGGAACAAATGCCGTTACTTTTCTGACAGACACTAACGGAGCTGCAACCACCGGAGGGGCGCAGCCTTCTTCCATTACTCCGCC
>JBOGJT010000055.1:0-14232 GCA_050745065.1 Terriglobia bacterium
CTTTACGACATAAAGGCCGGCGGCCAGAGGCCGCCGCTGCAACATCAAACCTGCAGTCATCACACGGACTCCGGAGCCGCAGCCCCTGGTGGGGCGCGCGGAGACCCTTTCCGGCCACTCTGAGCCCTATCTGCCGAGGCCTGTGCTTCCTGCTGGTTTTCATTTCCATCTCAGGCGTTGCGGAAGTGAAGCCTCCCAATCTACCCATTCAAACGTTCCTTCTTCCGAACGGCTTGCGCGTCGAGATGGCGAGAACCGGCGAGGCGCCGGTGGTGGATGTGCAAGTGTGGTACCACGTCGGGTCTCGCGATGAAAAGCCGGGAATGACGGGCTTCGCGCACCTGTTTGAGCACTTGATGTTTGATGGCACACGCAATCTGGCCCCGCAGGAATTCTCCAATTACATCGTCCGCTCCGGCGGCATCGACAACGCCTATACCACTACAGATGCCACGGTTTTCTGGGAAACCGTACCCAGCGTGGATCTGCCGGTGGCGTTGTGGCTCGAGGCCGACCGCATGCGGAACCTCAGCATTACGGATTCCACATTCAAGAACGAACGGCAGGTGGTGGAGGAGGAAGCGCGGAAGCGCTTCGGCAACCAACCCTACGGAAACGTCATCGAGACGCTTTATGCCAACGCCTTCACCGTTTCGCCTTACCGCCATCGTCCGATTGGGAGCACGGCAGACCTCGAGCGCGCCAGCGTCGGCGACGTGCGCTCGTTTTACGATACGTACTACGTTCCGGACAACGCCACGGTGGTGATCGTGGGAGACTTTGATGAAGGCACCGCCGTGAAATGGGTACAGCAGTATTTTGGATCGCTCGAACGCGGTCGCGCGCCGATTCCGCGAAATTATGCGCAGGAGCCGCCGCAGTCAGCCAAGCGAGTGGTGAAGTTGACGGAGCCGGTCGCTCTTGCCGCCTTTGTCGAGGGCTACCACATTCCGGCGGACGGAACGCCGGACGCTTATCCGCTCGAGCTTGCTGCGAAGATTCTAGCGGACGGTGATAGCTCGTGGCTTTACCGTCGTCTGGTCTACCAGAAACAGATGGCGATGCAGGTCGAGTGCGAAGGCGACTTTAGCGAGATGCCCAACCTGTTTTTCATCTTTGCCGTGATGAACACAGGGCACAACCCGCGGGAAGGCGAGGCGGAGGTGGCGCGCCTGCTCAACCGGCTCAAGCGCGGCGCGATCCCAGCCCAGGACATCGAGCGCGCAAAGATTGAGGTTCTGCGAGACGTAATTCTGAACCGGCAAACCGCGCAAAGCAAAGCGGACGCGCTCGGATATGACGCGGTGATTCTCGGCGACCCTGACCTCTACAACACCGAAATCAGTCGCTTTATGGGGCTTAACGGAAAGGATGTTGCCCGCGTGGCGCGGAAATATTTCACCGATCGCAATATGACCCTGGTCGAAGTTTCTCCCGGCGGCTAAGCCCGTTTGCGTCGTACCCACACCGGTGGCTTTTCGCTTTCGGGTGACGCGCCCGCGCGGTAAGTAAGTTATACGGAGCGTCATAAGTCAGCGATGGGCGTTTGCTGTGGTGGCGTTTGGAGCCTGCCCTGACGAAGGAAGGGAGCGCCGAAATGACGTCGGCCTGAGGCCGCCGCTTGTATATTGGTTTTTGTTCCTCTCTACAGAGTCGAACGTCGCAGAGTCGAACGTCGCTGACTTATGATGTCATGTATAGCGGATGCTGAAAAACTCGGCGAGCGTGTCATTCTGAGGATCCCAAGGCGGTCCTGAGCGAAGCCGAAGGAAGAATCTCAAAGCCCATCGATTCGAAACAACCGCAGATTCTTCGCTTCGCTCAGAATGACAGGTAAAAGGAGTTTTTCTGCAGCCCGGTACGAGATTTTGACAAACCATGAAACTGCACCTTATCCCGGCCGCGACGCTGCTTGCCTTCTGTGGGATATTTGTGTCGCAGGGGCTTTTGGCGCGGGAATTGCCGCCCGTCGTGCCGGTGCCGGCTCCGGTGACAATCCCGATGCCAACGGTCCGGACGCTTGGCAACGGGCTGACCGTGGTGGCGCTCGAAAGCGAGGCCATCCCGGCGGTCACCTTGACGCTCGCCTTCCGTACCGGCGCTGAAGCAGACCCTCCGAGCCTCCCCGGAACGGCCGAATTCGTGGCTTCTTTGCTGAATGAAGGCACAAAGACACGGAGCGCGCAGCAGATTGCAGCCGCGGTGGACGGCATGGGCGCCGTGTTCGACTCGGCTGCTGATTGGGACGATTCCTGGGCCAGCCTCAGCGTATTGAGCGACCACGCCGGGCTGGGTTTTGACCTGCTCTCGGATATGGTCATCAACCCGGCATTCGCGCCGGCGGAAATAGCCCGTCTGCGCCGGCAGACGCTGTCCGCGCTCGCGGTTCTCCGGCGCGATCCCTCATACCTTGCCGATACGCTCCTTGAGCGCGAGATTTTCTGGGGAACTCCGTATAGCCACCCGGCCAATGGTGTTGAAGGGTCTGTCCGGCGCCTGACCCGCCAGGAGCTGGAACATTTTCATGACCTTTACTACCAGCCTGCCAACGCCATCCTCGTAGTGGCAGGGAACATCGATGCCCGCAGAGCCCTCGATCTCGCGCAGAGATACTTCGGCGGCTGGAAGGATGGTGGGGGGCTGCCTGCCGCGCCGGCCCTGCCCGTCAACGCCCCGCAATCACGCCGGGTGGTGGTGATCGATGACCCTGACGCGGTGCAAACCGAAATCCGCGTGGCCAACTCGGCCGTCCGCCGCGCGAGCCCGGAGTATGACGCTCTGGCCCTCGCCAATCAGGTGCTCGGCGGACCGGCCGAGGACCGGTTGTTTAGCGTGCTTCGCACGCGCCGGGGCCTGGTGTATGGAGCATCCAGCAGCCTCGTGTGCTATCGCACGGCGGGTGCGTGGGAGATCAAGACGTCGACGCGCACCGCCGAAACCCGCGAAACGCTGGACCTGATTCTCGGCCAGATGAAACGCCTCGACAGCCAGCCCATCCGCCCGGAGGAGCTCTCGAACGCTCAGAATTACCTCATCGGCAAAATGGCGCTGGATTTTGAAACATCCTCCCAAATCGCCGAACATGTCCTCGACCTGATCATCTACAATTTGCCGCTGGACACCTGGAACGAGAAGGCGCAAAAGGTCCGATCGCTGACTCGAGACAGCGTGTGGAAGGCCACGCGCGAACACCTCGATCCCGCGAGCGCGCTGATTGTCCTGGTTGGAAACGCGGCGGAGTTTCATCGTGAGTTGAAGGGGCTGGGCCCGGTCCAATCGGTCCCGATGGCAGACGTCGACCTGGCTTCGTCCACGCTCGAGCGCCCTGCGCGCACAACGGGCCCGGCCGCAGGTGGGAAGGCCAGGCCGCGTTCCCATTCGAAACATCATGCTGTGATATAATCTCCCTCAAGGTGACGACAACCCCGGCAAAACGGTCGCGGCCCGCGGACACGGACATGACGCGTCAACTGGCTTTGTTCCGCTACGAGCTAAGGCAATTTTTGCGGTTCAGCGAAAAGGCGGTGCGCGCCGCCGGCGTGACTCCGCAGCAGCACCAACTGATGCTCGGCGTGGCGGGCTACACCGGTCGCGGCTGGGCGACGATTTCGGAGCTTGCCGAATTCCTTCAGGAGCGCCATAACGCGGTGGTGGGCCTGGTCGAGCGCGCGCAGCGGCGGGGCTTGGTGAGCAAGGAGGTCATCGCGCTCGACCACCGGTTTGTCCGCGTTGAGCTCACGCCCCAGGGCAAAAAAACGCTCGCCGAGCTTGCCGCTCTCCACCGCAAGGAGCTGGCGCGATTCCGGCGGCGCGCCGCTTCGATGTTTTCGCCCAGCGCTCCGGAGTGGGTCAGTCGCCGGTCGTCGCGGGTCCACGAATAGGGCAGACAACCTTTTTCCACGGGTGGCGGATTGCACCCGCGGCCGTTTCAGGCCTTTAATTTCAAATCTTAATTTCTGATTTCATCGCGGTATGACCTCAAAACAATCACGAGTGCTGAACCACCCGCTCTTGCGCAAATATACCGCGTTGGTGCACGAGGACCTTTCCGCCACCTACTCACGGGATCTGCATAAGTGGCTTATTGTCGCGCCCATCATCGGCGTGATCACAGGCCTTGTCATCACGCTCATTGCCAAGATCATCCTCGTGTGGTTGTGGCCCCCCATTCTCGCCTATTATCTGGGTCATCCCGGATACATCATCCCCGGAGTGGTGGCGGGTTTTGTCATCGCCGGCCTCATCATGCAGTACATGACTCCGGACCCCGACGAGCATTCCACGGAAGAGATCATCCGCTCCTACCACGAGCATCAAGGCGACGTTCAGATGCGCCCTCTCATTCCGAAACTGCTGGCTGCGATTGCCACGGTCGGCCTCGGGGGCAGTGCTGCGCTGGAAGGGCCGAGTATTTATGGGGGCGGCGCGATTGGGTCTTGGCTGTGGGCAAAGCTCCGCTGGCTGAAGCTGGAGCCGCGTGATCGCCGGATTCTGTTGATCAGCGGCGCGGCGGCGGGCATGGCGGCGGTGTTCCGCGCGCCCCTGACCGGCGTCATCTTTGCCCTCGAGATGCCTTACAAGGATGATCTGGCGCACGAGGCCCTGTTGCCCGCTCTGCTCGCGTCAGTGGTGTCTTACGCAACCTTGGCCGCGTTTCTCGGAGCAAAGCCCCTGTTCGATTTCGCCTCCGCGAACGGCGGCTTTTCCGGTAACGATTTACTCTGGTCGGCGGTGCTCGGGCTTATTTGCGGCGCCATTGTGATGGCTTTTGATATCACGTTCCGGCGAGCCCGCACCTTCGCGGTGAAGCTTGCGATCCCCCACTGGGTCAAAATGGCGATTGGCGGCTTGCTAACGGGTGTGTGCGGCCTGATTTTCATCTCCATTTATCATGGCGGCTTGATTCCGCTCGGCCCGAACTACGAAGCCGTGAATGAAATTCTGCTTCATGCGCACGGTTCCATCGAGCTTGTGGTTTTTGGATTTCTCAAGCTTGGGGCCACGCTTTTTTCGCTCGGCGTGGGCGGCGTGAGCGCGGCGTTTGTTCCATTGTTTCTCAGCGGCGCCAGCTTTGGAAAGGCGTTTGGTTTATCCGTCGTGCACGCCCACACAGGAGATCTCTTCGCCGCGGTGGGCATGGCGGCATTTCTTTCCGGCGGTTACAAAACGCCGCTCACCGCCGTCGTTTTCGTCGCGGAAGCGACCGGAGGACACTCTTATATCATTCCCACGCTCATCGGCGCCGCGGTAGCCTATGCGGTTTCAGGCGAGGCCTCGATGTCCGGCGATCAGCGGCTGCATGAAGGGGTGAAGGGCTTCGACGTGTGGCAAATCCCCGTCCGCGAGGTCATGCAGCGGCAGGTGGTTTCGGTGCCCGCGTCCTCCAATTTGCGCGAGTTTGCCGACAGCGTCACCAAGCACCATCATCACGCCGCTTTTCCGGTGGTTGACGACGGTCAGCTCATGGGCGTCGTTTCGCTGTGGACGCTCGGCAAAGTACCGCCGCAAAAATGGAAGGAGAGTAAGGTGGGTGATCTCGCGGGGCGCCGGATCATCAAAGTGCCCCCCGAGTGCAGCCTGATGGAGGCAATGCGTCTGCTGATGAGCCAGAGCGGCCAGCACATGCTACTCGTTACCACCGCCGACGGCCACCTGGAAGGGATCGTCACCAAGACGGATATCCTCTCCGCGGTGAACGCGCGCGGCAATATCGAAACAACATCCCCCGCCGAAGATTACGTTCCGCCGCCAGCAGAAGCATGAGGGGCGGCTGCCATCAGCTATCAGCGCCCGGCAAACGCTCATAATCCCATCCGAATCCGATCGCTCCAAATCGAACCGCCCTGCGCAGTGCGAAAGCGCTCAGGATAAACGCTGCGATAAAACGCGTCCTTTGCTTTCAACCAAGCAGCATGCCTCGCCGCGCTCAGCACGACGGCTACGGATTATCTCACCCTTTCCCGCACCCACCCGTGCTGATCGCTGCTTGCCGGATCGCTTTGTTTCACGCCTTCCCATCTTCGCCTTCACCTGGCGCCACCAAAGGCTTCAACGACGTCAGAAGGTGCTTTTCCTGAAGCGCGCGCTGGAGCCGCAGCAGGTCAAACGCGCGAACCACTCCCACCGGCCGTTGTTCTTCTTCGACGACCACATTGTTCACATGGCGAGCGAGCATCTTCTGGGCTACGGCGGGCACAAGCTCGTCCGGATGGGCAACGACGTAATCCGGGCGAACGACGTCGCGAACTCTGAGTTGATGGCTCTCTTCCTGATGAAGAAAGTCGTGCGCCTCCACGATGCCAGCGAGCTTACCGCCGGCTTCGACTACTGCCAGCACCTCCCCGGATTCGGGGGAGTATAGCCTCGCCGCAACGTCAAGCGCAAGGTCTGCGGGTACCGGTCTCTGCCGCCGAACCACCTGGCCGATCTGAGACCCGACGAGCACCGGCGTGGAATAATCCTGGAACACCATCAGCCCGCGCTTGTGCAGCTTGGCCGTCATGATCGAATCCACGTTGAAGAGGCGGGTGAACAAATCGGCGATAAAACAGGCCACGATCAGCGGCAGGACTGCGTGCGCGTTGCGGCTGAGCTCGAGCATGAAAACAACCGCAGTGATCGGAACACGCGAGGTGCCGGCAAAAAGTGCACCCATGCCGGCGAGCGCGTACGCGGCGGGATCGGAGGTGAACTGAGGCAGGAGATGATGCCAGAACATGCCGAAGGCAGCGCCGACTCCGCCGCCAATTATCAGCGAAGGAGCAAACACACCTCCCGTCGTGCCAGAGCCGAGCGAGATGACCAGTGCCCAGAACTTAGCCCCAGAAATCTCCAGCAGCTTTGCCGTGGAAAAATGGTTATTCAGCATGGCGGTGATGCTGTCGTACCCGGTCCCGAACGCATGCGGGAAAAAATAACCGATGCCGCCCATAATAAGGCCCCCCACTACCGGAGCCCAGATGGCGGCCGGCTTCAGCGGAAAGTGATCGAAGAGGTCCTCCAGCCAGGATAAGAGTCGAATCAGGATGACCGAGATGACGCCGATGATGAGACCCAGCAGCCCGAAGAGCCAAAGCTCTCCCATGTGTTTGAGCGCCCAGACGTGGGCGGGAAAAAGCGCGCCCGGTCCCCGGAAAAGGATGGCGACGGCAGTTGCGACCACAGTTGCCATGGCGACGGGAATGAACGAGCGGGCGCTAAACTCGAACAGCAGCAGCTCGATAGCGAGGAGGACACCGGCGAACGGCGAAAGGAACGTAGCGGCGAGGCCCGCCGCCGCGCCGCCCGCGAGAAGAATCCGGCGTTCGTAGGGTGAAAGGCGAAGCAGTTGCGCAAATATTGAGCCGATTACGCCGCCCGTCTGGATAATAGGACCTTCGGCGCCGAACGGCCCTCCCGTGCCGATGGCCAGCGCGCTGACGATGGGCTTCAAAATTCCCACTCGTAACCGGAGCACGCTGTGGCCGATCAGCACCGATTCCATCGCTTCCGGCGTTCCGTGACCCTTGAGCGTGGGCTCCCAATAATGAATAATTACGCCCGCCACGATGCCGCCAATAGCGGGAATCAAAATCACCCACGGACCGAGGTGAAAGTCGTCGGGGTAAACCACCTTAAAGGACCAACGACCGGCGAAGAAAATGTTGGTAAACAAATAGATCAACTCGAGGACACCCTCTGCCACAAGTCCAGCAATAAGGCCAACCAGCATCGAGTAGAGCGTGAGCAGAGCGATGCGCGGCTTGATCGCTTTGCCGTATTGGCTGGAAAGGAGAAAACCGAAGGGATGTCTCGCCGCGTGATGGTGGCGGGGTTCGGTGTCGCGCATCGCGGCCATTGTATCATGAGCCACCGTGCGAGACCGTTCAATCCCCGGCGCGATATCCGGCACTCTCGCCCTGCTCGTGGCGTAACGCCCGTAACGATGTTTCTGGTACAATGCTCGGCAAGTTCGTTGAGCAGCGAAGGGAATAGTGTTAGCCGAGGGCTGCGCCGGTTTGTGTTGCCGCCGCGCAGGAGAGTCTACGTGGCAGAAGACCGGGAGTTAGTGAAGCGCTGCGCGGCCGGTGACGGCTCCGCCTGGGAAGCGCTGCTCAAAATTCACCATCGCAAGATTTACAACTTGTGTTACCGCTTCACGGGGAACGTGACGGACGCTGAGGATCTTACCCAGGAAGTCTTTATCAAGATTTTCCAGACGCTCGGGTCGTTCGACTCCACCCAGGCGCAGTTTGCCACTTGGCTGAACCGGATCGCCCGCAATCATCTGGTGGATCATTATCGCCGCACGCGCCACGATCGCGCGAATCCTTCGCTCGACGACGAAGAGGAAGCCTTTCAGCCGCGGGCCGCGCCCGCCTCGGAGGCCGGGGCCCGCGTTGAAACCCGCGAGCGGCGCGAGTATTTGCAAGCAGCGCTCGCCAAGCTTTCGCCGGATATGCGGGAAGTGGTGATTCTGCGTGACTTACAGGATATGGATTACGCCGAGATCGTCCAGGTGCTCGGCGTGCCCGAAGGCACGGTAAAGTCTCGCTTAAATCGCGGCCGACTGGAACTTGGACGCGTCCTGAAACGTATGTTGAACAATGAGAGGCTGGAGTAGCAGGTTATGACCCATCTTGAGCTGGCAAATCTCCTGACCGACTACCTTGACGGCGCCCTGGAGGCGTCCAGGATGACGCAGGTGGATGCGCACCTTGAGGGCTGCCTGGAATGCCGCGCTCTGGTCGAGGACGTTCGCTTCGCCAAGGCAGCGTGCGGCGACGCCGCTGATCTTGAGCCCGCACCGTGGCTGCTCCCGCGCATCGTGCGCGCGACGCTCGGCGAGCGAAAGCCCAGCCTGCGCGAGTGGTTTGCGGCATGGCTTCGCCCGGTCTTCCGGCCGCAGCTTGCCTACAGCCTCTCGATGGCGATTTTTTCACTCTCTTTTATTCTCTATGCGGCTAAAGTCAACCTGCGTGGCGTGAGCGTTCGCGACGTCAACCCTGCCACGTGGGCGCACCGGGCCAACAGCCGCGGTCACATGCTCATGGCGCGAGCCGAAAAGTACTATTACGACATCCGGTTTGTTTATGAAGTTCAATCCATTTTACAAGATATGCGCCAACAGCCCGGCTCCCAACCCGGCGCCCAGCCGGCTTCGCCTGCGAAACCGAAGACACCCGGTAGCGCCTCGTCGGATGAATCTCCGGAAGCGCCCGGCGAAATGGCGGAGCAAGGCGCGCCGGCGACCCCCGGGAGTAGCCAAGCCACGAGTAACGCGCAGTTCTGGCTCACCGTGGGCCTGCAATCAGGGAGGAAGCTCGCGCTCCAAAAAGCGCCAGCCTCAACCACGCTGCCCGGCTGCGACCTGATGAGCATTACACCATATGGTGACACCCCATGTTGAAGCGGCGGGCTGCGGCCGCCGCTTTTTCGGCGCTCCCCGATTGCATGGGGACAGGCTCCGAGTGCCGCTACAAGCGGAAACGGTCACTCTAATGCGTAATCAGCAGTAGGTCGGAGGAAGTCCGGGGAACAAGGAACCCAATCCTATGAGATGCTCAATCCATCCCGAAACTGAAGCTACGGCGTATTGTGGCCACTGCGGGCGCGCCTTGTGTCCCGCGTGCCGGCGTGACGTGCGCGGCGTCAGCTATTGCGAAAACTGCCTCGCCATGCGCATGCAATCATCCACTATTCCTCCGCTGTCCGGCGGTGACCTGGGGCCGCAGCCGGGCTTGGCGTTGTTCCTGGGTTTCATTCCCGGTGTCGGCGCCATTTACAACGGTCAGATTCTCAAGGCCATCGTCGAGGTGCTGATTTTTGGCTGCCTAATTGGCCTGAGCGACCGCTCGACCGGTCCGTTTGACACGATCTTCGGTCTAGGCGCAGCGGCTTTTTATTGCTTCATGGTAATCGACTCCTACCAGACCGCGCGGCGAAAGCAGTTGGGGCAGCCTACGGACGAATGGTTTGGCGTTGGGGATACGCACGTGAGAGCTCCAACCGCCGCCATCGTGCTGATCGCGCTCGGCATTCTCTTTCTTCTCGGTAATTTCGGTATTAACATTTTCGCGGATGTTGGCAGATTCTGGCCGGTCTTACTGATTATCTTTGGCGTTTTCCTGCTCGAGAGAAGGATAAGAAGGCACGGAGGTTCGCCGCATCCCGGGCCTGAAATACCCCCGAACCCTGGGCCCGGCGCTACCGGAGCGGGCAGCGGCTCGAAAGAATTGTAACCAGATTCAACTAACCTTTGGAGGAGACTCACATGTTTCATGGCGATCCCGGCATTCTCGTCCCCCTGGCTGCGTTTGTGATGGTGATCATCATCGTGGCCATTCAGTCCATGCGCAAAATGCGCGAGAGAGAGCTTGCCGCCCATCAGGAGCTTCGCTCCCGCGAGATGGAGCACGAGCGGAGGCTGAAGGAACTCGAGATTGAAAAGGCCAAGATCGAGCTTGAGAAGGCGCGCATCGGCCAGACGATCGGCGCCGCCCCGCGGTGACCCGGCGGAGCGGCTTAGGAGGGAGATGCCACGCCTCCCAAGTTCAACCTCGTTCGGTGCGAAAGGACCTCTTTCGATGACTCCCGACACCATGCCTTTTTTAATTCCAATCGTGGGAATGATCGCGGGTTGCTCGATGATTGTAGCTATTGTGGCGGTCACCCTGTGGCACAGGACCCGGTCCAAAGAGCTCGACATGCATCGGGAGATGCGCCTTCGTGAGATGGAGCATGAGCGGAACCTGAAGCAGATGGAATTAGAGATCGAACGTGCAAAGGCTGTGCGATGAATCCTGGCATTGTGATCCCGCTTGGTTGCTTCGCCGTAGTGGTGATCATTTTTGCGCTTGTGTGTGTTGTCAGAATGCGCGACGTAGAAGTGAACACCTACTGGAAAATCCGTAAGCAAGAGCTAGAGCACCGCGAAGCCATCCACCGGTTGGACGAGGACTTAAAGAGGTTGCGGGGTTAAACGCCGATTGAACGAAAGAACTCCACGGCGCGCGCGAAGCGGCTTTGCGCTTCCCATTATTTTGATCATGCTCGGCGTGCTTTTTCTGCTCAACGAGTATGCGCCCCGCCTCAGCCTGGCGCGGACGTGGCCGGCGATTCCGATTATCGCGGGAATTCTCTTACTTACCCACAGCTTCGCTCCGCTGCGCCCGCCGCGCGGACCTAAGGTTTGAGGAAGCGTGGTTGTTCCGACGGCCTCGCGCGCGGAACGCGGGGGCGACAGCATTCTCCCCGGCGTTAGGAGAAAACGATGAGCTCGTACCATTACCGGCGTGGATCGTTCTTTTGGGCGTTGATTCTAATCGCCATCGGCGTCGTCTTCCTGCTGCAGAATTTTAATCCGGCGGTCCATCCGTGGCACGTGCTCGCCAAATATTGGCCGGTGCTGATTATCATCTGGGGCCTGTCCAAGCTCATTGACTACGTTCAATCGCACCTGCACCCGGACTCGTCAGCGCCCCCGCTATTCTCCGCCTCCGAAGTTGTCATCCTGATACTGGTTCTTGTTTTGGGCACGCTGTTATCTCGCGTCATTCTCAGCCCTTGGCAGCAGTGGCGCTCGGAATGGGGAATGCACTGGAACCCGTCCGGATGGAACAATCCGTTTTTGCGGTCTTACAGCTACACACGGACGAGTGTGCTGCCGGCGTCTGGGAAAACGCAGTTGGTGGTGACGGACCGGCGAGGCGACGTGGTGGTACAGGCGGCGGACACGGCGAG
Source organism: Terriglobia bacterium (assembly GCA_050745065.1). GTDB lineage: Bacteria > Acidobacteriota > Terriglobia > UBA7540 > UBA7540 > RH2-MAG17b. The sequence continues at coordinate 11,722 of JBOGJT010000055.1, forward strand.
CGTCAACGCCGTGGTAAAAGAAACGATTCGCGCCGCCAGCGAAGCGGATGCGCAAAAGATATACGACCAACTGAAGGTAGACATCGCGGCGGATGGCGGCCGTGCCGTGCTTCAACCCAACTTGGAGGCGCTGCCCAACGGCGGCCAGAACGTGCGCCTGGACTGGACGATCCGAACGCCTAAAGCAACCTCCACGGAGATCTCAACCGTCCACGGCGATATTCTGGTGAGCGGGCTTGAGGGCACGCAGAGCCTGACTTCCAGCCGCGGCGACGTGCATGCCTCGAACTTGGCGGGTTCGGTGCGCGTCGAGAAGTCCGGTGGCGCGGCGGAGATCCGCCAGGTGGAGGGCGATGTGGATGTGACCGGGCGTGGAGGCGATCTCGCGATCTCCGGCGTCTCGGGCGCCGTCACGGTTCAGGGTGAGTTTAACGGGTCGGTCCAGTTTGCCAACCTAGTACGCGGCGTGCACTTCAAGTCATCGCGCACCGACCTGACCGCGGGCAAGCTGACCGGAAAGCTGGATATGGAAATGGGTTCGCTTGAGGCCACGGGAGTTGACGGCGCTTTGAACGTGACCACGCGCCAGAAGGACATCAGCGTGCGCGGTTTCCGGCAAGGCGTCACTCTGGTGGACCAGAACGGCAACATCACGCTGCATGCTGCGGCGCCGCCAGCATATCCGATTGAAGTTGACGCCCGGAACGGGGATATTGTCCTGGAGTTGCCCGCCTCCAGCCGGTTTACGCTGAACGCCTCTTCCCGCCACGGACAAGTCAGCTCGGATTTCACCGGCCCAGGGTTGGTGGTTGATTCGCACGGTGACGCACCGTTTATCAAAGGTTCGCTGGGCACTGGCGGCCCTGAAATCCGGCTGAGCACGACCTATGGCGCGATTCATCTGGTGCGGGAGGGTGCAGCGGCCGCTCCAGCGCAAAATGCAGGATCGCTTGCACAGACGGGTGTCCTACGGGGGCCGTCTGGCCTGATCCAGCATGTCGAAGAACTCCGGAAATGAGATCTTCACGTATCCCGCGTCGCGGATGCTCACCCCACCGCGAGCAACCAAGCCCGCCACGGCGAAGGCCATAGCGATGCGATGGTCGCCGAAGCTATCCACCTCCGCACCGCTGAGGCGCTGCTGCCCCGCCACTTGCAAGCCATCCTGGAACTCCTCCACCTTGGCGCCCAGGCGCCGCAGGTTCTGCGCCACTGCCGCCAACCGGTCGCTCTCCTTCACGCGCAACTCACCGGCGCCATGAAACGACACACCACTGTGGGTCTGCGTGCCGAGCACGGCGAGCACCGGAAGCTCGTCGATCAGATTGGGAATGACCTCGAGCGGAATCTCCCCGCCTTCAAGCGCGCTGTGCCGTACTTCAACATCGCCCACTTCCTCGCCGTGAGCGCGCCTCGTGTTAAGCGTCTTGATCTCGCCGCCCATGCCCACGAGAACGCGAACGACGGCGGAGCGGGTTGGATTAAGGCCAACGTTTTCCAGGATCAGGTTCGATCCCGGCACGAGCAGCGCTGCCGCGAGGAAAAACGCGGCGGAGGAAATATCTCCGGGAACGTTCGCCTGGAGGCTCGTTAGTCTCGCCGGGCCGCTCAGCGTGGTCAATCCGCCCTTGCGCGTGAGCGCCGCGCCCATCTCCATAAGAGCAATCTCGGTGTGGTCGCGTGTCGGAACGGGCTCATAGATCGAGGTCGCGCCGCGCACCCGCAATCCGGCAAACAGCACCGCCGTCTTCACCTGTGCGCTGGCGACGGGCGGTTGATAGCGGATGGGATCGAGAACACGTCCCTCGATATCGAGAGGGGGCAGGCCGCCAGCGGCGGAGGTGATGTGGGCCGCCATCAATGCCAGCGGCTCGAGAATGCGCTTCATGGGGCGTCGTGAGAGTGACGCGTCGCCGGTAAGGCGTGAGCTGAAAGGCTGCCCGGCCAAAATCCCGGCCAGCATCCGCATGGTCGAGCCAGAATTGCCGGCGTCGAGGGGTTTGGCCGACGCCGAAAGGCCGTCGAGGCCTCGCCCTTCGATTGAAACCGCACTGCCGTCGCGCTGGATGCGAACGCCCAGCGCGCGCAGGCAGTCGAGCGTGCTTTGACAATCCGCGCTGGATGCGAAGCCGCTGATTTCCGTTACGCCCTCCGCGACCGCGCCGAGCATGGCGTAACGATGCGAAATCGATTTATCGCCTGGCAGGCGGACGATGCCGGTGAGCGGCCCGGAGGGCAAAATGGCTCGTGGTTCCGCTAATTCGGGCATAAGGATGGCGAGTTGCGCTAGTTTGGCTGCCTGGGGCACTCTGCGGTTAATTCGAAATTTCAAATTCAAGATTCCGGGTTAGAACAGCAGATAGCGTAGCGTGCCGACGCCCCTACCGAACCCAATGTCATCCTGAGCCGTTCGCCGGTCATCCTGAGCGGAGCGAAGGATCACTGCGTTCGACTCTGTAGCGGCGGCCTCTGGCCGCCGGTCTTTACTATTAAAAACCGGCGGCCAGAGGC
>JBOGJT010000056.1:0-10899 GCA_050745065.1 Terriglobia bacterium
CGCACCATCGCGCCCTCGCCAGACCTCAAATGCTCGCTGTGGCACTTTGATTCCCGGCGGACGACGCACCTGGAGGACGTTCGCCAATATCTCGATCTTGCGAGGCTTCTGGGCTTGATTTCCGACGTTCAGGAGCAGGCCAAGCTGGCCGGCCTTAGCGCCACGAGTGCATTGGGTAGCTCCACCTTTTACGCCAGCACAGGCTACGACGACCGCCTCGCTGAGCTGCTGTTTCTGACGGTATCCCTCCAACCGCGGCAACAAGCCGACTACGAAAGCATTGGGCGGGATTCCCTTCGCGTTCTGCTTCAGGGAGAGCTGGAAGCCGGATACCGTCTGCCTCCGGTGGAAGACCAAACCGTCTGGAACAACATGAAGGGAGTGGGGCAGCCGGGCTTCGCGTCACTGTTTCCAGAGCTCAGCGCCATCCAGCTCGCTGTGATCATCTCTGACTACACCGCGATCATGTGGTGGGCCGAGAGCATGGCGGAGCTGGCGGAGAGTCTGGCGGCGATTCGCCGCTATACGAGCGCTGCGCCGGTGACGAACCTTGAGGACGACGACTTCAAGGCCCTGCGGCAACAGCTTGAGCAAAGAATGGCCGCCGTCGGCCGGGAAACTCACGACCACTTCGCCAAGCCGTGGGGCCTGCTGGCGATGGCGCTCGCGGTTCAACGCAGATGCGAAGCGGAAGTCCGGTTGTGCTCCCGCGGATTAACCTTGAGCCTGTCAAAGGCGGAGGAATGACTCCGTTCGCCTCGAAGATGGCGTTGACTCTTCCCGTCCAAGCTATAAAATCTAACGGTTGGCCGCATCACACGGCGCGCGCAGCATGAAAACGATTCCCATGATTTTCGAGCCCAGGCTGCGGCGTTCGCGGCCCGGCGTGTTGAAGCTGCTGCGGATCGGCGCCGCGGTCAGCGCGCTTTTGCTCCTCACCGGCTGCCTCCACCGGCGTCGCGCCGGCGTCAGGGCGCCCAGAGCGCCTGCCACTCGCGGCACGCAGGTCAGCCAAAAGGATCTGGCCGGGCGCGCATCCTGGTATGGCTATCCTTACCAGGGGCGGCCCACCGCGAGCGGCGAAATCTATAACATGTATGCGATGACGGCGGCCCATCGCACCCTTCCCTTCGGCACCCGCGTACGAGTGAATGATCTCGATAACGGCAGGGCCGTGGAGGTGCGAATCAACGATCGCGGACCGTTTATCCGCGGACGGATCATCGACCTCTCATACGCCGCTGCCGAAGCGCTTGGCATGGTGGGAAGCGGTACCGCCAACGTTCGCCTCGAGATACTCAACCCTTACGTGGTCTACGGCGCCTCTGCCACCCCCGGCATTTATGCAGTGCAAGTAGGAGCATTCCGCGACCGGAATAACGCCGTGCGGCTTCAGGCGCTCATCCAGCCCCACTTCGGGCCCGTGCTGATCCAGAGCTATGACAGCCCGGTGGAAGGGCTGCTCTATCGCGTGCGCGTGGGCCAGCTCAATAGTGAGCCCACCGCAGAAATCCTGGCGAGCGACCTGAAGCGGGCCGGGCTTGCTACCGTGACGTACGTGGTGAGATTGAACTAGAAAAGCTGTCAGCTACCCCGGAGGTAACGTCCCAATATGACGGAGTGCATTTTTTGCCGGATCGTTGCGCGTGAGATACCCGCCAAGATTATTTATGAGGACGAGCGCTCGCTTGCCTTCGTTGACGCGCGCCCCGAAGCGCCCGAGCACTTTCTGATCGTGCCCAAGCATCATCTGGCCTCTCTGGCCGAAATGGCGGACGAAGACGCGCCGCTAGTGGGCCACCTCTTCGCGATTGCCTCCAAGCTGGCCCGCGAGCGTGGCCTTGCCGCCGGGGGATATCGCACGGTCATCAATACGGGCGCGGGTGCTGGCCAATCCGTCTTTCACCTTCACGTTCACGTGCTTGGCGGGCGCGCGTTTCACTGGCCGCCAGGTTAGAGGTCGAGGCAGGGTTCCGGGGTCACACGTCGCGCCAGGCTCGCAGCGGCGCGTGCGCCGCACCGCACCACTACGAGAACTCATAAGCTGGCGCGGAATCGGAGGACTGCGATACAATGAGTCCCAGACTCAAGCGGCTTCAACCCTGAAGCCGGGAACCCATTGGCGGCGGGCTGGAGTGGCGGAACTGGCAGACGCACCAGACTCAAAATCTGGCGCTGCAAAACAGCGTGGGGGTTCAACTCCCCCCTCCAGCACCAACCAAGGACTTTATTTCACTTACCCGTTTGGACGAGCAAAACAGCGCAGTTCCGCCCCGCGTAGTCCTCGGTCTTGAAAATGGGGGAAAACAGCTTTGAAAACAGACGGCTTATGATGTTCACCGTAGGGGGCGCTGCTGACGGGAAGCACCGCTTCCCCTGTGCCCTTTGGACGTTGGGCACGGCAAGCAACGCCCCTTCGCCCTATTTTCATCCTTCGAGGTGTCGCGACCTGGCATGACAGACTAAGCGGCGGTGTCGCTTCGGCCAGCGGCTATACTTGACCGGCCAGGACTGAAATCGAATCGAAAGCCAGCCCCGAACCGCAGGGAGACGAAAAAGTGAGCGCGTTCTTCGCGCCGGAGGGATTGAGGGCAGATTCGATTGTAATCATGCCCACGGCGTTCTTGTCGCCTGTAGGAGGAAAGGCGATTCGAATGGCTCGCTGTCCGTTCACTCTCAACTCAGCAACACGTGGCACGCTGCCAGGATTCATGTACGCAATTTGAATGGCGGCGAGCTTGTCCGGCGATGTCACATTTTTGAAGGTCATCGTTTTATGACCGCCGATGGCCACGCTTTCGCCGCCAGAGCAGCTTGCGCACAATAATGGCGCGGCGCCGCCGTCGAATACATTCGCCGCGGACGAGGCTTCATATCGAGTCGGCTTACCCTCAGCACCTTTGATGAGTAACATTGCAGCGTCACCCGCCGCGACATGGGCAGTATACAACGACGCATAAGACCCTAAATCCTTGTGCGCCCAAAGATCGCGCACCGTGGCTGAGGAGGATGGCGAAAAGCCGAGATCGCTCCATTGAACCGGGATCGAGGCGGCGGAAGCCGTCCGGTTAAGCAGAAGCACGGCCCGCCGGCCGGATCCGGCCAAGCGTTTGGCCCATACCTGAAGGCCGGTTGAGGGCTCGGCAACCTTGACGCACTGTAGACCGAGAGGGTCCTGGTCCACCGCAATGACCTCGCGATTGGTGAGCGTTTCGAGGGTTGTTTTGCTCAAGGTTGTGAGGTCGGCGCCCGCAATGAGAGGCGCGCCAGACATGGCCCACAGACTCATATGGACTCGATTTTGGGCGTCCGATAAGCCCGGCATTCCGATCACCATCATGTCCGGATCGTTGTAGAAGCCCGTATGCTGCGCCTCGGGATGGATTCCGCGGTCGAAATTCGAGATCACCTTGGTGAAACCTGCCCTGCGACTGCCGCTGCGGGTATGGGCCACGATTGGGGCGACAATATCTCCGCTGACGCGCCAAATGTCTCCGCTCACGCCGCCGATGCCCGGCGCCCAGGTCCAGGGGCTTTGGCGGCCCCAGTTGCAGATGGAGAAGAAAAGTTGATGGCCGGTATCCACCTCCGCCATCTCGATAGCTCTTGCGATCTCCGCGTACTGGACGGCCGGATCAAGGTTTTCGTGATCGCCGCCGCACCAGTCAACCTTTACGTAGTCGAATCCCCACTTGGCAAACTGAAGAAAGTCTTGCTCATAATGACCCTCGCTGCCCGTGTGCGGCTCAGGCGGACCGAGGTCCGGCCCGTAGTAACCGCATCCTGATTCGCCGGCGTCCGTGTATATTCCCGCCTTCAAGCCCAAGCGATGAATGTATTTCACAATGTTGGACATGTCCCCCGACCGCTCACCGGGTGTTAGAGCCGGCCATTGTTTTGCATCAACCACGATGTTTCCGTCTCGATCGCGCGCTCCCAGCCACCAGCCTTCATCGATGTTCACATACCGGTAGCCAGCCCTTTCCATTCCGGAGGTCACAAGCGCCTTAGCCTGTTGCTGAACCACCTCTGAGCTCACTGTGTTGGAAAAGCTATTCCAGGAGGACCAGCCCATCGGGGGCGGCGCCATGAGCTTCGCAGGCCACGCCGCCGGCCGCATCGCGGTTGGAGCTGCGGCCGCTCGCGCCGGTCCTGATCCGACATGAGGCGCACCGGCCGTTAAATTTGCCGCTCCATCAGCGAGCCCACAAAAAGCGAGCAACAACGGTCCGGCCAACATCGCCCACACCATTCGCTTACCTGGCTGCTTCCCTCGCTCTCGCATCACATCTCCCATCCCCCGGCATTTTCGAGCGCGCACTCAGAATGACAGATCTAAATAATCCTGTTAAATAAACATGAAGCTACGACCTTGCACTATAAGCGGGGCGTCGTAAGTCAGCGAGGGGCATTTGCTGTGCTCTCTGAGCGCCGATATGACGACGGCCAGAGACCGCCGCCACAGAGCCGAACGCCGCTGACTCGTGACGTCGAGTATAGAAGAAACTTTGGTGGGTTAGGAAGGTTTCGTGGGGATGTAACGGTCGCACCGTGTTCAGCAGCGGTGGTGTACTCACGACGCTTCCGGCGACCGTGGTCTCGTACCAAGAGTCCGCCGCCGGGCCGGCTCACCTCAAAAGCCTACGATCATCGCCGCCAGCGCTTGCGCCCGTCAGCAGACGGGCTTTCCGGCGAATTTGCGCCGTAGGGCCATGTGCAGGCGGTCTCGCACCGTCTCGGGCATGGCAAAGAGCTTGCCGTCGCAGTATAGCTCGATCGTCTTGCGCGTGGTATCAAAGACCACTTTGCAATGCGAGCATTTGCACAGGTGTTGGTCGAGCACTTGCTTCAACTCAGCGCTCAACTCGCCGTCGAGGTACCTAGATATTTCCTTAAAGGCTTCTTTGCAGGTCAAGAGTTACTCTCGCTTCAAGACGTTACTCAGGCGTTCACGCAACTGGAATCGCGCGCGGAATAGCCGCGCCTTCACCGCCCCAGCCGTCAGGCCCAGCGCCTCGGCCGTCTCTTCTGTGGAAAGCTCCTCGACGTCGCGCAGGAAGAAGACGGCGCGCAGACTGGCGGGCAACGCCCGCGCCGCATCCAAAAGGATTCGTTCCATCTCCTTCTGGCCCATCTCCTGCTCGGGATTCGGCTTCCAATCCCTGAACTCCCGCGGCATCACCTGGCCTTCGTCATCCACCGCGTCTTCCATGGGGCTGGCCTTGTCTGAACGCCGCTTGCGCAGCTTCATCAAGCCCTCGTTCACGGCGATGCGCACGAGCCAGGTGTAAAATCGCGAGTCCTCGCGAAAATCCTTCAGGTGCTCGAAGGCTTTGAGAAACGTCTCCTGGAGGACATCCTCGGCGTCGGAGTCGTTGCCCATCAGGCGCACACCAAGCCGGTAGATTTTCTTCTCATACCGGTTCACGAGCTCTTCGAAAGCTCCACCACTGCCGCTTTTGGCCTCGGCGACAAGCTCCGACTCGGATTTTGCGATCGCTTCTTGCGGCAAGCAGGTTTTACCCTTCGGAAAAATGAGAGCTTCCGGCGGTAGAGGATACCTTGAAGCCCAACCCGAAGTATAATGCATCCTGGTGCTTGGCGCTACCTGTGGCGCCGGCGCTTGGCAGTTTAATGTTCCCATACGAGATACCTGCTTAACTGATGAACGGGCGAACGATAACGTTACACCTCCCGCTGGCCGCTTGAATCCTAAGAATTGCAGGATTTGGTGCAAATAAGCCGCGCTCCCGGTGAGGCATTCGCGGCTTTAACGGTTATGGCGCGAGAAGCCCATCGTTCTCCGGAACGCAAGAGCTGCTACACCCCAGGCAGCCGTCATGCTGGAATTCGCCTTGCATGAGCCCGGTGTGGAGGCCGCCAACAGGTTGCGGAAAAACGCTTGAGCCACGGTCATTCCCAGCCCTTCGACCGCGCTCAGGGTAAACTCCGCGAGGGATCTCGCCTAGCAAACAAATCGGTTACGCGATTCCTCGCCTTGGTCTGCTCTGAAAATAGCCTGACCTGACGTTGAAGAAAAATGTGTTGTGGCGTTCTTCGTAGGGGCGCTGCTTGCTGCGCCCGCTGATGTGAGGGTGCAGCAAGCACCGCCCCTACGGCCTATTTTCATGCTTCGCGGGTGTCGCAATGCGACATGAGAACTCCTTGGAGTGACGGGCCGGATGGGCATTGCCGCGCCCCGCTAAGCTATCATCATGAAACCTAGTCCCTCCATAACGATCAAGCCGCGCCAACCCTTCAGCTTCCAGCGAACGCTGCGCTTCGCTCTCCGTCCTCCGGCGCTGCAAAATGGCCGCACGTTCGAGCCTTTGCTTGACTACTTTGTGGACGCGGAATTCCGCCGTGTGGCGGAAATTAGAGGCCAGCCGCTGCTCTACGGAGTGTCTGAAGCGGGCGCCGATGGCGGGCTGCGCGTTCGCATTCTGCACGGCCCGGCGGGAAAGTCTGCCTTGCGGGAAGTTGAACGGGCTGTCCGGCGGCAGCTTGGGACCGATCTTGACCTTGAGCCGTTCCACCAGCTCGCAGCGTCTGACCGGGTGCTTTCCCGGCTCGCGCTTCACTTTCGCGGAATGCGCATCCCGCAGGTGGCGAATCCGTACGAAACGCTGATCTCCGCCATCCTTGAGCAGCAGATCAATCTGTCCTTCGCTCATCAGGTAAAAGGCGCCCTGATCGCCACCTACGGCCAATCGATCGAATACGAGGACCGACGTTACGGCATCTTTCCCACGCCGCAAGCCCTCGCCGCTGTGACCCCGGAGGCGCTGCGGAAAATCCAGATTTCCGGGCCGAAAGCGAAATACATCATCGCAATATCAAAAGCCGTGGTAGAAGGCAGCCTCGACCTCAGCGCTCTCCGGTCGCTCGACGCGGCGGACGCCCACGATAAGTTGATGGCGCTGCACGGGGTCGGTGCGTGGACAGCCCAATACGTGGGTATGCGGGCACTGGGGCACCTTGATTGCCTGCCTGCGGCAGACGTCGGTTTGCAAAAGGCCATTCAATTCTTATATGGACTGAGAAAACAACCCACCATTCCACGCGTCGAGTCGCTCGCCCGCAAGTGGCGGGGCTGGCGAAGCTACGCCACGTTTTACTTTTGGCTCACCTTTTGGGAGGAAGCGCTATGGAAAGAAAAACTGCGCGAGGAAATCCTGTCGCAACAAAATCACGATTGACCGCGGGGAACGCGCATGCCGTTGAGTTTCTCACGCTTGCGCAGCACGCACTGAAAAAGCACTATTTTCCCCGGGTTGCAGCGTGTCTCGCCCAGCTCGGCGAGAGCGATATTTGGTGGCGTCCCAACGGCGCCTCTAACAGCGCGGGAAACCTGGCGCTCCACCTGGCCGGGAATGCCCGGCAGTGGATCGCTTCCGGTCTGGGCGGCGCGCCGGACGTTCGCAAGCGCGATGAGGAATTCCAAGAGCAGGGTCCGATTGCAAGTAAGATTCTCGTGGCGCACTTGCAAAAGCAGGTGCGAGCCGCCTGCGAGGTGATCGCAACTCTTACGCCGGACGACCTCAGGACCGAATACACGATTCAGAAGTTTCATGTCACCGGTATGAATGCCATCCAACACGTTGTGGAGCACTTCGCGTACCATACCGGGCAGATCGTCTACGTGACCAAGCTCCGCCTCGGCGTCGACCTGGGTTTTACGCGCTTGCCCAGTGAAAAGAAACAAAAACGCCCCAAGCTGCCTACGCTGTAGAACGAATGAAATTCCAACAGAAGCCAGAGAGGAACGCACTTGTATCTGGACATTCAACGGTCAATCCGCGCCAGATTCGTTGAGGCCGTCAAACAGGAGTTTGGGCTGGACGTCGGCGAGCCTGTTCTGGGGTTTCCACCCTCGCCGGAGCTGGGCGAGATTTCGATTCCCTCCTGCTTTGACCTGGCGAAGCAGCTTCGCCAAGCGCCGCGCAAAATTGCGCAGCAAATCGCCGAACGGCTCCTTCCCATCGGCGGCGTCGAGCGGGTCAGCATCGCGGGCGCCGGATACGTCAATTTTCATCTGGATCGCGCCTCGCTCGCGGCCAGCCTGTTTCAAGCACGCGCTGCCGCGCCCGGCGCGAGCCTGACGCGCCAAGCCGGCGCCCAACCGGGACGCAAAATCCTGGTGGAACATACCAGCATTAACCCCAACAAGGCCGCGCACGTCGGGCATCTTCGCAACGCCGTGCTGGGAGACACGCTGGTACGCCTGCTGCGCTGTCAGGGGCACGAGGTTGAAGTCGAAAATTACATTGACAATACCGGCGTCCAGGTGGCGGATGTGGTGGTGGGTTTCGTTCATCTCGAGAAAAAATCGCTGGCAGACGTCCGCAAGCTGGCCGCCGGGCCGCGCTTCGATTACCTTTGCTGGGATTTGTACGCGCGCGTCTTCCAACATTACGAAGCGGAGCCGGCATCGCTCAGCCTGCGGTCAGAAACGTTGAAGGCCATCGAGCACGGCCGCGGCGAGCTGGCCGAAATGGCGGCGGATGTCTCAACGGCCATTGCACGGCTCCACCTCGAGACCATGCGCCGCCTCAACGTTCGCTACGACTTACTCGTCGAAGAGAGCGAAATCCTGCGGCTCGATTTCTGGAAATACGCGTTCGAACTGATGAAGACCACCGGCGCCATCCGCTTCGAAGCGTCCGGCAAAAACAGCGGCTGCTGGGTGATGGGCCTTGAGGATGCGCCGCCCGATGGGCCAGTTGGGGACGGCGCGGAGTACGAAGACGCCAAGATCATCGTGCGTTCGAACGGCACGGCCACATATGTGGCCAAGGACATTGCCTACCATCTTTGGAAATTCAACCTGCTGGGCCGCGACTTTCAGTACCATCGCTTCTACCGTTACGCGGGGGGCAAGGACGTCTGGCGGACGTCGCCTCAGGAAGAGCCGGGCGCGCCCGCGTTCGGACGGGGCGGCTCGGCTTACGCTGTGATTGATACCCGCCAATCCTATCTGCAGGATGTGGTGCGCCGCGCCTTTCTCGCCCTCGGCTATCGCGAGCAGGCCGAGCGCCTTCACCACTTCTCCTATGAGGTTGTGGGCCTCTCGCCGCGCTGCGCGACGGAAATGGGGCTTGATCTCAGCGCAGACGACCGGCGGCGCAATTACGTGGAGGTGTCGGGGCGCAAGGGGTTGGGCATTAAAGCTGACGATCTGATGGATACGCTCGAAGCGGAAGCGCTCAAGGAAGTCCGCGCCCGCGAGATGACGGCCGATCCAGGCGAGCAGGAGACCATTGCCTGCAAGATCGCCGCCGGCGCCCTTCGTTATTTTCTCATCAAATATACGCGGCGCACGATCATCGCCTTTGACCTGAAAGATGCGTTGGCCTTCGAGGGTGAAACGGGGCCATATCTGCAATACACCGCCGTCCGCGCCCAAAACATCTTCCGCAAGTTTAGGGAGGCACACGCGGAGTTCGACTCGTCCGGATTATTGCAAGACCTCGGCTCTACCCCGGCATCCTCCAGCGATAAGGAAGGGCTTCGCCGCTTCCTCGAAGAAAAACAGGGACTGCCTTTCTGGGAAATTATTCTCCTCGCGGCTCAGGTGGAGACCGCGGTGGAACAAGCCATCACCGCAGAGGAGCCCGCCACCCTCGCCAAGTACACATTCCGCTTGGCGCAGGCTTTCAACAATTTTTATCACCACTATCACGTCCTGCATGAGCCTGACCCGTCCCTGCAGAAATTCCTGCTGTTCGTCGTCTTCCTGTCAAGCCAATCTCTCGCGACGGCGCTCGATATTCTCGGCATCGAGGTTCCCGAACGTATGTAGGTTTTCCTATCTCCCTACTCGTGCCTCAGCGCCACCATGGGATCCACTCTCGCCGCGCGCCGCGCGGGAATATATCCTGCGAGGACGGCCGTCAGGGCAAGGAGCACCGTAGCGCCTGCGACCATCATTGGGTCCATGTGAATGATTGCAAACGGCAGGGCTGCCATCGCCCGCGCCATCGCCAGCGCGCAAGGGACGCCGACGCATAGGCCGATCACCGCAAGCTTTGCCGCATTCCTCAGCACCATTTTGACGATGTCGTTGGGCCGCGCTCCCAGCGCGATGCGGACGCCGATTTCATGCGTGCGCTGCGTCACCGAATAGGCCATGAGCGCGAAGATGCCGGCGGCCGCAAGGATCAGCGCGATGAGCCCCAAAACCAGCATAGTACGGGCGGAGGACGCCACTCCGCTCGTGTCTCCCGCAACCACCTGTTCGAGCGTTTGCATGTCAGAAGCGGGGACATCAGGGTCCACACTGTTCACTTGCCGGCGCGCCGCGGAGGCTAAGGCAAGCGGGTCACCTTTGGTTCTTATCACCAGGTAGGAATCGGCGACGGGGATTTGCGAAAACGGAATATAATCTGTGGGATAAACCGTCGCGTCAAAGGGCGACTGCTTAACATCCCCGACCACGCCAACAATGGTGCGCCACGGCTGGTGACTTTCCTCATCACCGAATCGGAGTCTTTTTCCGATCGGGTTTTTGTCAGGGTAAATCCGGTGAGCCATGCTTTTGCTGATGACCACCACGGGCTGACTGTCGGGGCCATCCTGCGCGCCCAGAAGTCGGCCCTTGATGAGAGGCACATGCAACGCGAGAAAGAACCCCGGCGTGGCGGATTGCCAGACCGCTAATCGCATCTCGCCCGGAGTGGTGGGTGGTTCTCCCTCTGCACGGTATTGCGTCTGATTCCAACCCCCGGCCGCGGGCAGGCTGGTAACAGCCCCCGCCGATTCAACGCCGGGCAAGCCCTTCAGTCCTTGAAGAACCCGGTCGTAAAACTCCTGAATCTGAACGTTGCCGTTATACTTTGAAGCGGGCAGCGCGATGGAGAACGTCAGCACATTCCTCCGATCAAATCCTTGATCCTGATT
>JBOGJT010000057.1:0-3166 GCA_050745065.1 Terriglobia bacterium
CGGACACACTCCTAGGAAATATTTGTATGCTTCAAGCAGAAGGCGATTTGATGGATGAAGGTCTTTTTTTCTTAAGTGTGCATCAATCCGAGACGAGTCCTCGCTTTCGAGTACATACTGCAAGAACGTCTCGTTATTGATTTTATTAAGCGCCAATTTTGGATTCAGGGTCGCGTGGCGCGCATAGCCCGTTGATCCTAGAAAATCTGCTTGGATTTGCACTGCGCGTTTATCGTCAGATGACAGGAACACATTGCGAATCGCACTAAAAAGCATTGTGATACAGGACAGCCGTTGCTGGCCGTCAATGATCTCTTGGGACTCAGGACTTTTTCGCTGAAGAACTACAGTTCCTAGAAAGTACTCCCCCTCGCGCTCGACTGCGCCAAACAAGTCGTCCCAAAGTTCTACTGTCTCATCAGCGGTCCATGAAAAGCTGCGTTGATACTTCGGGACGGAAAAGCGAACGCTGCCAGAAAACAATTCTTCAATGGACTTCAATTCTGGTGGCAGGATGCCAATTTGCATTGGGTGGACCTCCGGGGTAACGATCATCGTACACCCCGGCGTGGCGGATCAACGTCATTTTCGCCCTCGCCGCTCTCATCTTGATTCTTTTGGACTGATGAGTCAAGTAATTTATTGCCCTAATTAGTTAAGACCGGCGGCCAGAGGCCGCCGCTACAGCAAATGCCCATCGATGACATATGACGCTTCGTATCAAAAAGGTATTTCAGCAACCGCAATGGGAATGATCTGCAGGCATTGCGGCAAGCGGGTCGCGGCGGCAACGCCGGGGCTACGTGCTACTCCTGGCGCAGCGGCGGCATGGGAATTGGAATTTTGTATTTCGAGGCGCCCATACCGAGGCCACCCTGGCAGGTGTTCGGAGGCGACGTACACACCGTGTGCCCGCCCTGGCAGCCCGCCGCCCAGAACATGTACCCAAGCAGGCCCGCCGTTACCCCGGCGCCATTCGGCTTCACAGTCTGCACGTAGCGGCCGGTTCGGCGCTGAACAGAAGAACGGAAATCGACGCACTCGGGCGCCGGCTTCGGGCCCGTCACCAAGAAAAGGCTCACGGTGAACCGGGCCGGCGCAAGCGGCGGGACGGGCGGGTTGTATTGGCGGTTCCCGTCGATGTGCTGCTGCCAATAGGATTCAGCGGCGTCCGGGGTGGGCTGACCGTCGGGCACCATTGCGTTGGCGTAATCCAATACGGGATGGGACGTGTTCAGCCAGCGGGTGGTCGCCATCCGCGCGATGGGAGTAAGGTATTGGTCCCAGGCGCCAAGGTCAATCGTCAGGCGGGCTGCCGGGTTGCGGCCCGTTGGGTCGTAAGGCTCGCGGGCGCGATACGCGCTGATGAATGCCTGCAATCCCGCCAGGTTCGGATTGGTGTTGTTTTCATAGTCGATCTCCATCCCCACTCCCAGCCGCCTGGCGGCGTTGGCTGCGTTGATTCCTAACTGGGTGGCATTGGTTGACAGGGCCGTATCCCAGGGCGTGACATATGTGGCTCCGCCGATTGACATCATCACTCGGATGTCGCGGCGGGTGAAATACCTCACCACGGCCCTGGTCATCCCGATCGGAATGCCGTTCACGGTCTGCGAATCGTTGCTGAGGTTGAGAAGCTTCTCCGGCTGAATAAAACTCAGCACGACGAGATTGACGGAGGGTTTCCCGTCGCCGCGGTCGACGAGCCAGTGGTTGTCAGTGTCAAACTCCTTCATATTGCGCACGGTCCCCCAGATGCAGGAGTCATTGCTGCAATGCCAGACGCCGTAAATCTGCATGGGTGTTTGCGCAACAGAAGAAAGCGCGGCGAGAGACAAGGCCGCCCCGACGACGAGTGAGACGCAGATCGTTCTCATGATGATCGAACCCTCCTATCGCCCCGTAGCCGGGAACATCCGGCGCGCGAGGCGGCACTACGATACCATACATCACAAAAAGCGGGATATGCGCATCACCCGCGCGTGGCGCGCAGGCGGCTTCCGGTTTTCGCGCGCACGGCGCCATTTATTCGATCGCTTGCGCGGCCATCGGTGAGACTGGAAAATTCAGGATATCCGTGAGACAGGCGTTAACGTTGTGATACATCGCGGCGTCTGGTAAGATCATCGAGTTTGCGGTGAAGACGCCATCGCCGTGATGACCGGGAATCCAACCCACAGGTGACCGAAGATGCCGATCGAGCGGATCAAGATTCCGGCAGAATTACAGCGAATCGTGAAGCGAAAGCAAAGCAGACCGCCCGAAATCGTGGCGGAATTAAAGAAGCTCCGCGCCGGCGAAGCGCTGCGCCTGAGCGTTCCCGAATATTTCCCCGGCCGGTCTTCGCGTGCGATTTATCAATCGTTCTGGCGGGCGGGAAGGCGCCAAGGCATCAAAATCGCCTTCCTGTACGACGAAAAAAAGGAGAAGGTCATTCTCACTCGGATTCACCCAAGGGACTGAAATCGGCCGGCCGCGCACGCTGCGGACAGCCAGCAGCGGCGCGGCAGAAGCGGAGCGCGGCGGGCGGAGTTTGGCCTTTTTTCTCTTTGACGCACGCATGGCTTTAATGGTCAAATAAGAACAGTGGTTAAGGGGTTTGATCCCCCGGCGGGAGCAGTCCGATGAAGAAAGCTGCGCACGTGAAATTCTGGATCATTTTTCTCATGACGGGCCTTATGGTGGCGGGCGCCGCAGCGACGCTGCGGGCGCAGAACCAGGCAAGCCAGCAGGCCCTGCAAAACGATCTGAACGCCATCACCATTCCGGAAGGCACCGAGTTTAAACTGCAGCTTCACACCTCGATTAATTCAAAAACATCCAAGCGCGGCGACCGCGTGATTACCACGCTGATTGAGCCCGTCAGCGTGGAGGATATCACGGTGCTTCGCAAAGGCGTCCGCATCCTTGGGCACATTAACGAAGTAAAGCACGCCGGCCACCGGGGCAAAGGCGGGTATCTCAGCGTTGAATTTGACACCATAGAGATGCCTAACGGCGAGAAGGTGGCCATTCTCGGATCGCTCACCGAGGTCTTTTCCAGCGCCGAGGACGGCAGCTTCAACGTGGGGCCGGAAGGCGACCTGAAAGGCGGCGGCGCATCGCATAAGAAGCAACTGGCGATTTTTGCGGCGCCCACGGCGGGCGCTGCGTTGGCCGGAGGTTT
>JBOGJT010000058.1:0-18119 GCA_050745065.1 Terriglobia bacterium
GGGCAATCCCCCGCAGTGCCGTCTGAAACGGCTTGCGTGGTGCGAGTCGAAAGGGCACGGGAAGCTCTGGCCGCTAACCCGCACGATCCTGATCTTGAGCTGGCCCTGGCGCGGCAGTTGGAGCGTTGCGGCGATAATGCTGAAGCCGCCGCGTGGTATCGGCAGGTGCTGCGCGTAAGGTCCGGCGACGCGGTGGTGTGGTACGAGCTAGGCGAGGTCCTGAGCCGTTCGGACCAGCCCGGCGGAGCACGCGAGGCCGCGCGGGCTTTTGCCGGAATGCTCGAACTCGATCCAGAAAACGCCGGGGCGGAGCTAGGCTTGGCGCACGCGAAGTCAAAGCTGGGCCAGTGGGACAGCGCTTTGCGCTTATACGGCAAAGTCCTTGCGCAAGCTCCGGATAACTACGATGCGCTGCAAGGCAAAGCCTTCATCCTTTATTGGACCGGCCATCTCGCCGGAGCCGAGGCGATTTTTCGAAAGCTCCACCGCGTAAATCCGAACGATAAAGAAAATCAGACGGCGCTGGCTTCACTCGCAAAAGCGATGGACCGCGCCCGATGGGCTTCCCTTCGCCCTCCATCGAACGCGCCGCCACAGGCGTGGATGGGATACGAAATCAGCTACCTGGCGGACCATCCGAATGACCGCGCGGCGCTTGAACGCCTGGCCCACGCCGAAGGCCGCCTCGGAATTTATGCGAGCGCCGTCCGCAATGAGCAGCACGCACTGCGCGTCGCTCCGTCTGATACCGCCGCGCAAGAGCAAATGGCGCGCGAGCTAGCTTGGAATCGCCAGTACGCCGCGTCCATCGAGGCGTTGGACGAGCTGCGGCGGCGCGATCCGGAGAATCGCGAAGCTCTCGGCAGCCTCGTTCGTGTTGACACGTGGTCGGGACGCTTCCGCGAAGCGCTCGACGCAGAGAAGGAGCTGCTCGCCCTGGACCACGGCAATGCGCGCGACCAGCTCGAAATCGCGCGGCTGCAACTGCGGCTGAAAGACAACGGCGCCGCGCAGCAAACACTCACGAATTTGCTCGCCAAGCAGCCGGAAAACCGCGGGGCGCGCCTTGATCGCGCCAAATTAGAGCTTGACCACGGGAACCTTTCCGGCGCGTTGGAGGACTACAACGCGGTTTTGGGGTTAAATTTCCGGGACGCGGACGCCTCCTACGGCGCGGCGCGGATCTACTACTATCTTGACCAGCCCGACCGCGCCTATCCGCTGGCCTTCCGCGCGCTGGCAGAGCATCCGAAGGATTTTGACACCCTGCTGCTCTGCGCCCGCATCGAGCGCGCCCGCCATCACACCGCGCACGCGCGCTCGCTCCTTGCGCGCGCCTCACAGATTAACCCGTCAAGTCCCGAGATCAGCGAGCTTAATTCGCAGATGCGCGGCGAGCGCCGCGTGACGGTCCACACGTCGAGTACCTACGCCCGCGAGGTGGCCTTCCAAAATGCGTTGACAACCTCGGCCGGATTGTTCTTGCCGGGCCGGCCGGTGGAAGATTTGAACGCGTACGGCTCCTCCGTCAAAACGGGATTCTCATTTCTGCCTCGCAGCAACTCTTACGTCCTGGTCGCGGCCATGCCCTCCAACAGTCCGTTTGGAGGCATTGAGGGCGCCGTTGCGCCGTCAGAGCTGCTCTACGGGCAGACCACGCGCGCGTCAAAGCTCATCACTCTGCGCGGGGGCTTCGGGGGTGTGCGGATGGGCCCAGGTGCTCTCGTCGCCGTGGCGAGCCCGTCACCGCCCGCTTCGACGCCCGGCATCATACCGGTTGGCTACGCGGGCTTCAGCCTGTTTCCTAAGCGTAATCTCAGCTTCAACTTCACCGCGGCCCACACCGCGATCACTTATACGCCAACCTCGGTGCGGTTCGGCGTGACCGAGACGCAGCTCCAAGCAGAATTGCGCTACGCCCTGGGTTCCCGGACACTCGTAACGGTGACCTACGACCGCAATTCTGTTGCCTCGCCGGTTTATGACCAGCCGGACTTCATGCACGGCGGCGTGACGGTCCTCGAGAGGAACGGCCGGGATCGCGGCAACGTAGGGGCCGTGGTGTTCGACCGCAACCTCATCCACTCTGAGCGGTTTTCGCTGGACGCTGGTTATTCGGGCCTCGTATTCGGCTACGCCGGCGAGCGGCGCGGCGTATACATGGGTTTCTTCAATCCGGCCTTCTATCAACAACACATGCTCACGTCACGCGCCGGCGGGCGACTTTGGGGCCCGGTTCGCGCCACGTTCATCGGAGACGTGGGTTTGCAGCAAGCGGCCGAGGGCGCTCGCTTCACGCGGGCCGTCGAGTTGGGGCCGGGAATCACTGTGCGCGCCAGTCGCGCGCTTTCGATCACAGCCGGCTACCTCCATTACAATTTTATCGAGTCGCTCGGAAGCGTGCGCGGCAATGCCGTCGAGCTTTCCACCGATTGGACTCTTTGAGTGAGAAGCGCCTAGGGGCGGCGCATGGCCAGGATCTCCCGGCGGCCGGAGCGAGTGAGGAATGTCTTGATACTTGCCGCCGGCAAGAGACGCTCGATCTCGCGGTTCGTGACGGCGGGATACGGAAACGGTCTTTTGCTATCGGCTTCGCTGCGGGGAGACGTCAGCGACTCAAGCCACCAGCGGTTTTCGACGCCGGTCTTGTGTTGGGGCTCGTGCAGGACGCAGAAAAGCACGCCGAGGGGTTGAAGGAGCGAGAAGAGGCGGTCTACAACCGGCTGCAGTGATTCGTGCGGCGCCAGGTCGAGCAGGTTCCAGCTCAGGATGGCCGTCAATGAGGCGGTGGGAATCGGGGGGAGCTGATTCAGAAACACGCCGGAAAGAAAAACGGGCGTTTTGCCGGTCCGGTCCCAGAATTTCGCGTCGCCCTGAAAAAGCGGCGTCATAAGATCCGCCGCATAGAATTTGGCCTCGCGGCGCAGCAGGATTTCAAGGGTGGAGGGAGAAACCGGACCGCAGTCCAGAATATGAGGATTGCGCACATCGCGCACGTGCTGCCACAGCCAGTCAAGCCCCTGGCTCGCAACCGGAGTCCCTCCTGCGTATCCCGTGGCGCTCGCCGCGACGTAGTGTTCAGCAGTTCGCAACATTCACCTTCGCCAGGAACAATCCTGAGGAGGTTGCGGGCTGCGCCTCGGACTGCCCGGGCAGAGGTTGGCGCTGCCCGCGTGCGTCCCCGAGCGCACCGCCCTGGAACCCCCGCGGCGCGCGGATGGTTACGCCTTCGACGTGGCCGTGGCTTGAACGGTGGGCCGTGAAATGGACGCCTGGGATGCGGGCCGCTCGCCATCGCGCAGTATTTCGATGCTGCCCTTGAAATACGCGCCTTCCTCGATGGCCACGCCGGCGGACACCAAGTCGCCCACCACATTGCCGGTTCGCTGAATGGAAATCTTTTCGAGCGCGTTGATCTTGCCGTTCAGCTTCCCGCTCACGGACACCTGCCGGGCAGCGATATCCGCCTTCACCTGGCCGTGCTGGCCCACCGTGAGGCAATGCCCCTGAAGGTTTATGGTTCCGTCAAACTGCCCTTCGATCGTCAGATCTTCATCGCCCGAGAGCTCGCCCCGCAGCACGAGCGAGCCGCCCAGGAACGTCTGGTGCTGGCCGGGAGCGCCGGCTGTGGAGGGTTTCAAAATGGTTTCCGTCATGGGTTTATCCGATCTCTCCGTAGAGGGTTGTGGAGTCACAGGCAAAACAGGACGCGGTTCTGCTGACTCAACGCGAGAGAGAGAAGGAGGGGGCGCTCGCCGAGGCTCTCGGAATTCCGGTTTCGCAGGGGCTGCCGGAGTCTGGTCCTTCTTTTCCTTCTCCCACCACATAGCCGTTTGCCATCCTCGCAGGTCGTTGAGTCCCCTCCGGACCTTCCTGTCTGAAATGCTTGCGCGCTTAGCATCTTAGCCCGGCTGGGTGAAGAGTTCAATGAAATAACGATGTTCTCAATGGCAAGTTGGGTAAAGGGATGCGACGACGCCGGGCGATCCCATTTAACCCGGCGGATGGTTCGCTACGGCCGCGTAAGCCTCGTCCAGCAGCTCGACCACGTGGAGCACGCGGCGGCAGGGGTTTGAGCCGGCGGCCACACCCGCGCGCAGCTGGATCATGCAGCCGGGATTTGCCGTCAGGATAATCTCCGCTCGGGTTTCATCCACGCGCTCCATTTTGGCTTCGAGCAGGCGGGTGGCAAGGTCGTTGTGGACCACGTTGTATATGCCCGCGCTGCCGCAGCATACCTCCGCGTCCTTGAGCTCGGTTATCTCCAGGCCGGGAATCGCGGCGATCAGCGCGCGCGGCGCCGAGCGGATGCGCTGCGCGTGGCCCAGGTGGCACGGGTCCTGATAGGTCACGCGCGCGTTGATGGTTCCCATTTCACGGTTCAGGCCAATCTCATCGAGAAACTCAGTGATATCCTTTACGCGCGAGCTGAACGACCGCGCCTCTTCCAGATGCCCGGAATCGACATGCTCAAACAGTTCCGGGTAGTCCTTCAGAACCGATCCGCACCCCGCCGCGTTGGTGATGATCGCGTCGTAATCCCCGGCGGAGAAGGCGTGGATATTCTTCAGAGCCATGGCGCGCGCCAAGTCCCGCATTCCGGCGTGGACATGCAGCGCCGCGCAGCACCCCTGTTCCCCTGGGATTACCACCTCGCACCCGTTCCGCACCAGCACCCTGATTGTGGCGTCGTTCAGCCGCGCGAAAGCAACTTGGGCGATGCAGCCGGCGGCAAGCGCCACACGATAACGGCGTGGTCCGACAGGGGGCACGACGGTTCCAAGGCGACGGAAGAAGAAGGGCTTCTCCATGCGAGGCGAAAGCCGCGCAACCTTGTCGAACCGCAAAAGCTTGAGGACACCGGAAGCTTGAACAACCGCCTCAGCGCCCGAACGCTGATAGCCGCGCAGCAGCCATCCTACGGCTGCCAGCCGGCGCGGGTGAGGAAGCAGATGGCGGAAAAACGCGCTACGGAGAAGCGCGCCGAGCGGAGAGCGCGGATAATAGCGCTGCACCTGGCCTCGAGCCGCCTCGACCAGGCGCCCATAACTGACGCCGGACGGGCAGGCGGTTTCGCAGGCCCGGCAATCGAGGCACAAATCGATATGCCGCACGAAGCTCTCGCCGAGCGGGAGGCGGCCGCGATCCACCTGGATCATCTGATAGATGCGCCCGCGCGGCGAGTCCATTTCCTCGCCCAGTATGCGATAGGTGGGGCAGCTATTCAGGCACAGGCCGCAGCGAATGCACTTCGAGTAGTCGTCCCAGCGCGGCGCTTCGCCTGGTCCGTAGCCGCTTGCGCCCGCTGCGGCATCTTGCGCCACGCCAAACGCTTTGAGGGGTTCAGACAATGGTAGCCTTTCGAGTGAGCCGGTTTGGGCCGGTATCATCCAACCCAAGATTCCAAATTCCAAATTTCAGGTCCGTGATTCTGCACGGAGCGTCATAAGCCAGCGATGAGCATTCGCTGTAGCGGCCTTCGCTGAGCGCCGAAAAACCGGCGGCCAGAGGCTGCCGCTACAGAGACGAGCGTCGCTGATTGTTGCGTCACAGCCCTCCCACGAACCTGCCCGGCGCTAGCGTTCCCTTGGGATCCCACAGATCTTTGAGTTGGCGCATCAACCCGAAGCCGCTTCCCGGAGGGCCCCACGCGTCGAGCTCTGGCTTGAGTTCGATCGGGCACCGCTCAATGACCATAGCGCCGCCGCGATCGAGGGCCGATTGGCGGAGATTCACCACTGCGGTTGCCAGTGTGGGCGCGATTTTCGGCGCCATGACACACGCGTGGACGATGCCAACCCCGCACTGGCAAAAGCATGCGGAGCGCGCTCCCGCCGTTTCCGCTTCTCCGGCCACGATCGCCACAAACTCTTCGCTTCGAGCGATGGGCAGGGTGGCCTTCAGAACGACGATTGCTTCGTCGTCAAGAGGCAGGATCGGGGCAAAGTCTGCGATGCAGTTCCACCCGGACTCGGCCGCATCTGAGTTGAGGGCGTGAAAGGAAATCCCTGCCGTCTGAGCGAGATCATCGAGCAAACGGGCAGACCGGTTGAGCACGCGCTCCGAGCCGCAAAACTCCAGCCAGATTTCCCAAGCGGAGCCGGCGTGAGCGCCGCCGGTTGCAATGGCCGCGGCCCCCCGGTCGAGCAGAACCATGCGCGCCGGACCGAGCGGCGAATCGAGCATCCGGCGGCGGAAATCGCGCGCCTGATCGATGCTGCGGACCTCAGCGCGCCACGAAGCGCGCCCGGCCTGCAGCGGAAACAACTTGAAGCTGATTTCCACGATGACGCCGAGGGTGCCATAGGAGCCGATGAGAAGCCGCGTGAGATCGTAGCCGGCGACGTTCTTCACCACGCGGCCGCCCGTCGCCACGATTTTCCCGGCGGCTGTGGCGACTTTCGTGCCGAGCACAAAATCCCGCGGCGCGCCGTACTTCAGCCGCAGCGGGCCCGCCGCGTTGGCGGCCACGATGCCCCCCACGCTCGATTTCGCTCCGCCCGGCGGATCAAGCGGAATCCACAGACCGTGCCGAGCAAGCATATGCTGAAAGTCACCCAACTTCATGCCCGGCTCGACGCTGGCCGTCAGATCGCCTGGCTCGCAGCGCCAAACCGCGTTCATCTCCTTCAGGCTAAGCGCAACGTCGTAGCGCTGGGGAATGTTGCCCGTGGAAAGCTTCGTCGCGTTTCGACACGCGATCACGGCAAGGCCCTGGTCAGACGCGTGCTTCAATACCAGCGCCACGCTTTCTGCCGAGCGCGGAAACAGCACGCCTTGCGGCAGGAGGCCATCCACCGCAAAGTTGGCGCAGGTGGCGGGTTCCGTGTCATAGGCACAGTCCTCCGCGGCCGGCCACGGGCCGAGCGCGCTCTGGGCCTTCTGTGCCGGTGGCACGGCCGGGGCCGCTCGGCCCGTTAGGATTCGATCCGTCAATTCAGGTCTCCGCCGCCGCGCTGAACCCGCAATTCCCCGCACATCTTGCCCGTGGGCAGCACTTTTCCCGGATTAAACAACCCCTGGGGGTTAAAAATCGCCTTGATGCTGCGCATCATTTCAAGATCATCTTCGGAGAAAAGCAGTGGCATCAGCTCATTCTTTTCCAGTCCGACGCCGTGCTCGCCCGTGATCGAGCCGCCCAGCTCCACGCACTTGGCAATAATCTCGCCCGCCGCTTGAATCACCTTCCGCGCCTGCTCGGTGTCGCGCGAGTCATAGAGGATCAGGGGATGAAGGTTGCCGTCACCAGCGTGGAAAATGTTGCCGATGCGCAGGCCGTATTTCTGCTCCACTTGCTCCATGAAGTCCATCACTTCCGGCAGGCGGGTGCGCGGGATCACGCCGTCCTGCACGTAAAAGTTTGGGCTGAGGCGGCCAATAGCGCCAAAGGCGTTCTTACGCCCGCGCCAAAGCAGATCGCGCTCGCGCTCGCTCCGCGCCAGGCGCACTTCCCGCGCCCGCTTCTCGCGGCACACGGCTTCAATCTGCTCCGCGTCGTCGTCCACAGCCTCGCGCAGGCCTTCGACTTCAATCAACAATACGGCGGCAGAATCCAGCGGAAAACCCGCGTGCGTGGCCGCCTCCACAGCTCGGAGCATGAAGCCATCCATCATTTCGAGGGCGGACGGCGTGATGCCGCGCGCCGTGATCGCGGCGACGGTTTCGGTGGCGTCCCTGCAGTGTTCGTAAACCGCGAGCAGCGTCTTCACCGCTTCGGGCTTATGGCAGAGGCGAACCGTGACCTCCGTGACCACTCCCAGCGTCCCCTCGGAGCCGGTCACCAAGCCTCGCAGGTCGTAGCCGGGAAAGTCCCAGCACTTTCCGCCCGCGCGCACTACGGACCCATCCGGCAGAACCACCTCGAGGCCGAGCACGTGATTCGTGGTCACGCCGTAGGCGAGGGTATGCGGGCCGCCGGAGTTCTCCGCTACGTTTCCACCCAGCGTGCACGCCTTCTGGCTGGAGGGGTCCGGCGCGTAGTAATAGCCGGCGTCCGAAACCGCGAGCGACAGGTCAATATTCACCACGCCCGGCTGCACGCGCGCGCGTTGATTTTCCAGGTCGATTTCAACAATGGCGTTCATGCGCGATAGGCCGATGACGATCCCGCCCTCCGCCGCCACGGCGCCGCCGCTGAGCCCGGTACCAGCGCCGCGCGCGACCACCGGAATCTTGTGCTGCGCGGCCAGTTTGACGACGCCGGACACTTCGGCACTTGTCGCCGGAAACACCACCGCGTCGGGCATCGCCTGCGCTGAGAGACCGTCGTACTCGTACAACATCAAGTCTTCGGGCCGCGAGAGCACGTTGGCTTTCCCGGCGATGCGCTCAAGCTCAGCAAACGGGATCGCCCGCGCGTGCCGTTTGGGCAATTTGTGTTCCATCGACGTGCCGCCGCTCCCGGATTGATTGTAACCCGGCTAGCGGCGCCGCGGCGCATGACTTCAGCGAGGCCGCGCTCCCAAGAACCCTGGGTTAGGGCGGCTTTGTGGCGTCACTTGGCGAGATAGACTCCCCGCCGCGCATATCCGCTGCACCGCTGGCGCGCTGAACAATACCTTGACAATGATGCACGAAGCCGGTTACTCCTAGAAATATCCGTCCGTCCTGGGAGGTCGTCTAACGGTAGGACTGCAGACTCTGGATCTGCGTATCGGGGTTCGAATCCCTGCCTCCCAGCCATTGATTTTAAATAGCTTCATCCCATCCTCGTCGTGAGATCCGCTCAGGTTGTTCCGGCCACTCGCTGTGCGACGGTGCAGGCCGGCGAAAGCTCCCTTGAAGGCGGCAACATCTAGCTTGCATTTTGCAAGTGATATTGATAGCGTGGCCTGTGTGCCTGGGAAGTCGAAGTCAACGCGCCGATCTGGCTGCCCCGTCAGCATTTCGCTCGAGATGCTCGGGGATCGCTGGTCGCTCCTGGTGATCCGCGATCTGATGGTGCGCGGCTTTCGGACGTTTAAGGACTTTCAGCAATCGGGCGAAGGAATTGCCTCAAACATCCTGGCAGACCGGCTGCGAAAGCTGCAAACTTCGGGAATTATCACCGCCGAAGAGGCCCAGAGCGACCGGCGCAAGTTGAATTACCGGCTGACAGAAAAAGGGATTGCTCTAGCGCCCGTACTTTTGGAATTGCTCATTTGGGGAGCGCGGTACGAAGAAACGGCAGCGCCCTGCGCCCGCATTATGGAAATCGAGAAAAATCGCGGACAAGTCCTCGC
The DNA here is from genome assembly GCA_050745065.1 of Terriglobia bacterium. Classification (GTDB taxonomy): domain Bacteria; phylum Acidobacteriota; class Terriglobia; order UBA7540; family UBA7540; genus RH2-MAG17b. The sequence continues at coordinate 9,222 of JBOGJT010000058.1, forward strand.
TGAAGTCCGGCGGCGCTGGCAGGAACGCGACCCGACACCGTGGATGCCAAAGTTCGGGGAGGGTGGCGCTGGCCGGCATTAGGCACAAGCACGGCACCGGGGTGACGCCGATGGCGCTGGCTGCGAGCTTGCGTTATTCCTTTTTTCCCATGGGGTATCTGCCTGATTCGCTTAGGTAACGGCGCACATGACCGCGGGTTCGAAAAACACGGATTCTTCGGCACGAACGTCTAATATCAAAGAGTCTAACCGACAAACATAAGGAGAAAAGAAAACATGGCAACAAAACCGACGTACGAACAAGCGCAGCTTCACTTACGGGTCTATGAGGAGAGACGGGAAGAACGGTTGCGGCATGCGCGCCGGTGGTTCTTCAAGGACTATATCGCCGCTACGCTTGAGGACGCAATGCGCATTGCGGCGCCCGGAACGGAATCAGGGGCGCTCGCGGGGATGGTGATGAGCTATTGGGAGCAAGCCTGCGCGCTCCTCGACTACGGACTTCTCCACGAAGACCTGTTTTTCGAGACGAGCAGCGAGTTTTTTGGGGTCTGGGAGCGAGTGAAACCGCTCGTTCCGAAGATGCGCGAAGTGTTTGTGAATAAGCAGTTCCTGGCGCACATGGAAAAGGCTGCCGAGCGGTACGAATCCTGGAGCGAGAGCCGCAATCCGGGCCAGATTGCCGCCATGCGGCAATTCATGAAGCAGATGAGCGATCAATTTGCTGCAGCGGCGAAAGGCTGAGGGGCCGCAGAGCAGATCTCAGATCGATCGTGGGCGGCGCGTACGTGGCAAACTTCGCCCCTTGCGCCAGCCACGACGTTACCCAGGAAAGGCGTCATACTCAATGCAGAAAATTACCCCCTTCTTATGGTTTAATGGCAGAGCAGAGGAGGCAGCGGAGTTCTATACCTCAATTTTCAGAAATTCGAAACTTGGACGCATTACCCGCTACGGAGACGCAGGTCCCGGACCGAAGGGGACAGTCATGGTTGCGGGGTTCCAGATCGAAGGGCAGGAATTCATGGCGTTGAATGGTGGTCCACAATTCACTTTTTCAGCCGCGATATCGTTCGTCGTAAACTGTGAGACGCAGGAAGAAATAGACCATTTTTGGGAGAAGCTCTCCGAGGGCGGAGAAAAAATAGAATGCGGCTGGCTTCAGAACAAGTACGGCGCGTCGTGGCAGATCGTTCCCACAATTTTAGGCGAGCTGCTGCAAAGCGAGGATGCCGGGAAATCAAAACGGGCGATGGAAGCGATGTTGAAGATGAAGAAGCTTAACATTAACGGTTTGAAGCAAGCGTATGAGTCTCAATAGATTTCATTCATCAGGAGGCTGAATGATGAGCAAAGTGCGAGTGTTGGTTGGCACGCGCAAGGGCGCGTTTGTTCTGGCGTCGGACGGCAAGCGGGAGAAGTGGGAGGTCACCGGACCCTTCTTCGCGGGCTGGGAAATCTTCCATGTGAAGGGATCACCCGCTGATCCGAACCGCCTTTACGCTTCACAATCAAGCGGTTGGAGCGGGCAGGTGATCCAGCGTTCAAGCGACGGCGGTAAAACGTGGGAGACGCCGGGAGGCGGGGTGACGTTCGCGCCCGGCGGGATGCCGCAGGGCGAGAGCAACAAATTCGTCTATGACACTTCCCCGGAAACGGGCAAGCCGCTGACCACGCATCAATGGTACGACGGCACGCAACACCCCTGGGATTTCAAGCGGGTGTGGCACCTTGAGCCGTCGCTGAGCGATCCGGACACGGTCTATGCTGGGGTGGAGGACGCCGGTTTGTTCCGCTCGACCGACGGCGCACATTCCTGGCAGGAACTATCTGGGCTACGAGGCCACGGTACGGGGCCCAAGTGGCAGCCGGGCGCCGGCGGGATGTGCCTGCACACGATCATTCTTGACCCAACAGATCCCGCGCGGATTTACATCGCCATTTCCGCCGCGGGCGCCTTCCGCACGGATGACGGCGGCAAAACCTGGAAGCCGATCAACCGCGGATTGAAATCCCCATACATCCCCGACCCGAATGCTGAGGTTGGGCACTGCGTTCACCATATCGCCATGCACCGGTCGCGCCCCGGCGTTCTTTTCATGCAAAAGCACTGGGACGTGATGCGGAGCGACGACGCCGGCGATCTGTGGACCGAGGTGAGCGGGGACCTGCCCACGGACTTCGGGTTCGTGATCGATGTGCACGCCCACGAGCCAGAGACGATTTACGTGGCGCCAATCAAGAGCGACGCAGAGCACTATCCGCTGGATGGAAAGCTGCGCGTCTACCGCAGCCGGACGGGCGGAAACGAATGGGAAGCGCTCACGAACGGCCTGCCACAGCGCGACTGCTACGTCAACGTGCTGCGCGACGCGATGGCCGTAGATTCGCTCGACTCGTGCGGCGTGTATTTCGGCACCACCGGCGGCCAAGTCTACGCGTCGGCAGACGCCGGGAACAACTGGGCGGCGATCGTTCGGGACCTTCCGGCCGTGCTTTCGGTCGAAGTCCAAACGCTGAATTGAAAATGCCGTAGCGCCGGCACACCGTGAAAAACCAGACCCTTCGCTGCGCTCAGGGTGACGCATCATCCTGAGCGCGGCGAAGAATCTTGATTGCAGCCGAAAGTCTCGCCATGATCCGAGTTATACTTCCGTCGCACCTGCGGACGCTCGCGCACATCGAGGGCGAGGTGAAGCTTGATGTCGAGGGCGAAGTCACACCGAGGGCGGTGCTTGACGCGCTCGAAGCTCGTTACCCGGTCCTGTGCGGAACCATCCGCGATCACGTCACCCGCGAGCGCCGGCCGTTCATGAGGTACTTCGCCTGCGAACAGGATCTATCGCTCGATCCGCCCGACGCTCCGCTGCCCAGTGCGGTCGCCACGGGGGCTGAGCCTTTTCTGGTGGTGGCCGCCATCGCCGGCGGTTAACCGCGTGGGTTGCTTTAGTGCGCTGTTGAAACCGCCGGCGCCGCCGGCGCCGCCGAGAAATCCACTTTGGGCACCTGCTGGGCATAGGACGTGGCTTTGAAGTAATCCGTGTCCCGCGTAAACCCGGCCATACCCGCGATCATATTGTTGGGGAAAAGGCCAATATAGGTGTTGTAATCCCGGATGGCCATGTTGTACCGGCGCCTCTCCACCGCAATGCGATTTTCCGTGCCCTCCAATTGATCCTGCAACTCCAAAAAGTTCTGGTCGGCCTTGAGCTGCGGGTAGTTTTCGACGACGGCGAGCAACCGCCCCAGCGCCCCGTCCAACTGGCCGTTCGCCTGAATGCGCCCGGCGGGGCTGCTTGCGCCGAGCAGCGCCGCTCGCGCGTGGTCCACATCCGCGAACACCGCCTGCTCGTGCGTGGCATACCCCTTCACCGTCTGAACCAGATTCGGAATCAAGTCCGCGCGGCGCTGGATCACCACGTCTACCTGTGCCCACGCTTCATTCACCTGCTCCTTTTTGCGCACCATGTTGTTGCGCGAACTTGCGTACATCGCGCCCAAAACCACCGCGATGATAATCAAGACGATTACGACAATTTGCCACTTCTTCATAGGTGGAACCTCCGGCTGATTTCATCCACGGCGGGTGTGACTGCCTCCAGATAATCCCTGAAGATCAACTCTGCGTCTAAGGAGCGCGCTTTGAGAGCACCCGTCCGTACCTTGAAGAGATCGCGGAAACTGGTGGCGCTGAAGCCGACGACCTCGGCCAGCCTCTCGACGGCCTCGTGCTTCGAAGGCGGCGGCTCCTCACCGAGCGCGATCAGCGCGTGGCGAAAGAGCAAGGCGAATGTGGACGAAGACCGGGCCATGAGTGCAACCACTACCTTGGCGTTTCCCGCCGCCGTCATATAACCCTGGCGCAGGCGGACCAGGTTGTGCCGCAGCTCACGCTCCACCTGCATGCGGTACTGGCTCATTGGAACCTCGATCGACCCAAAAACGTCCTCACCGTATAGGATGCGGCGGCGGCTCTTGATCTCAAGCAGCTCGATGGCATAAACCTCCGCCGCGCGTTCGAGCTCATCGAGCGTGAATACCAGCGGCGCGGGATGGCCTTTCTTCACCCACCAACGCGCCGCTTCGCGCAGCTTTGCTAACTCCGCCGGATCGACGCGCCGCAACAGGCAGAGGACGTTCAGATCGGAATGCTTTGGCCGGAACTCTCCGCTCGCCGCGGAGCCGTATAGCACGACGGACCGCAAATTTTCTCCGGCGGAGCGCTGGAGCTTTTCTACCAGCTCATTTGTGACTTTTTCTTGCATTCTTTTGGACCAAATTGCGCAATCAAAATCGCTCAACGCCGCGCGGAAGCGGCTTGGAGGTCTACTGTCTGATCTGCCTACCAACCTCCGCTCGCGCCACCGCCGCCGGAAGCGCCGCCTCCGAAACCACCAAACCCGCCTCCGCCACCGAAACCACCGCCGCCAAAGCCACCAAATCCGCCGCCCATCCATGGCCCCACACCCCACCCGCCGCGCCTGCCCAATCCGCCCCCTGCACCTTGAAACCTTGAACCGAATGACCCGAGCGCGCCCACTCCGAGAATAATCAGGAAGATAATCAGGGGCGCGTCCGCGGAAGCGCCGTGGTGCTGGATGCGTGGAACGGCGTCAGCGAGGCTGCTATCGAGCTTTACGCCGGTTGACTGCGCGATCGTGCCCGCCACATCTCGCGTGAGCTGCAAAACCGCGCCACTATAATTTCCGGCCTTCAGTGCAGGCACTACTTCGCGTCCGAACCGGCCCACTAAACCGTCCGTAAGGATCGGTTCCAGGCCGTAACCCACCTCAATCCGGTAGTGCCGGTCCGCAGGGGCCAGGAGGATCATTACGCCGCGGTCGGTGCCCTTGGCGCCAACACCCCACTTCGTGAATAGGTCATTGGCGAACATGTCGATCGGCTCGCCGTCAAGCGAACGCACCGTCACCACCGCGATCTGCGCATGCGCCTTCTGGTCGACTTCCAGACAGAGCGAGGAAAGTTGTCGGGAAACTTCCGGGCTCAGGACGTGGGCAAAATCGTTCACGTAGCCCTCAGGCTTGAGCACCGGCGCCTTTTCCGCCCGCGCAGTAGGAGCCAACGCCAGCCACAACGGCAGGAGAATCAGCACCCGCTTCCAGTGGCGCTGCCACGCCCGATTGGATGCGGAAGGAATATTATCCATTCAATGGTAATTTACCAGATTCGCCGTGCGGAGGGCAAAAAGCGCGGGTGCAACGCATTGAGCGGAGCGAGAAGCGGAATCCTCGTTGGGCGTTTTGTCGATTAGTATCGGGCTTATGATAGGAGTTCCGTAGTATTCTGCTCTGAACAGCGCTAGCCCGGCGTGCGATCATGGGCCGGCCGGATGTACCGGTGGCTAGATGCCGCCATCACGTGGCGGGGCAATCCCGCCGCCGCATTGAATGGGGGAAAATCCGCAGATGAAAATAGCTGACTTATTTTTGGAAGAACTCGAGCGCGAATCCGCCGGTACGCGCCGCGTGCTTGAGCGCGTGCCTGAGGGGCGCAACGATTGGAAGCCACACGAAAAGTCGATGGCGCTCGGCTACCTTGCCGGGCTTGTCGCCTCCATGCCCGGATGGATTCCCATGATGGTGAACAAGGGCTCTATGGACATCGCCTCGCCCGAAGGCGCCAAGTACAAGCCGCAGGCATGGGCTACCGGCAAGGACTTGGTGCGCCTGCTCGATCAGTCGCTCGCCGAGGCGCGCGCTGCCCTGAAGGATGCGACGGACGAGCATCTGATGAAGCCGTGGAAATTCGTGGTGGGCGGCCACGTCGTCAGCGAAATGCCGCGCTACGTCATGATCCGCGACTCCGTTCTGAACCATATGGCCCATCATCGCGGTCAACTCACCGTCTATTTGCGGTTATGCGGCGCGCCTGTGCCTGCGATCTATGGCCCGTCAGCCGACGAAGGCGGTTTCTGAGATAGCGCAACCCCCCATGGGCAATGGGCGGCAGCCACAGGCGAGCCAGCGTTTCCCAACACCAAGGATGTTCTGCGTTGCCGCGCAGGGTTTTGAGGATGCTCGTGGCGGATTCCTCCTTGTGGGCCTTCATAATCGCCGGGGTGGTTTCCGCCGGTTCGGGCCGGATCAGCGGGTAGCCACGGTTGGTGCTTTCCCAACCGTGGGCTTTTACCGATCGAAAGAACCCACGGTCAGAAAAACACTGACCGTGGCTACCCGCTATCAGTTAGAAGTTGGTGCGCTCGCGAATCACCTACAAGTTCTTTCGGCTGCGAGTACCGAGCTAGTGGCAGCAGAAGGGCGGATAAGAGCGCAGTTAGGTACAGCAGCGGAGCAACTATTGGCCAACCTTCGCGACAACGTGATCGTGCCTTTGGCTGACGCACTCGTAAGAGCCAACAATCGCGATGGTCCGGGAGCGGTACAGCAGGCAGGCAATGCGGTAGAGGCGCACATTGATGCATTGGCAACACGGCAACGAGTTGTGCTGACTGGAGCGACCGGCATCATCAGCAAGTTACAAAGGTTTGAGAATCCGCCCAGACGACTCCCGGCGAAGTTGGTACACGTTGGCACGTATCTTGGTTCAGTGCGGAATGCTGCGGATCACGGAACTGATCCCCACATAAGCAATACTCGCTGGAACATCCGAGACGCCACCGGTCTGGAATACGTCTATGTCGCGTGCTCATTCATCGCGGCGACAATTGCAAACGAGCGCGGCGATCCTGCTGAAATCTAAGCCGGGGAATTGATGTGTGGCCCATCCAGCCCAGATTTTTGGCTTGAGTGAATCTACCCGCATTATCGGATGCTAGTCACTCGCAGTCGTCAGAACTTTTGAGAACACCACCCGGTCCTCACCTGCCCCGTCATATCCGGCGCATACCGGAATGCCGTCAATAAGCTTGTCCGAGTGTTTCGGTGTAAATCCCATTCGAAGGTGGAATGCAATCGAACTCTTATTCACAGGAGACGTGACGCATCGAACGACGCGACAGTTGTGTTGCGATGCAGCTTCGAAGAATCTCTCATAAAGACTCCGGCCCAAACCGTCCTTTCGACAATCCGGGTGAACTCCAACAAAGCGAATGTACGCCTCCTCGGGGAATGTTTGCGACAGAAAGCCGATGAGAAAAGTGACCATTCGGCCATTGCTCTCGGCGACAAAACTGGTGGGGCGAAAATGCGTGAAAAACAACCGGGGAAGCATAAGGTACATTTGGCGTCCGCCCCACCACTCATCGACTACATTGATGACGCTCTGATAATCCTCGGGCTCGGCATGTCGAATTCGAACCTGGTTCATAAAGATTGCCTTTTCTGAAACGCCTGACGGTCGAGCCGCGGGCGGCCGCTTCCAATCGCTTTAACGGTGAGGACAACCGGGCCAGCAACAAGGCCTGCGCATTTCCTCCTTTAGCTCCGTGCGCACCCTCTCAACGTGCTGCCTTCTGGTTTCCGGCTTCTTAACGGAGAGTACCCAGCAGATCCATTCATTGCGCGCGAGCGGGGTAATATCCTCCCACTTTGTCCGCGCCGCCGGGTCGGAAGCAAGGGCTTTTCGTAAATCCAATGGCAAGCTATGAACCACGCCTGCGGAGAGTTTCTTTGTCATGGCTTCACTTGACCTTGAGCAATGTAGCGCCGCCGTCCCGGCGGCTTGTTTAGATTGCCGGCAAGATGCCGGCGCCACGACAAATTTTGGGGTGTGCTGCGACCCGGCGCCTGGAACCTGACACCTGGTCCCTGCTTCACACCTTGCCAGTAGCGAGATGATGCACGTGCCGTTTTGTTCCGCGCGCGTGCTCGGTGAGAAAGACGCCCGCTAATATAATCGCTCCGCCCACCACCGTCTTCACGGTGATATGCTCTGCCAAAAGCCACACGCCCAGCGCGGCCGCCATGACGGGCTGAAGATATGAAAATGACGCCACCGTTGAAGCCGAAAGCTTTTGCAGCGCGAATCCGTATATCAGGTATGCGGCAAGGGAGCCGAAGAGCACCATGAAGGCAAGCCCCAGCCAAGCCTCAGCGGAAACGCGGCCCCACGCGGCCCGCGCCGTGGCCCGCGCGCAAAACGGAATCAAAAGCACAGCGCCGATACCGAAAACCATTGCGTTGAGCGTGAGAGTATCGTAGAGGTGCGCGACTTCTTTCATCAGGATCGTATACACCGCGAACACAGCCCCCGCAGCGATCATCAAGAGGTCGCCCGTCCAGTGCGCACCGCTGGCTTTACCCGGCTTCTCAACCAGCAAAACGGCCACCCCCGCGAACGAAACAACCATTCCCGCAATTTTCTGCAGCGTGAGCGACTCCATCCGCACGGAGCTGGCGAGAAGCAGAACCATGACGGGCCCGATCGCTTGAATCAATCCAGCGTGGGTGACGGAGGTCTTCGCCAGGCCGCCAATGTAAAAAATCTGATTGAGCGTGATGCCGGTAAGCGCCATCGCTCCGAGGATCAGCCATTGCCGCTTTGAAGGGCGCAGCGAAGGAAGCCCCCGAATACTGACGTAAATGATCCAATAAAGCAGCGCCGCCGCCGCCATGCGCAGTTGGGCCAGTGCCAGCGCGCTGAAACCCAGAAGCGCCATTTTCCCCGCCACGATGTTGGCCGCCCAGAAGAACGTGGTGAGCAGCATCAGGCCGCCGGCCATCGCTGAATTCGAAGGCTTCGCCGGAGCCGCATCAGATATCGAGCTCGGTAGCGGTTTAGTATGCTCGTCCATACGCGTTTAGATGGTCGGGTACGCCGGGAGTGATCTTTCCGCCAAACTCTGTTTGGCAAACCTGCCCTGACAGGTTGCCGAAAAACTCCGTTTATACGCAGCGGCATAAGTCAGCAACGGTCATTTGCTGTAGCGGCGGCCTCTGGCCGCCGGTTTTCAAAAAGTAAAGACCGGCGGCCAGATGC
>JBOGJT010000059.1:0-10885 GCA_050745065.1 Terriglobia bacterium
GGTCGAGCCAGAATTGCCGGCGTCGAGGGGTTTGGCCGGCGCCGAAAGGCCGTCGAGGCCGCGTCCTTCGATTGAAACCGCACTGCCGTCGCGGTGGATTCGAACGCCCAGCGCGCGCAGGCAGTCGAGCGTGCTTTGACAATCCGCGCTGGATGCGAAGCCGCTGATTTCCGTTACGCCCTCCGCGACCGCGCCGAGCATGGCGTAGCGATGAGAAATCGATTTGTCACCGGGCAGGCGGACGACGCCCGAGAGCGGCCCGGAGGGCAAAATGACTCGTGGTTCCGCTAATTCGGACATAAGGATGGCGAGTTGCGCTAGTTTGGCTGCGCGGGACAACCGCGAACCTCGAAGGCGGAGGCCTGCGCCACTCTCTGGCGCCGTATTCAGACCTGTTCCTCGTGAATAATTTTGAGCAGTCCCAGCAGCGACTCGCGCGAGCTCTCGACACGGTTCCCATCCGGACGGCGGTAGTGGGTTTCAAGCGACATCGTCCCGCGGTAAGGGCGGTCAAGCACCGCCTTGATCTGGCCCTTCCAGTCCATAAACCCGCCGCCAACGGGCGCCCAGGAAAGGTGGCCCGTCGAAGGGTTTTTCTTCACGTCTTTCACGTGCATGTGCTCAAACCATCCCGCCACAGCCTTATAGCCATCCGGATAAGCGACCTCATGCAGCATGATGGCATTGCCCGGATCCCAATTGCCGCGGAGATGCGGTGAGTTGATGTCGCGCAGAATGCGGCCGAGCTCTTTTCCCGTCCCGATATTGCATTCAAACTCATTTTCGAGCACCAGCAGGACGCCGTTTTTGCCGGCAAGCTCCGCCGCCTTGGCGAGCCGGTCCCGCACGTACGGGTAGGCCTTGTCCGGGTCTTTGACGCGCCAATAGCTGAACACACGGACTTTTTTTGTGCCGAAGTAGTGAGCAAGGTCAAACGATTTCAGCAGCAGTTTGTCGCTATCCTTCTCCGTGAATGCCGCGCCGAATCCCTGGCTCTGCTTCTCCGGCCGCACGGGCATTTGCGGCAGATTGTACTTAAAAATGGGAGAGCCAATATCGCTGACCTGCAGGTTGTAATCCTGAATCAGGTGACGCGCGCGGGCAAGGTCCGCTTGCGAGCTGTTCATGATGTTCTTGCCCCACATATCCCGAAGCTCGCAGCCGGGCAGAGAATAGTTAGATATGAAATTCAGCGCCTGGTCCAGATCATCAGAGATTTCGTCCGTAATGATTCCGAGCCGGAAAGGCAGCCGCGGCTTCGCCAGGAGGGAAGACGATAACCCCAGCAAGGGCGCGGCGAGCGCCGACGCGCCCAGAAATTTTCTTCGGGTGATGGAGGTTCGCATCGTGGTCTCCTTGAAAAAGCGTTCAGCGTTCACCAAATCAACAACCAGACATCACCATTTCGCATCCAGCGGCCGGCTTCCGCCATGGGGCGTTGCCCAAAACACTCCGAAAGCGTGCCATTCTGAGGAGCCTAAGGCGGTCCTGAGCGAAGCGAAGGAAGAATCCCGCGGCTCGTTCATCGAAACAGCACCCAATTCTGCGCTACTCTCGTAATGACAGCTAAAAGCTATTTTTCAGCAACCCGCTCAACGTCAGCCAGCCGTTTCGCTGACTGCTGATAGCCAATGGCTGGGTTATTCCGGTCCCACCACTGGATTTGTGAGCGTGCCCAACTTCTCTACCGTAACGCTGACGGTGTCCCCCGCCTTGAGAAAGATGGGCGGCTTGCGAAATACGCCAACTCCGGGCGGGGTGCCGGTCGAAAGCAGGTCGCCGGCTTCCCACTGGACGGATTGCGAAAGATAGCTGATGAGATAGGGCACTTTGAAAATCAAGTTGCAGGTGTTTGAATCCTGCATGGTCACGCCGTTGACCGAGCAGGAAATATTCAGGCTATGGGGGTCAGGCACGTCATCCTTTGTGGCAATCCAGGGGCCGGTGGGGGCAAAAGTGTCGCAGCTCTTACCGCGAAACCATTGCTTGTCCTCTTGCTGCATGTCGCGCGCGGTCACATCGTGCAGGATCATGTATCCGGCGACGTGCTCGTAAGCTTTCTCTTCGGAGATGCGGCGCCCGGACCTGCCAAGCACGACAGCAAACTCCGCTTCGAAATCTATCTGGTCAGAATTTGGAGGCAAGACGATGGGGTCGCCCGGACCCGAGATCGTGTTGGCCGATTTCAGAAAGAAGATGGGCGAAGCGGGCGGCTCAATGCCTTGCTCGCGAGCGTGGTCGGCGTAATTGAGTCCTACACACGTGATCTTGCCCGGCCGCGCGACCGGCGGCCCCAGACGGACCGCCGCGAGCGGCACGATCAATCCCTTGAACGGCGCTGCCGTGGCGCCCTTAAGCTCCTTGTTGAAGCCCTTCGCCACGATGCTGAGCGCCTTGAGCCATTCGTCCCCGGCCTCGAGCGCATCTTTCATTTCCCGCGGCGCGAGACCCGCGTCGGCGAGCGTGGACGCTGCCTGCTTGAACCGCGTGATGCCATACAGCGACTTCGGACCTTTACGTCCCCTGGCCAAGTCGATGGCGGCGCGCGCGTCCACTACGCTCTTCCCCTCGATTACGCCCACGCGCGATTGCTTCCCCAGGATGTACGTTGCCAATTTCATGCTCTAAAACTCCTTTTGGCGGGATTGGATTGCAAAGGCTAAAGTGTACCGCAATGTGGGGTTAATGTTGTGCTTAATTCCAGTTAGCCTGGCGCGGTGGCGGCTTGGAATAGCGGTTGAGGTCGTTGACGCTCAACAAGCCGCAGGGCCATAATAGCACTTCGCGCACGGCGTGGCCCGTGCGGCCTCTGGCCTCCCCTTTCTCCTCTGCAAGCACCGGATTTCGCAGCGAGGCCGCGGCCCCGGCATTCCGTCGCGAGCATTCAAAGGTCAACGTTCGATGATTCGCATCAGCCGCCGTAATTTCCTCGGAGGAGTGTTGGGAGCATCCACCATTCCAGCGGCGGCGCGCGCCCTGATCGCATTGCCCTCCCGTGACGCGATAGCGCCGGTGCGGTTCCGGAATGCCGCGCAATCCGCCGGTCTGAATTTTGTTCTCAACAACAACCCAACGCCCGAGAAACATATGATCGAGACGATGGCGGGAGGCATCGCAGCCTTTGATTATAACCGGGATGGATTGACGGACATTTTTTTTACCAACGGCGCGTCGATTCCGTCGCTTCAGAAAGATTCGGCCAAGTATCACAACCGCCTTTACCGGAACGAGGGTAACTGGAAATTCACCGATGTGACCGCGGAGGCCGGCCTCGCGGGCGCCGGTTACTCCATGGGCGCCGCGGCCGCTGACTACGATAATGACGGCCACGTGGACCTCTTCGTCGCCGGCGTGTTCCACAACATCCTCTATCACAATCTGGGTAACGGCACATTCGAAGACGTCACGGCCGCATCGGGAATTAGGAGTGATAAATGGTCCGTCGCCGCCGGTTGGTTCGACTATGACAATGATGGATGGCTGGACCTCTGGGTGGTGAACTACGCCAAGTGGTCGGTTTCAGACAACCGGTTCTGTGGAGATCGCGAGCGGAACATCCGCGCCTACTGCCATCCCAGATATCTGGACGGCCTGTCCTGCGCGCTCTATAGAAACCGGCGCGACGGGACATTCGAGGATGTGACGGAAGCGTCCGGGATTGGGAAACATATCGGGCGCGGGATGAGCCTCGCGTTCGCAGATTACGACGGTGATGGCTTCATGGACGTTTTCGTTACCAATGATAATCAGGCGAACTTCCTTTTCCACAATCGGGGAAACGGTACGTTTGAGGAAGTGGGGCTGCTTGCGGGCGTGGCCCTGCTGAACAGCGGCGAGCCGGTTTCCAACATGGGAGTGGATTTCCGCGACTACAACAATGACGGCCTGCCGGACGTTGCAGTGACCGACCTTAATCATGAAACATTTCCACTCTACCGCAACCTCGGACGCGGCTTGTTTGAAGACGCGACGTTTGCCAGCCGCCTCTCCATGCTGAGCGCGTCACGGAGCGGCTGGGCCAACGGCTTCTTCGACTTCAACAACGATGGCTGGAAGGATCTTTTTACTGCGAATTCCCACGTGGATAGCAATGTCCGCTTTTTTGAGCCGGCGGTGAGCTATAAACAGCCCAACAGCATTTTCATAAACGCGCACGACGGCACGTTTATTGACGGCTCCGAGCAGGCGGGCAGTGACTTTCAGGCCGCCGCTGCGCACCGGGGCGCGGCGTTCGCAGACTTTAATCGGGATGGTAAGATCGATGTGGTCACTTCGTCGCTCGGCGGAACGCCGGAGCTCTGGGAAAACGTGAGCCCCGATGATCACGATTGGATCGTCTTCAGGCTCAGAGGGAGCAGAAGCAACCGAGACGGTATTGGCGCCCGGATCCGCATTGGAAACCAGTCTAACCACATGACCACCGCCGTCGGCTACGCCTCCTCCAGCCATTTTGGCGTGCATTTTGGACTTGGCCATCAAAAAATAATCCCGGCAGTTGAAATTCACTGGCCCAGCGGGCGCGTGCAGACACTGCGGAACGTCGCCGCTAATCAATTCCTTGACGTTCACGAGCCAGGTCGCGCGTGACGCCATAAGTCAGCCGCATCCGACTCTGAAGCGGCGGCCTCTGCTGCCGTTATTCCGGCGCTCAGAGAGCGCCGCCACAGCAAATGCCCATCGCTGAGAAGCAGTGGAAATATTCGAATCTGTCATGCCGAGTCCTTCGCTCGTCATTCTGAGCGCAGCGAAGAATCTCAGTATTTCCGCTCAGGATAAACTCCGCGAAGCATCTGCCTTTTGTTGAAAATAAAAGGGTCGGATTCCTCGCTTTGCTCGGAATGACATCGCTGGCCGATTTTTTCACAGCTTCTGACTTATGACGCTCCGTATCGTAACGCCGCGTTTTAACATCAAAACTCTGCATTACAATGGCGTGAATTCATAGCATTGCTTGACACCTTGGTGCTCCGTATAACTATGGCGAAGACAAACGCAGCGAAGTTGAAAGAATCCGAGAGCGGCAAATTGCGGATCGGCGACGATTGGAACGCCATCCGCATCATCGCGCTTTCGCAAACCAATCCGCTGAAGGCCATCGCGGAGTTTGTGGAGAACAGCATCGACGCACATGCCACAGCGGTGACGATCACGCGCGGACGGGAACACGGCGAACACTACCTGGCCGTCAAGGACGATGGGGACGGCGTTCCCCGCGATGCGGCGGGTCTGCCTGACTTCAAGTACGTCGCCACCCATATCTGCGACTCGATCAAGCGGCGCCTGAAGGCAGGCGGCGCCGGAGGCGGCGTGCAAGGGGAATTTGGCATTGGTCTTTTGAGTTTCTGGACCGTGGGCGACGCGATCACGATGACCTCGACCGGCGCCGATCAGCGCCCGTATCAGATGGCGATGAACAAAGGCGATCCGCGCTACACCGTAAGCCCTCGGCGCGTGCTCTTCGCCGAGGGCGGAACGGAGCTCAAGATCAGCCCGTTGCTCGAGGGCATTCACAGCCTGAGCGGCCAGAAGCTTCAGTGGTATCTGGCCTCGGAGTTGCGCGACCGGATCCGCAACACCCGTGTGCGGGTTACGGTGATCGATAAGCTTGCCCGGAAGCAATACGAGGTTGAGCCGCGGCAGTTCGAAGGACGGCTGCTGCATCAGCTCCCCGCGGTCCGCTCGCCGTTCGGCGAGGCTTATGCGGAGCTGTATCTCACAGAACCGGGCGAAAACAGCAGGGTTGCGCTCACCCGGGGCGGCACGCGGGTGATCGAGGATATCGGCGCGCTCCCCGGCTTGGAGCGGGCGCCATGGACCTCGCGCTTTCTGCAAGGGCTGGTGGACGCTCCTTTCCTCAATCTCACTCCCGGCACGCGCTCCGGGATCGTACACGACGAAAGATACGCGGCGTTCATGAATGCTCTGACGCCACTCGAAGGGCACCTGAACGGCGTCGTCGAGGCGCAGCGCCGCGCCGAGGAAGAGCAGGCGAACCGAGAGTCATTGCGCGCCATTCAGCGGGCGTTCCGCGAGGCCATGCTGGCGCTGCCGCGCGAGGAATACGATTGGTTTGACATCGAGGCTCGCTCGCCCCAGGCGGCGGCCGGAGGCAAGCCGCGGGAGCGCGGCGCTGAGTCCTCTGGCACGGAGGAAGATGGCGCGATGGCAGGCGCTGCGGAAGCGGGCGGGAGCGAACCCGCTCAGCGAAAGTTCTTCGACTACCCCGGGCCGTTGCACGCCGTGGTGATTTCTCCCGCGGCGAGTAACGTGGCTGTGAACCAAAGCCGGCGCTTCCGCGCGTTGCCCCGGGACCGCTCGCGCCGTCTGGTCGAGCAGGACCTCGTATTTAGCTGGGAAATCGCTGAAGGCGGCGGCACGCTTTCATCTGCCGGCGATCAAGAAGTAACCTTCCAGGCGCCGCCGTCGCCCGGCCTCGTGCGTTTATCCGTAGCCGTCTCGCAGCGAGGCGCGCGCGCCGCCGCCGAGGCGCTGATTACGGTCACGGACAGTCTTGAGGCGGCGATCAACCCCGCGGTGGTCAACGCGCGCGGCTTGCCGGGCTACACCTTTGAGCGTGCCGCCGGGGAACTGTGGCGGTCGCGGTTCGATGCCAGCCGCAACCTGATCGTCGTTAACAACGGACATCGCGATTTTGTCTTCGCCACCCGCAGCCGGGCACTTCAGTTGCGGTACCTCGTGCGGCTCTATATCAAGGAGTTGGTGCTGAAGAATTTTGCGGGTCTGCCCGCCGGACAACTGGTGGAGCGGATGGTTGAGCTCTCACTCTACGTCGAAGAAAAATTGAAGCCCGCGTGAGGCTTCGCCGCGGCGGCCATCGATGACACACATGGCAAAAAGATGGCCGTGGGCGCGCCACTCGGATTATCTGCGTGCCCTCTTTTGGATATTGAGCTACGAGGGGCGTTTCCCGTCCCGCTCGATCAGCGGCAGGATGTGGCCGCCTTGCCGCAGCGCCGCAACCCGCGCGTCCCGGCCGGCCGCGCCGAAAGCCATCTCCAGCGCTTCTTGCGGCGAGGCGGCGGGATCAAATCCGATCTTCTTCTGCACCTCTCGAGGAATTCCTGTGGATACCATGATGGCGCCAGCACGATCTCGAATGACCCGGCCCACATGGGCCAAATGTGCCGCCGCCACGAGGTCTGTGATCTCCTTCTCAGCGACCATCCGCTTCACCTCTTCGACGCCGGGATAACCAAGCCGCTCCACTTCGGGGTGCTCCAGGGAAACCCCGTGCGAGCATTCGGTAACAAGGATCACGACCCCGCCCGCCTTTACGGAAAGCTCCGAAGCGTAGATGCCCTTGGCCGCTTGCCAGAGGTCGTAATCGGCGGGGTAGGATTCAGCGACCACAATGTCCGCGTAGTCCGGCTGCGGAACACCAAAAATGGCTCGCGAGTGCTCCGCGCCCTTTTGGTGTGCGCTGATGGGGTCGCCCGCCACGATGTGAATGACCCGCTCGCTGCGATCCATCACCACGTTCACAATGTATTTCAGGCCGGCGCGCTTGGCGATCTGCTCCACTTCGCGGCGAACCGGATTATCGGCGAAGCCCATTATTTCCGCCCCTGGATAAAGCGCGCTCAGCCAGTGCGTATGGCCGGTGACCTCCGGGCCTGAAACGCCGGGCTGCACGATGCTCGATCCACCCGTATAACCCATCACGCGATGCGGCACAATCTGTCCCAGGCCGATCACCACGTCCGCTTCGCCGAGCATCCGGTTCACCTTCAGCGGCGTGCCGTCCGGCAGTTCCCCGATCACGCGAAGGTGATCTTCGTCCTTCCAGTGATGCAGGAACACAGGACACTCAGCGAGTGTTTCCGCTCCCAGCTTCTTCACGAGCTCTTCGCGCGCCATGTGTGAATGCGTTCCAGCGGCAATTAGAATCTTCACCTTCTGTCTGGCCACACCGCCCCGTTCCAGCCGGTGGAAAATGCCGGGAAGCAGCGCCGCCGCTGGCGTCTGACGCGTGATATCGTCTACCAGCAGCAGCACGCTTGCGGTGGGTGAAATCAGTCTTTCGATGGGCTGGGCGCCGATGGGGTGATCCAAAGCGTCCTCGAGCAGCTCAGTTAGCGGCCGCGGACGGGCTATCTCGCGCGGCTGCAAGATTGCGAACACGTTGGCGTCAGGAATCTCCAGCGGGGGAATATCGGGTTGTGAGAAATTGACTTGCATCGCGCCTCCTGCCGAAGGCGAATTCTATCATAAGCTCTCGGCGCCGTTGCAGTTGACAGCGAAAGGGGCGGGTTTGATAATGGACGTGGCAGGGGCAAGAGCCGTCGTAACACGCGCGGGCGCTTCGGCGGGCACTCCGAATCAGGGCGTAAACATGGCCACCACAACCACCTCCATTCATAAACCTCCAGCGCTCTCGCCCGAGGCGCTGACGAGCGCGTACCGCACCATGGTTTCGGCGCGCAAGTTGGATGACAAGGAAATCCAGCTTAAGCGGCAGAACCTTACCTTTTTTCAAATTAACGGCGTGGGGCACGAGGCGATTCAGGTGGCCGCTGGGATGTGTCTGAAACCGGGCTATGATTGGTTTTACCCCTACTACCGCGATCGCGCCCTTTGCCTTCAACTCGGGATCACACCCTACGAGATGTTGCTGCAAGCGGTCGGTTCCAAGGACGACCCATCCTCCGCCGGCCGGCAAATGCCCTCGCATTGGTCATCGCCAGCTCTGCATATTGTTTCGATGTCAAGTCCAACGGGCAGCCAGGTTCTGCAAGCGGTGGGCGCGGCGGATGCCAGCCTATATTTTGCCCGCGTCCGCGAGGCGGCGGAACTCTCACGCAGCTTCCATCAGGACGAGGTGGCGCTCACAACGCTCGGCGAGGGCGCGACGAGCGAGGGTGAGTTCTGGGAATCGCTCAACTGGGCCTCAAATGGCAAATTACCGCTGCTGTACGTGATCGAGGACAACGGCTACGCCATCTCGGTCACGGCCGACGTGCAGACCGCGGGTGGCAGCATTTCCCGCCTGCTCAAAAACTATCCTAACCTCCTCACGCTCGAATGTGACGGCACCGACTTCATCGCCGCCTATGAGGCTTGCGCTAAGGCAGTGGATCACGCTCGCAAGCGGCGAGGGCCGGCGCTCGTTCACGCGCATGTGGTACGGCCTTATTCACATTCGCTCTCTGACGATGAACGGCTTTACAAGCCGGAACCCATCCGCCAGCAGGAAGCCAAACGCGACCCCGTAGCGCGCTGCCGCCAATATCTTTTGAGCCTGGAGTTGATGCCGGAAAAGGACTTGGTGGAGCTCGAATCCGCGGTTGACGATGAGATCCACCGGGCGACGGACCGGGCCTTGGCCGCGCCGCCGCCGGACCCGGCGTCGCTGCCGCTTTATCTTTATTCGCCGTCGTCCGATCCCACGTCGGACCACTTTGACAGCCCGCCCCATTTTCACGGCGAGCCAAAGACGATGGTGGACCTGATCAACGCGTGCCTTAAGGACGAAATGGCGCGCGACCCGCGCGTGCTCGTTTTCGGCGAAGACGTCGCGGACTGCAGCCGTGACGGCGAGCTGCCACACGTCAAGGGTAAGGGCGGTGTTTTTAAGGTGACGCACGGGCTGCAGCGCCATTTTGGCAGCGTCCGCTGCTTCAACACGCCGATTGCCGAAGCCTCCATCGTGGGCCGCGCCACCGGCATGGCGGAGCGCGGATTAAAGCCGGTGGTCGAAATTCAGTTCTTCGATTACATCTGGCCGGCGATGATGCAGATCCGCGACGAGCTCACAATGATCCGGTGGCGCTCCAACAATGGCTTTTCCTGCCCGATTGTCATCCGCGTGCCCATCGGGGGCTATCTCGCTGGCGGCGCCATCTATCACAGCCAATCGGGTGAATCTATTTTCACTCACCTGCCCGGCTTGCGCGTGGTGATGCCTTCGACCGGCCTCGATGCCAACGGACTCTTACGCACGGCTATCCGCAGCGAAGACCCCGTCCTCTTCCTCGAGCCAAAGCACCTCTACCGCCAGACGCATAACCGCAGCCCCTACCCCGGGCCGGATTATATGATCCCGTTCGGCAAAGCTAAACTCGTGCGGGAGGGGTCCGACCTTACGATCGTCACCTACGGCTCGATGGTCGTCCGCTGCGCGAACGCCGCAAAGACGCTGGAGAAGGAAGGCATCCAGGCGGAGATTCTGGACCTTCGCAGCCTTCAACCCTATGACTGGGAGTTGATCAGCGCATCGGTGAAGAAAACCAACCGCGTGGTGGTGGTGCACGAAGATAACATTTCGTGGGGCTACGGCGCAGAGATCGCCGCGCGCATTGGCGAAGAGCTTTTCGATTTTCTGGACGCGCCCGTGCGGCGTCTCGGCGCCAAGGATCTCCCCGTTCCGTACCACCCCATCCTCGAAGCGGGTGTCCTCCCCCAACCCGCCGATATCCTGCGCGTCGCCCGCGCGCTGGCGGCGTATTGAAACGCTGCGCCATAGTTCGTCGCTCATGGCAAGAGCCGCGGCTTTCCACTTCCGTCGCGGGCGAACGTGCGACAGTCATTTCTTCATCAGATCGATCCAGTCTTTTACCAAGGCTGGAAGTCTTTCAATCACCTCTTTTCCAAAAAGAACCTCATCGACGTACCCCATGTGGAGCATGTCGATAACCCGACACAGGTAGGATTTCCCGCAAACCCACCCAGTGTAGCGCGCATCCAGGATTAAGTAGTGTCGAACATGGACCCCTTCGGATTCTCTAAGCTCTTCTAATTCCGGCTCTGCGCAAGAAAGTGACAGGATGTGCATTTTAAGCGGCTTTCCTGAAAGACACAAAGTCGGTCTTAGTCACCGCCATCCGTTGCGCCTTCAGCAGCAGGTATCTCAGATTCTTGTAGCCCC
>JBOGJT010000060.1:0-4541 GCA_050745065.1 Terriglobia bacterium
CCGATCACGCGGTCGGGGCCGTATTTCTTGGCGGTGTAGAGCATGGAAGCCGCGACCAGTTCCAAACACTCTTCCCAGTTCGCCCGGCGAAAGCCTCCTTTGCCACGAGTCACCTGGTAGCTGCGCCGCTTCTTTTCGTCTTCAACCACCGAGGCCCACGCTTCAACCGGGTCTGCGTGCTTTGCCTTGGCCTCGCGCCACAAATCCATCAGCACGCCGCGCAGGTAAGGATATTTAATCCGCACCGGGCTGTAAACGTACCACGAGTAGACGATCCCGCGCTGGCACCCGCGCGGCTCATAGAGGGGAAGGCCGGACTCAAGCTTCGGATAGTCGAGCGCCTGCATCTCCCACGTGACGATTCCATTTTTTACATAAACATTCCAGGAGCAGCCGCCTGTGCAGTTGACGCCGTGGGTGCTGCGCACCACCTTGTCATGCTGCCAGCGGTTGCGGTAAAACTCCTCCCACAGGCGCGTCTTCGGGTTTTCAATGTCTTTGATCCAACTCACGAGTGAATCCCTCCTTGACGCGTGGCTCGCTCAACCATCGCTCGACGTACGGACTTCAGCCGGTCACGCCACACGAAATGGGTGATCGAGAGCAAAATCAGAAAGCCTATGAATCCAATCAGCACGATGATCTGCGTATTCCAACGAGGCTTTGGCTGCGTCGCCGCCTGCTTGAAAAAGGCGATGAGGTCTGCCCGCTCCTGCACCGTCAAGGGGTGGGGATCGTAAATCGCGGTCATCACGTGGAAATAAAGCGTCTGCATGGCTGTTTGCGTGCCCTGCGGGCCCAGCTTGTGGTAGACGCCGCTCAGGTCCGGGCCAAGCGTTCCGCCATTCGGGAAGGGAAGCCCTGCAATGCTGTGACAGGAGGCGCACGCAGGACCGCCATTGCGGAAATGAACCTTGCCAGCGAAGAGTTCTTCCCCGGCGCCGGGCGAGCCGGGCGGAAGGCTTTCGGCCGAGAGCGGCGGGGGCCGGAAGAGTGATTGCGGGGCGGGCTGCGCCTGCGCTTGTACTCGACCTGGCAACCCCAAGCAGCCAAGCAGGATGGTAAAACTCACAGCGAAGAGGAGATCGTCTTTTGGCAGACGGGCGCGGATCCAGATAGCGCCTCGCCACAGCGGCGCGCTCATCTCTTTTGAAAGCCTGCCGGCAAAATAGGAAGACATAAGATCAGCCGCCTCGCGGGGCGCTAAATTCAGCGATGGATCATCCCGCGCATGTGCATCACTCTTCCAACTGATCCACAAACCAGCTTTGCCTTGAGCGTTCGAGCGAGCCAAGTTACCGTGGGCACTTCAGGTAGAAGCCTCGATCGATCGCGAACGCCGCACCAAGTCCCCTGGCATAAAAGCTACAGTGAGAATTGCTATGCAGATCGATCCCCATAGCGATCGACACTATCGGCTGATCTCGATAAATAATATCAAAGGATAAGTACGGCGGTTACGCATGTCAACGAATTGTTTACTCGCAGGTTAATCGTATGTCATTCGGCTTCTGGTCCGTGCGGCTCCGGTAGCCACGCTTTCACAGGACAGAGACCGCGCCGCACGAAAACACTCCCACGCACGGCGAATGTTAAGTCCGGCATCCGTGGCGCGCTGGAAACTGCGATCTTTCACCGGCGCCGCAGGCTCGTGGTCGCATGGCCTACTGAATCTTCGCCATCTGGACGCGCCAGACCTCGGGCCCTTGTTCAAGGTAATTCCAGGCGAACTTACCTTTTCGGACAAAGTCCAACTCATAGAGAACTGGTTTCGGGTCGTGGTCAACGATCAGAACGAATGCTTGGCCAGGCACTAACCCGTCAAAGGTCTTAAAAATCAGTGGATGCCTTTGGTGGTGTGGAATTGGCCGGACGTCGATGGTTGAGACAATTGCTGGGGTGTTGTTTGTGCTTGATGCGCTCATACCGTTCCTTTCTGCTGTCAGGTTTTGCAAAGCCCAGGAACCCGCAGCCTCCGCAGCTTACGTCGCCAGTTGCGGCCGCCGCAGGCAAAAATTCACTGCCTTCTTCCGTTCTGCGCGATCAACTTCTTCATCACGACCTCGATCTCCTGGTGTCTTCCCGGACCGATTTTTTCCCTTTCGAGTCTTTCAAAGTCGACTGAAATCGCTGCTTGCTCTTCAGGGCTCAAAACGTCATCCGCCATCCTGACGAGAATCTCTTCCTCCTTTCCGAAGTGCTCCTGCATCAGGCCGCCCCGTCAATCCTGCCTGACCGGGCTACGCGTGGCTATGACCAAAGTCACGCTGCTCGCGTGTGTCATCTTTGGCAGGGGACCCAGTTAACAAGCGGTGGCCAGCCCTTGAGGAAGGCACGCGCTACCTCAGCGTGACAAAAGTCATCGCCGGCATCCGATTATCCACTTATTTTGAGGATGTGGGCGTACGAGGCAAAAAGCATGTCCATCTTCAATAATCAAGAAGTTTGTGTGGGTGACATTATCAAGCTCTATCCGGAAACCTTAAAGGTGTTTGCCGGTCATAATTTGGATCTTTGCGGCGAAGCGGGATATCCGCTGGAGGTTGCCGCCCGTGAGCACAAGCTGGATCTCGGTCGGCTTCTGGAAGAACTGAGCGAGGCGATCGACGCTGGATAGCCGGTGAACCTTCCCGACACCCAAGGACTTTAACCCCGCCGTACCTGCTCACTCCCTTGCCACCGTTCCTTCTCATTACCGGTGAGTGGGACGGGACAGGGGTCGTAACGGCGGGGTTAAAATCCCTGGGTGCAACCGGTTTCGGTTCTGAAGAGCGTCACTTCGTTTAATTGGGGAGAGAAGGCATGAGCAAAATAGAAGCATCAACCAGCGTCGCAGATATTGTGCGGCTCTGTCCTTCAGCCCGGAAGATCTTTGACCGGCACGGCCTCAAAGGCTGCGGAGGCGAGAACGGTCCCACCGAGCCTCTGGAGTTTTTTGCCCGCGTCCATCAGGCAGACATCGAGGCGCTCCTCGAAGACCTTAACGCCGAGATTGAGAACCCTGCCAAGGATCCCTACGTTTATCACGAATCACTGGCTGATTATATCTACCGGCGGTTTTTCAAAGCCGCGATTGCCATTGTGCTCAGTTTGGGCGGCCTGTGGGGTGTCGTTGCCCTGATGCAGATTTCGCTGGGCAAAGCACTGCTTCAGCCTCAGTTGCTTCCTGCAATCCACGCGCACGCACACGCCATGATATTCGGCTGGGTGGGACTGTTTGTGATGGGCTTCGCCTACCAGTCTTTCCCACGCTTCAAATTCACGACTTTATGGCGGCCCGGCCTGGCGAATCTTACGCTTTACCTGATGATCTTTGGCATCCTCGTCCGCGTGGGTGGCGACATGCTGCAGCACGGCACGCTTGCCTTGGGTCTCGGAGCTGCTTCTGCCGCAGCCGAAATCACGGCGATCGCCCTCTTCATCGTCATTATCCTGAAGACTGCCCGCCAATCCATGAGTCCCCGCAACCCGTATGAACTTTTCATCATCGCAGCTCTTGCGTGGTTTCTGATCCAGGCGATCCTCAGCGGATTCTTTTTCTTCGCGGAGGCAACGGCAGTCAACCTGGAGGAAACTGTTATGCGAACGGCGCTGCTCGACGGCCCCTTGCGTGACGTGCAGTTGCTCGGCTTCGCCGCGCTGATTATTGCGGGAGTGAGCCAGCGCTTTGTTCCTGCCGTTTATGGGCTCGGCCAGCCCAGGCATGACCGCCAAAGGCTGATCTTCTGGCTGATGAATGGCAGCTTGCTGCTGGATGTGGCGAGCTTCACGGCTTTGCTCACCACCGGCAATCCCTTCTTTGTTTTCACTCTCGAGCTCTCTTATCTGCTGATGGTGGCCTGGGCGCTGCTGCTGGTCACCCAGCTTCGCATCTTCACCCGCACCACGCAGCCGGACCGCAGTTGGAAGTTCATCCGTGCGGCCTACGTCTGGCTGCTGGTTGCGATGATCATGACGCCCCTCTTACTGCCTTATGGCTCCTGGACCGGAGAGGGATTTTCTCACGCCTTTTGGGGCGCGCACCTGCACGCCTTCACGGTCGGATTTATCAGCATGATGATCCTAGGCGTATCTTCGCGCGTTGTGCCAATCCTTGCCGGAGTCGATTCGAAACAACTCACCTCACTATGGGGGCCATTCATTCTCCTAAATGCTGGCTGCGCTGGCCGGGTTATACTGCAAATTCTTACGGATTCCCGGCCGGGGATCGCTTACCCTCTGATTGGCATCACCGGCTTCATGGAATTAGCCGCTCTGGCTTGGTGGGGGATCGGGTTGTGGCGCGTGATGAATCTTTCGAAGACGCACCGCGCGAGTGTCCTCAGGGTGCCCATCCCTCTCGGAGCGCAGTGACCTTCTTACAACCTTGAACGGGGCGATGCCTGTCTCTCTCACCGCTGCATTCGGGAAATGCGACTTCGAACCAGCAGCAGGAGCCGGCAGATGATGGTGATCCCATACGTGAGCGGGTTCGTTCTTGCCGGTGGCCGAAGTCGGCGTATGGGCTGCGATAAAGCGCTTTTGGAGGTTAATGGCCAGCC
>JBOGJT010000061.1:0-12667 GCA_050745065.1 Terriglobia bacterium
CATTATAACGAGCCGCTCATCCGGCAAGACGAAGGAAATGCAACGATGCAAGCTTTCGGTGGGGTTAAAACCACGCCCTCCTGACGGGTCATGAATAATCCAGGTTGAGGAGCGTACATTCCGCAGACCGGAACGCAACGTCCGGCTTCCGGATCCCGCACAGCGAACCGCGAGCGTCCGATCCACGCTGCTGACCACCCCTTATGAAGACACGCGTTCTGACTGGCGTTGCGATCCTCGTGCCCGCGATTTACCTGCTTGGCTGGTCTCCCAAGTGGCTTTTTATGGCGGCGATGATCGCTCTGGCGGAACGCTGCCTCTACGAATATTTTTTTATTAGCCGCCAGTCGGGCGTGAAGGGTCTTCCCGCGGTGGGATACGTGGGCGGCGGAGCAATCTGCGTTTTGCAGTGGCCTGCGCTGCGCTATTCCCAGGGCATTGTGTTTGTCGCGCTCATCGTTCTGTTGGTTCTGGTCCCGAGCCTCGCCCTTTGGAAGACGCCCGATCTCCGGCAGTACCTTGGCAGCGCGACGGCCACTTTGTTTGGTCTTTTCTACGTTGCCTTCACCTTTTCCTGTTTGTTTCCGCTGCGCTTTGCTGGTATGGGCGCCGGGCTGGCGAACGGGCGGCAGATCGTCTTCTTTCTCTTCGCGGTGATCTGCGCCGGGGACATCTTCGCTTACTTTACCGGCCGGTTTCTGGGAAGACATCTCATGTTTCCCCGTGTATCGCCGAAGAAGACTATCGAGGGGGCACTAGGTGGCTTGGCCGCCAGCGTCGTCCTCGGGTGGGTTTACGCGCATTGGTTCTGGCGGACTGGCGACACGAAGGTGATTCTGCTGCTCGCGTTCTGCGTGGCGGTTGCCGGGCAAGTCGGAGATTTGGTTGAGTCGGCCTTGAAGCGGGGGGCGGGCCTGAAGGACTCCGGAGCTTTGCTACCTGGCCACGGTGGGATCCTCGATCGTGTGGACAGCTTGCTCTTCGGCGCGCCGGTATTGTGGCTGGCGCTGGCGTTAAGAAGTAGGATTCATTTGTAGCGGCGCTCAGTGGGCGCCGCCGCAAGGGAAAACTGTAGCGGCGGCGTCCCTGCAGCCGGAGCCGGCAGGGTTATTCATGACGTTCGGTTTGACGGTCAGGAGGGCACGGTCTTAACCGTGCCGTTAAAAGGAGCCATAGATTTCCTTGTCTTGCCGGATGAGCGGCTGGTTACAACGAGCCGCTCATCCTGCAAGACAAAGAAGCTGTGAAAAAATTCGAATCTGTCATGCTGAGCGCAGCGAAGCATCTGCTTTTAGTTGAAAATAAAAGGGCGGGATTCCTCGCTTTGCTCGGAATGACATCGCTGGCCGATTTCTTCACAGCTTCAAAGGGATTAGAACGGCGCGAGCCTTCGGTGGGGTTAAAAACCCGCCCTCCTGAGCGTGCATGAATAATCGAAGTGAAGGGCGTGTGGCGGGCCGCCTCTGCCCCTGGAAATAGGACCTTTCACCCGCGGAGCTATTGTCGAATGACGGGTTTGTGTATTCTGGGATCAACCGGGTCAATTGGAGGTAGCGCCCTGAACGTGGTGCGGGATATGCCGGGGCGGTTTCGCGTGGTCTCTCTGAGTGCGGGCAAGAATCTCGATCTCCTCGCGGCGCAAGTGATCGAGTTCATGCCGCTTATGGTTTCAGTGAAGACCGCCGATGAGGTCGAGCCGCTTCGAGGCGAGCTCGCACGCCGGGGATACCGTGAGCCCGTAAGAATCGTGGGTGGCCGCGAGGGCCGCATCGAAGCGGCGACGCTTTCTGGGGTCGACGCACTGGTCTCCGCATCCCACGGCGTCACAGGTCTAATCGCCACGTATGAAGCGGTGAAAGCGGGCAAGCGGGTTGGCCTCGCCAACAAGGAAACCCTGGTGGTCGCGGGCGAGCTGGTCACCAGGGCGGCGAGCGCAAGCGGCGCCGAGGTGCTGCCGATTGACAGCGAGCATTGCGCCATCCACCAATGCCTCCGCGCGGGTGAAACGCGGGAGGTAGAACGCCTGATCCTCACGGGTTCTGGCGGTCCATTCCTGAAGACGCCCAAGAAGCAGTTCGGCTCCATCAGCCCCGAGCAAGCGCTGAACCACCCTGTGTGGAAGATGGGAGGCCGCATCACCGTGGACTCGGCTACGCTGATGAACAAAGGCCTTGAAATCATTGA
Source organism: Terriglobia bacterium (assembly GCA_050745065.1). GTDB lineage: Bacteria > Acidobacteriota > Terriglobia > UBA7540 > UBA7540 > RH2-MAG17b. Next base: position 2,185 of record JBOGJT010000061.1, read on the forward strand.
GGCCCGCTGGCTTTTCGGCCTCAGCCCGGCGCGGATCGACGTGGTGATCCATCCTGAATCCATCATTCATTCCATGGTAGAATTTACTGACGGGTGTGTCTTGGCGCAGCTCGCGGTCGCGGACATGCGAATCCCCATCCAGTACGCCTTAACCTACCCCGAGCGGGCGGCGGCGGCTCACGCCGCGTTGAAGTTGGATCTCGTCGCCGTTGGCGATCTCCACTTCCGGCGCCCGGACGCAAAACGCTTCCCCTGCTTGGCCCTTGGCCGCGAGGCGATTGAGCAGGGCGGCGGCGTGCCTTGCGCCCTGAACGCCGCGGACGAGATTGCGGTGAGTGCCTTTCTCGACCGCCGTATTCCGTTCATGTCCATTCCCCGCATTATTGAGCAGGTGATGCGCCTTGCGCCGCGCGCGCCGCTCGGATCGATCGACGACGTGCTCGCCTGCGATCATGAGGCGCGCGTCCGCGCGATGGAATTTATGCGCGAGGAGATCCACAGGAGCACGAGTTGAACGTTTTAACCAGCATGGGGACCGATGTGATCGTGGTCGCCATCGTTCTCGGCTTCATGATCTTCGTCCACGAGTTGGGCCACTTCGTGGTGGCCAAGCGTTTTGGCGTGCGCGCGCCCGTCTTCTCCATTGGATTTGGCAAACGCCTGTGGGGTTTTGAACGGGGCGGCACGGATTACCGCATCAGCCTTTTGCCGCTCGGCGGCTACGTGAAGATGGAGGGCGAGGACCCAACCGAAGCCAATCGTGATGATCCCGGTAATTTCCTGGCGAAGAAGCGCTGGCAGCGGTTCCTCATCGCCGTCGCAGGGCCTGCGATGAATATCCTCACCGCGCTGGTGTTGCTCGCCGTCCTCTATAGGTTTCATTATGAAAAGCCCGCCTTTGCTGAGCGACCCGCGCGCGTTGGCGATGTTGAGCCGGGTTCTCCTGCAGCCGACGCGGGTATTAAGCCGGGCGACTTGATCGTCCGTCTCGGCAACACACCCCACCCAACGTGGCAGGACGTTGAGTTGAACGTCGCCATGACCACGCGGCAATCCATCCCCCTCGAAGTGCAGCGCGACGGCCGGCTGCTGGATTTTACCCTGAGTCCAAAGGCCGAGGGTGAAGACCAGATCGGCTATGCCGGTTTGGGGCCTTGCTGGCCGAGCGTCGTGGGCGAAGTCGAGCCGGGAATGCCGGCAAGCCGCGCCGGGCTAAAGCCCGGGGATAAAATCACCGCGGTGGATGAAAAGCCCGTGCCCTGCTTTCAAAGCATGTCTACAGCCATTCAGGACCGGAGCGGGAAGACGGTGACCATGACGCTGCTGCGGCACGGGCAGCGGCTTCAGATTTCCATTCAGCCGGTCCGTGAGAATGGGTCAGGCCATGGCCGCTGGATTGTGGGTATTGGTGTGGCGGCGGACACTGTGGTCCGGCAGCTTCCAGCAGGCCAAGCCATCAAGGCTTCCTGGAATGACAACGTGCAGAGCACCGTTGTGACCTTCGAAGCGTTGAAAAAAATTCTCACGCGCCAGATGTCCGCTAAATCCCTTTCAGGGCCGGTTGGCATCGCGCAGCTTTCGGGTAGCGCTTACCGGGAAGGCATCGTACCTCTTCTCTCGTTTGTCGCCTTCATCAGCCTGCAGTTGGGTATTTTCAACTTGTTGCCCATTCCGATGCTTGACGGAGGCATGATTCTGATGCTTTTCGCCGAGTCGGTGATGCAGAGGGATCTAAGCCTTCAGTTTAAGGAGCGGGTGGTACAGGCGGGAATCTTTTTGTTGCTGTTGCTCGTGGTCTTCGTCACGTATAATGACATTATCAAGGCGATCGGGCACTATTGAGGGCAAAAGGCAGCAGGGTGATTGTAACGCCCGGCTTCGAGACAATACGCCATAAGTTAGCGAGGTTCGGCGCTGTAGCGGCGGCCTCTGGCCGTCGGCTATTATCAGGATGCTGAAAAAGTCTAATAGCCTTTCATTCTGAGGAGCCGAAGGCGACGAAGAATCTCGTAAATTATTGATTCAACACAAAAGCAGATTCTTCGCTTCGCTCAGAATGACAACAAAAATGGTTCTTCAGCAATCTGTTAAGAAGTAAAAACCGGCGGCCAGAGGGCGCCGCTCCAGCAAATGACCGGCGCCGGGTTATTTCGATGCGTATAGAAGGCTGACGGCTAATCGTTGAGAGGCAGAATCTATGAACTTCAGTGAAACCGAGCATTTCCCGGCGCGGCGCAAGACGCGGCCGGTAAAAGTGGGCCGTCTGACCGTCGGCGGCGATGCGCCGATCGTGGTGCAATCCATGACCAAGACGGACACGCGCGACGTGGAGATCACCGTCCGCCAGATCCAGGAGATGGAGGAGGCGGGCTGCGAAATCGTGCGCCTGGCGGTTCCCGACATTGAAGCGGCCAAGGCGCTTCCGGAGATTCGCAAGCGCTGCCCCGATTCCATCCTGGTCTCGGATATTCATTTCCAATACAAGTTCGCCTTGATGGCCCTCGATGCGGGCATCGACAAGCTGCGCATCAATCCCGGCAACATCGGGGACGCGGAGAAGGTGCGCACCGTCGTCCGCCGCGCCCAGGAACAGCACGTGCCCATCCGCATCGGCGTCAACGCCGGCTCCCTTGAACGTCGCCTGCTCGAGAAGTATGGCTATCCCACGCCTGAAGCCATGGTCGAAAGCGCACAATATCACATCAGGATTCTCGAAGACCTGGGCTTTACGGATACGATCGTTTCCCTGAAAGCGTCAAACTTGAAGCTGTGCGTCGCGGCCTACCGCTTGCTGGCCAAGCAGGTGGATTATCCGTTCCATCTTGGGATCACCGAAGCGGGGTCGCAGTTTTCCGGCACGGTGAAATCGTGCGCTGGCATCGGAATGCTGCTGGCGGAAGGCATTGGCGATACGATTCGCGTTTCGCTGGCGACCCATCCGCCCGAAGAAGTCCGCGTCGCCTACGAGCTGCTCAAGGCGCTTGAGCTTCGCAGCCGTGGTCCGGTGGTGATCGCCTGCCCCACGTGCGGGCGTCTCGAAGTGAACTTGTTCAAGATTGTCGAAGAGATTGAGAAGGCCACCGCGCATATCCGCATGCCCTTCAGCCTCTGCGTGATGGGGTGCGCAGTGAACGGCCCTGGCGAAGCGCGCGGCGTTGACCTGGGCGTCGCCGCGGGCCGCGGCAACGGCATGATCTACCGCGAAGGCAAAGCTATCCGGCGGGTGAAGGAAGAAGAGATTGTTCCCGCGCTGCTAGAGGAAATTGACCGGTTCGTCGCCGACAAAATGTCGGGCAGGGATTCCGCGCCCGCTGAGCTCGCTCCCGAACCTGCCCAAGTTGCCGAAGGGCCCTTGACCGTGCTCCGGTAAGAAGTTGTAGCGGCGGCGTCCCTGCCGCCGGTTTTTGTTTTCAATCATTCTGGCGGCGTCTTCCGCTGTAGCTGCGGCGTCTCTGCCGCCGGATGTTACAGATTCACCGGCGGCAGGGACGCCGCCGCTACAGAAGCGGAAACCGTGCCGTGGCTACTCCCGCCTCACGTTTTTCCGGAACAGCACCTTCACCCCTTCTCTCCACTGCTGGTTCAACCCCACCTCGATCACCTCCACGGACGGGTGAAAGTAGCGGAGAATCCGCTCGTTCGCCGGGTGAAACCGGAAGGCGGGCGAAACGAGATAGAGCATGGGCGGCGCGGGAGAAATCGGGACGCCAGGAAAATACCCCGCGGAGTGAAATTGCCCGCGGTCGTTCAGCCACTTCACGCGAAGCCAGTAATCGAGCCCCTGCAGGGGCAGGGTGATCTCTTCGTGCAGCTTTAGCTCGATTACTGCGAGGCGTCCTTGCTTGGTGACGCTGAGAATATCGATCACCCCGCGGTCAACTCCGGAGAAAGCCGGAACCTGCGGATACGCGTGCCCAGCCGTTAGCTCGGGGTCAAGCTTGCTCACGTCGCGGAGTAGCAGGCTCTCGAGCCAGCGCTCGGGCTGCAAACGGTAGAAGTCGTCGTCCTTGCGACCTCCCGGGCGGCGGATCTCGACCACCCGGTCGATGAATTCCTGGCATTCCTGCCGCTCTTCTTCCCGGTAGATTCGCCGGTTTCCCTCCACACCCCAAACGAGTTGTGGAGCAATGCGGCCCTCCATCCGCGCCACCTCCAGCCCAAACACGCGAAGCGACAGCACGTTGGCCGCCGAATCCGGAACCGCGTCCATGCGGCCAAGTGATTTCCCGAACGCGCCCAGCAGAAGATCGCTATGCCGTTCGATCCACTGCCCGGCGTCGTGGCGCGGCGAAAGCCGCGTCTCCGCGTTGGCAAATTCACCCGAGCTTACCGGAATGGGCGCCCCAGGATGAGGCCAGGGAAAGATTTCAACGCGCGCGGCGGCCGCGTTCAGGTGGACCGCGCGTAGAGCGGTGAGAGGAATTGCGGCGGACGGGAGAAACAGCTTCAGCCCGGAGACGACGCAACTGCCGCTGTGTTCTCGAAGCCAGTCGAGCCAGTTGAGACCGTAGGCCAGTGCGGCGTCCGCGGCGGCCAACGATTCCGACGGATCGAGCGCCGCAAAAGCCCAACCGGCCCGCCCCCGGCGCGCCAATCCGCGCGTGTACCACGCGGAAAAAGAATGCTCGCGGTCTGAGCGGTTGCTCACGCGCTCAAGCCGCCATTCCGGAAAGTGCTCGTTCAGGTATGCGGCGAGATCACGTCGCAGGCCCTGCCGCGATTCGGCGCGCGCGGCCCGTGCGGCACGTTCGGCGTGTGGCGTGTGCCCATCGGCCACCGGCCCGCGCAACTCGAGGACTGCCGTCTCGCGGCCGCCTGTCTTGCGGACGAACAGACCCAGTTGCCCATTGTCCCGGCAAGCGATCTCTTCCACCCGCCGCACCATGGATCGTGTGCCGTCCCAAACCTCCAGAAGTAATTTTCCAAATGCCAGGCTCAACCGCCATTCGGAGGAAGAGAAATCCGCGATTTTCGCGCCGTCTTCGAATAGACAGGCGTGCGGATGGGAGAGCAGAAAGGCCTCGATCTCCGTCTTGAGCGGGTCAAGCAAATCCGGATTCGAGCCGGGAGGCATAGGAGAAGGCACTATAATGGGTGTTCGCCGCTGTAACGGCGGTGCGCAATCACGCCACCCTAAATTATCACAATCGGGAGATTGTTTATGATTCCTCGTTACACGCGCCCGGAGATGGGACGCATCTGGAGCGAAGAAAATCGCTTCAGCAAGTGGCTGGAGGTGGAGACAGCGGCGGCTGAGGTTGAGGCCGAGGCCGGCATGATCCCCAAAAGCGCCGCGCGAGCCATCCGGCGGCGGGGCCGGTTCGAGGTGGACCGCATCCACGAGATTGAGGCGCGGGTGAAGCACGACGTGATTGCCTTTACCACCAACGTTTCCGCGCACCTGGGCCGTGACGGGCGCTACCTTCATTACGGCCTCACCTCGAATGATGTGGTGGATACAGCGCAGGCGCTCCTGGTTCGCGAGGCCTCGGAGTTGTTGCTTGCGGGGCTCCGGCGGTTAGGAAGCGCGCTCAAGAAGCGGGCGTTTGAATTCCGCCACACGCCCGTGGTGGGTCGCACGCATGGCGTGCACGCCGAGCCTATGACCTTTGGCTTGAAGCTCGCCAACTGGTACGCGGAAAACAGCCGCAACATCGGCCGCGTCAGCCGCGCAGCGGAGGAAATGCGTGTGGGAAAGCTCTCGGGCGCCGTGGGCACTTACGCCCACCTGAGTCCGTCGATCGAGCGGAAGATTTGCGCGCGGCTGGGGCTGCGCCCCACGCCTATCGCATCGCAGGTGATCCAGCGCGACCGGCATGCCTATTATGTCTGTACGCTGGCCGTGGCTGCGGCGTCGCTCGAAAAAATCGCCCTTGAAATCCGCGGGCTACAGCGCACGGAGGTGAGGGAGGCGGAAGAGTTTTTTGCCGCCGGGCAAAAAGGCTCCTCCGCGATGCCGCATAAGCGCAACCCGGTGACGGCGGAGCAGATTTGCGGCCTCGCGCGCGTGGTTCGCTCGAACGCGCAGGCGGCGCTCGAAAACGTGGCGCTGTGGCACGAGCGCGACATCTCCCACTCGTCGGTTGAGCGTATCATTCTTCCCGACTCCACCATTCTGCTCGATTACATGCTGGCCCGGACGGCCGCGCTGGTCGAAACTCTGCTGGTCTATCCCGAGCGGATGAAGGAAAACCTGGAGCTCCTGAAGGGGCTGGTCTTTTCCGGCCAATTGCTGCTCGATCTTGCCGCGGCCGGCGCCTCACGCGAAGAAGCCTACGGTTGGGTGCAGCGGAATGCCATGCAAGTGTGGAAGACGCGGCAGGATTTTCGCGCGCTGGTTGAGGCGGACCCGGATATCCGCCGCTATCTCCCGTCGCGCCAGATTGCGCGCGCCTTCTCTCTGTCCCGCCAACTGCGCCACGTCGACGCCATCTTCCAGCGCGTGTTTAAGGATGGGTAGCGAGCCACTGTTGAGGCGAGAGGCCACGCTACTCTCGGTGGTTAGGAAACCTGGGCGGCCAATTGGCCGGTGGAACCCACCCTCAGCTTACACTCATCGAGCAACCGCATCGCATCGCTGCGCTGCGCGGCGTCAAGCCGCGCGAGGCTGCGCTCGAGGAAGGGGACTGCGTCTTCAAACCGTCCCAGGTTGGCCATGAGGACTCCGAGCTTTAGAGCCGCCAGCGTATGGCTGCCGTTAAGCGCCAGCGCGCGCCGCAACCCCTGCTCGGCTTCCGAGGTCCGGTTGCCTACCATCTGCACGGTGGCCCAGTCAACCCAGCGGTCGCTCGTCTCCTCAAGCTTGAGCGCTTCGGCGAATGAGCGGGAGGCCTCCTCAATTTTTCCTCGCTCGAAAAATGTTACGCCCTCCCGGTGCTTCTCCGCCGCCGACGGCCCTGAGGCTGCAGCCTGCCCGCGGAGCACCCGCTTTGCCAATGCGACCAGATTGGGTCCGGTGGACGGTGGAGAATAGATCGCGCGCAGCAAAGGATTGCTCCAGATTTCGGCAAGAGGAACGCTTCGTGCCAGAACCTGTCCGAGAAGATACGCAAACCCGGCGTCGTTGAGGGTGACGTTGGCTCCCAAGAGTTCGCCCGTGATGGGGTAGCGCCAACCGGCGCTGGGCGCCGCCATGGTGTCAATGAAATCCGCGAAGACGGCCGTCTTTTCTTCCCGGGAAAGATTGGATTGGTAGACCGTCGCGAGTAGGGCTCCTGCCAGGCCGGTGAAAGGAATCGGCGTTGGCGGCAGCGGATTCTTTTCGGAGTTGAAGTCGGCCTGGAAGTCTGCGGCCGTCTTCAGCTTCGCAATGCGGTAGGAGAACAGCGGCTCGGGGATTTTGACAATGTGGCCGAGGAGCATGAGCTCGAGCGTCATAACCACATCGATTCCGAAGGCGCCTGCTCCCACGCTCGCAACCTTTCGAACGGCTTCCGGGCGCATCAGACCATAAAGCGCGTACCATCCCATCACCGCGATCAGGCTATGAACGCGCTGGACAGGCGTCATCCCCAGGGTTTCCAGGTTTTTCCAGCCCTGATAAATAGGGGACGGGCTGCCTTCACCATCGATAAAGTTCACCTCCGTGCAGCAAAGCACCGCCTCCGGGTGCGCCTCCAGGGTTCTGAGGCACTTTCCCATGTAGGTTGGGTCCCAGGCATCGTCGTGAGCGGCCCACATAAAGTAGTCGCCCCGCGCTTGTTCCAGAACAAACGCAAAATTCCACGGCGCTCCGTGATTCTCGCCTTGACGGATGTATCGCACACGAGGGTCTGACGCCTCGAACTCGCGGCAGATTTCGCCCGTCGAATCCCGCGAATTGTTATCGGAGATGATCAATTCGAAGTTCGAGTAATCCTGCGCGAGAAGGGTGCCGAGCGCTGTGCGCAGATACTTTTCGCCGTTATAGACAGGAAATCCGATGCTGATCAATGGTTGCGCTCCCGTTTTCATGACGCCTCCCAAACGCTGACCAAGCCGAATTTTCAAGGTTCATGGTCGTTCGGCGAGTCCACGTTGCCTATTCCTGGAGCAAGCGTGGGGCCATCTTTATTGATGTTACAGGCCGGATGAGCTAAGAAATTTCTCATTTTGGCTTGCGGGGGAAAGCACCGGAGAGAAGGTGTGATGCGGCGGCGAGGATTACGCTTCATCAGCGGGGATGAAAACCCCTGTAGCAACGATTGCCGCGTGGGTGGCGCAGACATGCCGTTGTTGGGCATGTCTGCGATGCAGCGAAGCTCGCGCCCATGACTTGATCGGCGAGCAATCTGTGAATGCCGCAGACATCGCAAAAGCGCGATGTCTGCGCCACCCGCGATGCAGCGAAGCTCGCACCTGAAATTTGACCCGTGAGCGATCAGTGAAAGCCGCAGACATCCCAACTACCGGGATGTATGCGCCACCCGCGGACTAATCCACAGCCCTTACATTGTGCTGCAGGTTGTAGAGTCCCTGCCTAACGGCTGCACGCAGTGCCGCATCGTGCGGCCCGATCTGGCGCAACACCGCGTCCAGACCTTCCCTTTGGGCAATCCGGGCGAGGCCATCCACCGCAATGCTACGGGTTCCGCCGTCTGCAACCGTGACGAGGTAGGGAACGGCAACTAAGTCAAGAACGTAGCTCAGGGTCTCTGCAGGTCCCAGCGCCAAGCCTGTCTCCGGCGATGACGCTGCCACAGCCAGCCGTGCACATACCTCTTGCAGCCGTTTCGGGTTCCTCGGCCCCACATCGAGCGTCAGAGTGGCTGGAGGCGTTCCAGGAGGCACAGTACTGCCATTTTCCGTTTCGATCGCAGATGCCAATCTCGGTTTGACCTCGTACCTGCCAGGAACCTGGAACTGCCACCAGCGGTTGAGCAAAAGCTCTCTTTCATAGGACTCCCCGGGCCGCACGTGAATTCTGCCGGGGCCCGCAAAAGGTGGCCCTTTGAGCGGCCCGAGATGGTGAGTTTCTCCTGTCGGGCCGACAATGGTAAACGCGAAGTTCGATCGTGCGTTCTTGCCAAGGTCGAAACTGATAGGCCCTGTCAAGCCGTTGCGGACGGCGAACCGGACAGATACCGGTTCATGAAGAGTTACATGAGGTGATCGAAAGGTAAATGAAACTGCGACTGCCTCTCTCTGTCGTGCCTCAGACCGAGCCGCTACGAGCAAGCCGAGGCCCATCGCGAAACTAACAGAAATCGCACATGCTCGGATGATCATTGCCATTCCTCCGCATCCATCAGTACACTTTTCCAGCGCCACGAAGATTCGTCCGCTGGATGGCTGATCACGGACCCTCGGCGCAATTCGGCAGCGTACAGGACGCTGAGACACCGCTCTTGGTTCCGGTATACGTATCGGTAGACCCGCTTCCCGATACGACGCGGTTTATGTTGAGAGGCCCCATGAGCGTTCCTTTGAGTGCCCCGCTGTAGCACGTGTAGACGTAGCTCTGGGTCGCGGTGAAACCGGCCGCCATATAGGGCGGAGAGGCAAATTGTTCGGGGTAGTGATCATCCACAGAGGCTCCCAGATTCCCGTTTACCCCGCCAGTGGTTGGATTTGGAGTGCCTTGGTCCCAAGGTGGGTCAGGCCAATAGTAAGGATTGGCGTTACCGGGATAGGTTACGATCTCGTTGACCTGACAGTTGGAAAGGTCAGACAATTTTCCCGTACTTGACTCCCACGCATACCCAAAATGGAGTTGTCCGCGACCGGCGTCATAACCGGCCGTCTGTCTGAAGTTGAGAGGATAAGCTCCAACGGTGACTGGATCGCTACCGGAAACCTCGACTGTCGAGGCATCGCAGGTGGGGCAGTCGCTGCAGTCGTATGCGTATCCGCTAGCCGTCGCCGTGATCGTGGGGCTGCCGGCGTTGTGGGCGGTTACGTCTCCCGCGCTGACGCTCGCCGCATTCGGGTCGTCCGAAGACCATATTGCATATATTGTCGGGAACGTCTGGTTGCCATTGCAGTCCTGGTAGTAGCCAACATCGTTGAGCTGCTGCGACTGCCCGGGCAGAAGATCAAAACCATACGGCCCGGTGACGGCAAGATTGAACAGGCTGGCTGGGCAGCAGGAGACGCAGCAGTCGTAGCTGCTATTCATCCTTCCGTTCCGGGTGATCGCCATGAGCCGGCCCATCACCGCCACATTATCGATTCGAATCCAATTCACGCTGCCGTCCGTGGCGTTCGCGGGAATCTTGCTCCCCCTGAAATCGGGTATCTGGGCATCCCGCAGCAACCGAATATTGATCGCCCGCGTTTCATACGGCTGTAGCCGGAGATCGTTCAGGTAGTAGTGAACTCCATTGGCCGTGATCGAAAAACCGATGCGCGCCGCCTTGTCGCTCTCATTGGTTAAATACAAAATCGATTCGGTGTTCTTGTCGAGATGCCAGGGGTTCGCCCCCGAACCCGCCCAGCCGTTGCCTTCGTTTTCAACCCGCGCATCCACCACCATATGGCTCGCGGTTTCCACGCTCGAGACTTC
>JBOGJT010000062.1:0-34159 GCA_050745065.1 Terriglobia bacterium
GGACTGGCAAAAGTCGCGGCGGGCCAGACCACGCTCGAAGAGGTCATCCGCGAAACGGTACTGTGATTTTGACGGAACGCAGGTGGGGAGCCTATGCCACTACCATCTTTAAGTGATTTGCTGAAACAACTGGTCGACGCGGGCGGATCAGACCTGCACATCACGGTGAACTCGCCGCCCCGCATCCGCTTGCACGGCGAGTTGAATCCGATCGAGGATCTGCCGCCGCTTGGCCCTGCGGACACCAAGCAACTCGCCTACAGCGTGCTGAGTGAATCGCAAAAGCACCGGTTCGAGGAAACGCTGGAGTTGGATTTCTCTTTCGGCGTCCGCGGTCTCGCTCGTTTCCGGGGCAACTTGTTTAACCAGCGGGGTGCTACCGCCGCCGTCTTCCGCGTGATTCCGTTTGAGATCAAGAGCTTCGAACAACTTGGTCTGCCCCAGGTGGTCCGCAAGCTTTGCCAGAAGCCGCGCGGGCTGATCCTGGTGACCGGGCCGACGGGGAGCGGAAAGTCGACCACGCTCGCAACCATGCTGGACCTCATCAACGAGACCCGCCGCGAGCACATGATCACCATTGAAGACCCCATCGAATTTCTGCACTCGCACAAGAAGTGCCTGGTGAACCAGCGCGAAGTACACTCGGATACGCAGTCGTTTCCCAACGCCCTTCGAGCTGCGCTGCGCGAGGACCCCGACGTGGTGCTCATCGGGGAGATGCGCGACCTTGAGACCATCGAGTCCGCCCTGAGGATCGCCGAAACCGGCCACTTGACTTTCGGAACCTTGCATACGAATTCCGCCGTTTCCACCATCAACCGGGTGATCGACGTCTTTCCCGCGCATCAGCAATCGCAGATCCGCGCGCAACTCTCTCTCGTTCTTGAAGGAATCCTGTGCCAGGCTCTTCTGCCGCGCGCCGATGGTAAGGGCCGCTCCATGGCCATGGAAATTCTGGTGCCCAACCCGGCCATCCGCAATCTCATTCGCGAGGATAAAATTCACCAGCTTTACTCGACCATGCAATCAGGCCAGGAAAAATACGGCATGCAGACGTTTAACCAATCGCTGCTGGCCTTGTATCAGAAGGGGTTGATACCTCTTGAAGCCGCGCTCACCCGGTCGAGCAATCCGGACGAGCTTCAGGACATGATCAACCGGGGCGCCCCTCCACCCGGAGGCGCACGCCCGGCGATTCCATCCGTGAGCATCAGGCGGCAATAGGCGAACGGGCGCGAGAGAGAGACGAAGAAAGGAATGAAAGCCATGCCAACCATCCAGTTCCCCCCGACCACAGGTCAACTGCGGTCCCTTGGCGGCGCGGGAGTCTTGACGCCGGGAGGGGCCGGCAAAGTGATTGGGCGAGCTTCCAAGCCGGCAGAAGCGAAGAGCCGCCCGGCCGCCGGCCCTAGCGCCCCCAAAACGGGCCGCGTCAAAGCCAAGGAGCTTGCCATCTTCACCCGGCAGTTTTCTGTGATGATTGACGCCGGTCTCCCGCTCGTGCAGTGCCTGGAGATACTTGCGTCTCAACAGCAGAACAAGCACTTTAGCACGGCTTTGCACGGCGTCCGCGCGTCGGTTGAGAGCGGCGCCACGCTGGCCAATTCGATGCGCCTGTTCCCCAAGGTCTTTGACACGCTCTACACCAACATGGTGGAGGCAGGCGAGGCCGGGGGCATTCTGGACGGCATCCTACGCCGCCTGTCGTCCTATATTGAAAAGGCGGTGAAGTTGAGGCGGGCTGTCCAATCCGCCATGATCTATCCCGTCGCGGTAATGGTGATCGCGGGTGGCGTGGTTCTTCTGCTGCTTTGGAAGGTGGTACCGATCTTTGCCACGCTGTTCACCGGATTGGGTACGACGCTGCCGCTACCCACGCGCATTGTGATTGCAATCAGCCACGGCGTGGCCAGCTTTGCCTGGATCATTATTATCGCGGCGGTGGGCTTGTTCCTCGCTTTGCGGCAATATTACGCCACGCCCAACGGCCGGATGACGATCGACACTGTCATCCTCAAAATTCCACTGCTGGGGCTGCTGATGCGGAAGATTTCTGTGGCGCGTTTCACGCGCACGCTGGGAACGCTGATTACCAGCGGCGTTCCGATGCTCGAGGCGTTGGACATTACCGCGCGGACTTCTGGCAACGCGGTGATTGAAAAGGCGATCCTTGCGGTGCGGTCTGCGGTGGAAGGCGGCCAGACGATCGTGGACCCCCTCAAGGCCACGCAAGCGTTTCCCAACATGGTGGTTCAGATGATCGGCGTAGGAGAGCAGACCGGCGCGCTCGACGCGATGTTGCAGAAGGTGGCGGACTTTTACGAAGACGAAGTGGACGCCGCCGTCGGGGACTTGCTGACGGCCATGGAGCCGATGATCATTCTCTTTCTCGGTGTTGTCGTGGGCGGCGTCGTCATCTCCATGTATCTGCCGCTGTTCAGCTTGATCGGAAAATTGGCGGGAGGCGCGCACTGACGGTGCTCGCCCGGATGAGGCCGGCAGGCGCTCGCCCGAAGCGCAAGATCGCCGCTAGCGGCGCAGCCCCAGGAGTCTTTCCGCCGCAGCGTTGAGCGTGGCGTCTGTCTTGCTATAGCAGAACCGCACTTGCTGGCGGCCCAATTTCGCACCGCTGTAAAAACTGCTGCCGGGGACTACCGCCACTCCGATCTCCTTCACCAGATGGCGAGCAAACGCCACATCGCTGGGAAAACCAAAACCTGAAATATCCGTCATGATGTAATACGCGCCCTGCGGCTTGAAGCACCGGAAGCCGGCCTTTTCAAGTGCGGGCAGAAATTGGTTGCGGCGAGCTTCGTATTCCTCGCGCGCTTTGGCATAATATCCGTCTGCCATGCGCAGGGCGACGGTACCGGCCTCTTGCAGCGGCGCGGGCGCGCCCACGGTAATAAAGTCGTGCATTTTACGGATCGCGTCTGAAACGGCCGGCGGCGCCACCGCGTAGCCCACCCGCCATCCCGTCACGCTGTAGGTTTTCGACATGCTGTTGATGGTGATGCTGCGTTCGCGCATGCCAGGCAGCGACGCAATCGAAAGATGCTGGGCGCCGTCATAGACGAGATACTGGTAGATTTCGTCGGAGACCGCGTACGCGTCCCAGCGCTCGCAGAGCGCGGAAATCTGCTCGAGCTCGTCGCGCCGGTAAACCTTGCCGGTGGGATTGTTGGGTGTGTTCAGAATGATGGCACGCGTCCGCTCGTTAAAGGCCGCCACCAGCTCATCCGGATCGAAGGTCCAGTCTGGCGGGCGCAGCGGGACGTAGCGCGGCGCCGCGCCGCACATGACGCTGTCCGGGCCATAGTTTTCATAGAACGGTTCGAAGACCACCACTTCCTCGCCCGGATCGACAATCGCAAGCAGTGATGCGATCATCGCTTCGGTGGCGCCGCAGGTTACGGTGATCTCGCGCTCGGGATCGACCGCCAGACCCGTGTCCCGCTCAAAACGCTCCGCAATCGCGCGCCGGAACTCGCGCGCCCCCCACGTGATGGAATACTGATTCACGTCGGCGCGAATCGCGCGCACCGCGGCTTCCTTAACCTCGGCGGGAGCCGGGAAATCGGGAAACCCCTGCGCGAGGTTCAAGGCGCCATGTTCCAGGGCCAAGCGCGTCATCTCACGGATAACGGATTCGGTGAATTGCTGCGCCTTGTGTGAAACGGGCGCACGCTTTGTTGCTTGTGGCTGCATGGATCCTTTCCGGCGGTCCGTGGCACGCAGGCCACCGCCGTCTCAACCCAAAGTCTACAGGCAACGCAGGAAGGTGACAAGTGTGGAGAGCGAGGGTGGTGTGACCTTGCTTCGGCTGCGGCGCAGCCATAAGACTCCAACTCCATTTCGGGTCTGCGCGACGTCACTTTCCGGCTAGTGATGCTGGCAAGGTATTGCAGTTGGGTCCCAAACGGGACGCAATCAAAAAAAATAGCAAAAAAATTTGACAGCGTATTTTCCAGCCGATATACTTGACGATCAATTCAGCGGTCCATAATCCTTTTTGCACTCCCTATCGGCGCAAAACGCTTGACATGGGACGCTGTTGCACTTTAAGATACCACGCTTGATCGCTGGTCTTGCCATTAACCGAACGATTACCGCCCGGATGCTCCGGGACTAAGTAACGGCTCTGTGCCGGATGGTCCAAACTGTCTGTCACTGGTATGGCTTGTGCGAGCCGTTTAGGAAAGCAATTTCAGCGAAGGCGCTCACATGGCTCAGATTTTCCACCACGCAGCGAACACCATCGCCAAGGCAACCATGATCGGGGTGCTGATCCTGATCGCGGCCATCTGCGTGATCGCTTGGGAAGTAAATAACAGTTACAACGTTTACCGCCATGAGCCTCTGACGCAGCCCATCCCGTTCAGCCACAAACATCACGTCACGGACGACGGGATCGACTGCCGGTATTGTCACACTTCGGTTGAGACATCGTCCTTCGCGGGCATTCCGCCCACCCACACCTGCATGAGCTGCCATTCGAAAATCTGGGTGAACAGTCCGATGCTCGAGCCGGTGCGGCAAAGCTACATCTCCGACGAATCCATTTCGTGGGTGCGCGTCAACGAGCTGCCCGACTTTGTTTATTTCAATCACAGCATTCATGTGGCAAAAGGCATTGGCTGCACCACGTGCCACGGGCCGATCGGCGACATGCCGATCACTTTCCGCCAGAACACCCTTTACATGCGGTGGTGCATCAATTGCCACAAGCACCCGTGGAAATATATCCGGCCAAAGTCGCAGGTGTTCAGCGTCACCTACCGCCCGCCCGCCGACCAGGACGCGATGGGAAGGCGGCTGGTGGCGGCGTATCACGTTCAGCCACCCCTCGTGATTACGAACTGCTACACGTGCCATCGATGACGCCGGGAGCGCCGAACTTGGAAATTGGAAAGCTGCGGCTTGAAATTTGAACGATGAAATTCGAAATTTCGGGTGGGATCGATAACTCAACCGGACAACCGGAAGCGCGCGGCAGGAAGCCCGCGGTCCGATCCGCGTTGAGGAATCGGGAGAAATCATGAGTCGTGAAGAAAAAGGCAACGGGCATCTTGACCTTGTGTCCGTTCGAAACCAGCTCGATGGCGGCGCCGGCAAGAAGTTCTGGCGCAGCCTGGGCGAGGCCGCTGGAGCGGTGGGCGCGAAGAGCTCTCAGGATAACGAGTTTTCGGGCGGCCCCGGCTCGCGGTTTCGCGTGAACCGGCGCGACGCGATGAAATTAATGGGCGCTTCCGCAGCCATGGCGGGCTTGACGGCGTGCACCAAGATGCCCATTGAGAAGATTGTCCCGTATGTGAATGCTCCGGAGGGGTTTGTTGCCGATAAGCCGCTGTTCTATGCCACGACCATGCCGTTCGGAGGTGTCGGGCTGGGAGTTCTGGCATGGAGTTTTCTGGGGCGGCCCACGAAGGTTGAGGGCAACAATGACAACCCCGGCAGCATGGGCCGCGCCAATGTCTTCATGCAAGCGTCGGTGCTTGACCTTTACGATCCCGACCGGTCACAGGTGACGATCCACGACAGCCGGCTGGGGAGCTGGAGCGACTTCCTGGAGCGGTCGCAAGAGTTGCGCGCCGCGCATTTGCGCAATCAAGGCGCGGGATTCCGCATCCTCACCGGTACCGTGACTTCACCCACGCTGGGCGACCAGTTGCATGACATCCTGACGCAATTCCCTCAAGCGAAGTGGCATCAGTACGAAGCCGTAAACCGCGATAACGTTCGCGACGGAGCGCAGATGGCGCTCGGCGAGATGGTGGAGACGATTTACCATTTCGATCAGGCGGACGTGGTCGTTTCTCTCGATTCGGACTTCCTGTTTGCCATTCCCGGCAGCGTCCGGTACGCCTACGACTTCGCAAACAAGCGCCGCGTGGCCAACCCCCAGTCGCAGATGAACCGGCTTTACGCCGTCGAGGGGGCGCCCACCATTACCGGCGTTCAGGCGGATCACCGGCTGCGGGTGCGGCCGAGCCAGGTGGGGTCGGTGGCCCGAGAGCTGGCCGCGGGCATCGGCGTCAACGCTCAAGGTTTCGGGAGGCTCGCGCAGATTCCCGAGCTTCCCACGAATTGGATTCTGTCGCTCGTTGCGGATCTTAAGGCGCATCCGGGGGCGAGCGTCATTGTGGCGGGTGATTCCCAGCCTCCGGTGGTTCACGCGCTCGCGCACGCTATGAACGCGGCGCTCGGCAACGTGGGGAAAACGGTGGTCTACACGCAATCGATTGAGGTCAGTCCCACCAATCAAACGCAATCACTTCAGCAGCTTGTGTCGGACATGGAGGCGGGAAAGATCCAAACGCTTTTGATCCTGGGCGGCAACCCGGCGTATGCGGCGCCGGCCGATATTCCGTTTGCGCAGCAGCTGTCCAAGGTTCCAGACAGGGTCTATCTGGGTCTTTTCGAGGATGAAACGTCAGCGCTTTGCAACTGGCACGTGCCCGCAGCGCATTACCTCGAATCCTGGGGGGATCTTCGCGCCTATGACGGCACAGTCAGCACGATGCAGCCTTTGATCGCCCCTTTATACGACGGCAAGTCTGCCTACGAGCTGCTCACGCTTTTCCAGGGCAAGCTGGGGCGCACCGCGCACACAATCGTGCATGACTACTGGCAGTCGCAGCAGCCCAAGACGGCGCCCGATCAGTTTGAGGTGCAATGGGAGACGTGGCTCGAGAAGGGCGTCATTGACGGCAGCGCTCTTCCGCCCAAAAAAGTGGCGCTGAAGAGCGGTATACCCGCCAGCGCGCCAACCGGCTCGGCGGCGGATCCCGCGCTTGAACTCGTGTTCATGCCTGACCCAACGATCTGGGACGGCAGCTTCAGTAATAACGGCTGGCTGCAGGAATTGGCAAAACCGCACAGTACGCTAACGTGGGACAACGCCGTGATGGTGAGCCCGGCGACTTTCGAACGCCTAAACCGCGAGATGAAGCCGGCGAAATCCGCAGGACCGGGGATGGGGCCGGGAACCGGCGGGAAGTGGGACACGATCGGGCCCACTCAGGGGCATAAAAACACAGTTGTCGAGCTCAGCTTTCAAGGTCGCAAGGTGCTCGGCCCGCTCTTGATTTCCCCAGGGCAGGCGGATGATTGTGTGGTGGTGACCCTGGGTTATGGCCGAAGCCGCGCAGGCCGGATTGGAACGGACACGGGATTCAACGCCGGCGCGATTCGCACCTCGCAAAATCAATGGTTTGGTTCCGGGCTTGAAGTCAGCACCACGGGAAAGTGGTACGAGTTGGTAGTGACCCAGGAACACCATCTCATTGACATGGGCAGCAAGAATACCGCAAAGGCTCAGGAAGAAGAAAGCGTCGCTGCGTTCCGGCGTGATCTGGTCCGGGTCGCGAGCATCGGTGACTACCGGAAAAACCCTGAGTTCGCCAAAGACCCGCCCGATATGACGTCGGATGCGCAATCCCTCTACCCCGTTTTACCGTCTCCCTACGATTTCAAGAAGGGCCCTCAGTGGGGCATGTCGATCGACCTGAATGCGTGTATTGGCTGTAACGCTTGCGTGATTGCCTGTCAGGCCGAGAATAATATCGCCGTTGTGGGGAAGGGCCAGGTGTCCCGCGGGCGCGAGATGCAGTGGATTCGTATCGACACGTATTATCACGGCGGGGTGGACGAGCCGGCGATCTACACGGAGCCCGTTCCGTGCATGCAGTGTGAGAATGCGCCCTGCGAATATGTCTGTCCGGTGGGCGCTACGGTGACCGGGCCGCAGGGGATCAACGAGCAGATTTATAACCGCTGTGTGGGCACGCGCTACTGCTCGAATAATTGCCCGTACAAGGTGAGGCGATTTAATTTTTACCTGTTTTCGGACTGGAACACGCCCAGCTTGTACCCCCTGCGCAACCCGCGCGTCACGGTGCGAAGCCGCGGCGTCATGGAGAAATGCACTTACTGCATACAACGGATCCGCGCGCACGAGATTGAGGCCGAGGAGCAGAACAACCGGAAGCTGGTGGACGGGGAAATCCTTACCGCCTGCCAGCAGACGTGCCCGGCAGACGCCATCGTGTTCGGCGATATTCTTGATCCGAACTCCAAAATTTCCAAGCTTCGGGCGCAGCCGCGCAAGTACGGATTGCTCGAAGAATTGAACACACGGCCGCGAACGACGTACCTGGCCAAGTTGTGGAATCCTAACCCCGAGATCTGAGGAGTAACGGATGGATCCCGTAGATCCCGTAACAGAAGATCCGATTACTGAAGATCCTGTCACGCATGAAAAGCCGGCGTTTATTTCGCCCGGCGATCCGTTTCTTGCGCCTGGACACAGCCTTGAATCGGTGACCGACCGGATCAGCAAGGTGGTCCTGGGCAGAACCAGGAAGGGGTGGATTTTCGGCTTCGCCATCGTTTTCATTCTGTTCCTCATGCTGAACTACGGGCTCACGTTCCTGTTTGCCGTTGGGGTGGGCCGGTTTGGCATCAACATCCCGGTGGCGTGGGCGTTCGCTATTACCAGTTTCGTTTGGTGGATCGGAATCGGCCATGCCGGCACGCTGATCTCGGCGTTCCTTCTGCTCATGCATCAGAAGTGGCGCACTTCCATCAACCGGTTTGCCGAGGCGATGACGATTTTTGCCGTGGCTTGCGCGGGAATGTTTCCGTTTGTGCACATGGGCCGCCCGTGGCTCTTCTACTGGTTGTTTCCCTATCCGGACACGATGGGTGTGTGGCCCCAGTTTAGAAGTCCGCTGGTGTGGGACGTGTTCGCAGTATCCACTTACTTCACCATCTCGCTTCTGTTCTGGTACGTGGGGCTGATGCCGGATTTTGCCACGTTCCGCGACCGCGCCAAGGCGAAATTCGCCAAGGTCATTTACGGCTTCCTTTCCATGGGCTGGCGCGGTTCCGCGAGGCACTGGAAGCGCTACGAAGTGTGCTCGCTGCTGCTTGCGGGTATTGCAACCCCGCTGGTGGTTTCGGTGCACACGGTGGTGAGCTTTGACTTTACGATCGCCATCGTTCCCGGGTGGCACAGCACCATCTTTCCACCGTACTTCGTGGCGGGCGCCATCTATTCCGGGTTCGCCATGGTCATTATGCTGGCCATCCCCCTGCGGAGCTGGTTCCATCTGCAGGATTTCATCACCGTCCGCCACCTGAATAATATGGGCAAGTTGCTGCTGGCGACTGGAATGATCGTGGCCTATAGCTACGTGATGGAAACCTTTTTTGCCTTTTACAGCGCCGACAAATTTGAGCGCTACATGATGATTGACCGGGCGACGGGGCAGTATGGCATCGTTTACGGGGTTCTGCTCGCATGCAATATCTTTATCCCGATGACGTTTCTGTGGTTCCACAAGGTCAGAACTAATACTGTTTACTTGTTCATCGTCGCCACGTTCGCGCAGATTGGCATGTGGCTTGAGCGCTTTGTGATCATTGTCCAGAGCCTCCATCGCGATTTTACGCCGTCGGCCTGGGGAATGTTCTATCCCACGATAACGGATTGGGAAGTGCTCTTTGGTTCTCTAGGTTTGTTTTTGGTGCTGTTTTATCTCTTCGCGCGGCTCCTGCCTTCCATCTCAATTTTTGAGATGCGAAGTCTGGTTCACCGGACGGCGGAAGATGCCGGCGTGATTGCGAAGGCGGAGTAACATCCGAAGCGGCGGAGAGACTCCGGCGCGGCAACACGATCTTCGAACGAGTGGCCAAGATGATGGCAAAACGTCCCATTTACGGCGTGATGGCCGAATTCGATAACACCGTTGACCTGCTGGAAGCGGCGCATCACGCGCGCGAGGCTGGCTATAAGCAGATGGATGCGTACTCGCCATTTCCGGTCGAGGGCCTCTCCGAGGCCATCGGGCTTCAGCGGACGTGGGTTCCGCTGGTGACGTTCATCGGCGGATTGATCGGATGCTGCGGCGGATTCTTCCTGCAGTATTATCCCAACGCGATGGGCTACCCGCTCGACATTGGCGGCAAGCCGTTCGATAGCTGGCCGTCGTTTATTCCCATCACGTTTGAGTTGACCATCTTATGCGCGGGAATCTTTTGCGTCGTGGGGATGATCGCCATGAACAGACTTCCGACGCCGTATCATCCGGTGTTCAACGTGCCCAGGTTTCAACTGGCGAGTCAGGACCGGTTCTTTCTCTGCATCCAGTCAAAAGACCCGGCGTTTGAGATTGAGAAAATCAGGCGTTTTCTGGAAGAGCAGCACCCGCGAGAGGTCAACGTTGTTCCGGTTTAACGGATCGCCCCAAGGATGGAGATAAGGCGCAGGTGATGACAGGGAAGCGGATTACAAATCGCGCGGCGCAAAACCTCGGAAGCCGCAACGGCCTCGCAAAGATTGCGCGCCGGATGGGCCTCTTCGGCGTGTTACCCGGGCTGCGCGCGCCCGCGGGGGCGGCTCCGCGAGTCGGACGCGCTGTTTCTTGGGTGGTTATTTGTCTGACCGTGTTTTGCCTCCTTTTTGTCAGCGGCTGCCGGCTGGATATGCACATCGAGCCGCGCTACGATCCGTTCTCGCCAAGCACGATCTTCCCCGACGGCCGGTCAGAGCGGCCTATGGTTCCGGGAACGGTGGCGCGGGGCCATCTGCGCGTCGACGAGCTGCTGTACACCGGGAAGATCAACGGACAGCCGGCCAACGAGTTTCCGTTCCCCATCACCAAGGCGGACCTTAAGCGAGGGCAGCAGCGCTTCGATATTTACTGCACGCCTTGCCACGATTACACGGGCGGCGGCGAAGGGATGATCGTGCGCCGTGGGTTTCCCGCGCCGCCTTCCTATCGCACGACGAAGCTGATGAACGCCCCCGTGGGGCATTTTTTTGACGTCATGACGAACGGCTACGGAACGATGTTTAGCTACGCAAGCCGGGTTTCGGTGAATGACCGATGGCGCATCGCGGCGTATATCCGCGCTCTCCAACTGAGCCAGACCGCGGCGTTGAATGACGTACCGCCGAGTGAGCGCCTGAAGCTTTTGATGGATAAAGGAAAATGACTCTTAATTCCCCAGAATCATACCGGCTGGGCCCCGTGAGCTTTCAGAGGAAGGCTCTGGTGGTGGGCATCGTCTGCCTGGCCATTTGTATTATCGAGTTGGTCAACCACCCGACGCAGTTCTTCAGATCGTATCTCTTCGCTGAGGTGTTCTGGCTTGGAATTGCGTTAAGCTGCATGGCCATTCTCATGCTGCACCACCTGGTGAGTGGCCGGTGGGGGTTTGTACTGCGGCGCCCGCTTGAGGCTTCCGCCAAGACGCTGGGCGTGCTGGCGCTCTTCTTCATCCCGGTTATCCTCGGTATGCACTGGCTTTACGTCTGGGCGCAACCCGCGGCCGTGGCGGCGGACCCCGTCCTGCAACAAAAGACTTGGTATTTGAACACGCCCTTCTGGGTGGTCCGCGCTATTGGCTTCTTCGTTGTCTGGATTCTTATTGCGTACCTTTTGACGAAGTGGGACAGCAGGCTGGACGAAACCGGCGACCCAAGATGGATCACGCGGATGAGGAATCTGAGCGGGCCGGGCATCGCGATTTATGGTTTTACAGTGACGTTCGCGGGGTTTGATTGGGTGATGTCGATGGAGCCGCACTTCTTTTCGTCGATCTATGGAATGATGTTTGTCGTGACCGAGGCGGTGGGCGGCATGTCCTTTATCACGATCGTGGCTTACTATCTCACCAAAGACAAGCCGATGTCTGAAATCATCGAGCCGGGCCAGTTTCACGATTTTGGCAACCTGTTGCTCGTCTTTACACTGCTTTGGGCTTATCTGTCGTTCGCGCAGTTCTTGATTATCTGGTCCGGCAACCTGCAGAATGAAATACCTTGGTACGTTTCGCGCATTTACCACCAATGGGCGTATGTTGCGCTGGGACTGGTTATCTTCCACTTCGCCGTGCCGTTCCTGTTGCTCTTGCAGCGCTATGTCACTTACAGGCGGCAGTACCTGGCGCAGGTTGCGGGACTGCTCTTCGTCATGAGCATCGTTGATTTGTTCTGGATTCTTGTCCCCTCGTACGAGAAGGTGGGTCCGCAATTCCACTGGTGTGACTGGCTGGCGCTGATCGGCCTGGGAGGGATTTTCCTCTCTGCCTTCACCTGGCAGCTCAGGAAGCGCCCCCTGGTTCCCTTGCGGGATCCGAATTTTGTAGGAGTGGTGCAGCATGAGTGAGACGAAGCTCACAAAGGAAACGCCTCCAGAGCACCGTCACGAGAGGACGGAGGCGAACGCGCGAACCCTGATGTGGTTTGGCGTCGGTCTGCTCGGCCTGATTGTGTTCGGCTTTATAGTTACGGAAGTGGCGTTTCGCTACTTTGTAGGACACGAGAAGTTTGCCCATCCCACGGCGTTGTTCACGAAGGAGCAGATGCCTCCGGCTCCTTTGATCCAGCAGACCCCGGGTCAGGAATTGCAGGAGTATCTGAAGCAGCAGGATAACCTCCTGGATACCTACGGCTGGGTCGACCGGAAGGCGGGCATCGTGCGCATCCCGGTCAGCCAGGCGATGACCGAGCTGCTCAAGAAAGGACTCCCGGTAAGGACGGGTCCGCCAAGTCTCCGGGTCTCGGCGCCGACTACGATACCCAGGGGTGACTTTGCGCCGCCCCCCAAGCCTGTGGCGGGGCCGCAGCACCAATAAGCTGGATGGTCCGGCTCGCGGCGAGCGTGACAAAAATCATCGCCGGTTGCTTTGGCCGGCGTCAGAATCAAGCGCGTGAAATTGTCAACTAACAAACCGGTGCGCCATTCGTCACTCAGGAAAAGACGCGCATGGACTGGCGTGCTCCTTGGGCTGATTGCTGCCTTGTGCCTGACGAGCCACCCGGCCGCAGCGGACGTTGGCGCGCCCTCCGTCAGGCCCATTCCGCAACTGATGCAAGGTGCGGCCATCGACTCGTCTCACGGGGCGCTCAATTCCAAGCAGATTCCTCCGCAGCTGCGCGGCGTCGGCATCGTTCAAAACTTGAACGCGCAAATACCTCTGAACTTGCCGTTCACAGACGCGTCGGGCAAGGCGGTCCGCCTTGGTGATTACTTCGGTAAGAGGCCGGTGATTCTTTCGCTGGTTTATTTTAACTGCCCGATGTTATGTACGATGGTGGAAGACAATCTGCTGCAAAGCCTGCGCCTGATCAAATTTGACATCGGCAAGCAATACGACGTTCTTACGGTAAGTTTTGACCCGCACGATACGCCTTACATGGCCGCGAGCAAGCGAAGGATTTATCTTGGCCTTTACGGGCGCAAGGGCGCCGCGTCGGGCTGGCATTTCCTGACGGGTGATGCGGCTTCGATCAAGGCTTTGACCGATGCTGTGGGCTTTCACTATCGGTACTTTCCCAGCACGCATCTGTACGCGCACGCGGTAGGAATTGTAGTGCTTACGCCGCAAGGCCGCATCTCAAAATACTTTTACGGCGTACAGTATCCCGCCGGCACCTTGCGGCTGGCGTTGGACCAGGCCACGAACGACAAGATTGGCTCGCCGGTTGACGCGCTGATCCTCTACTGCTGCGAATACGATCCGGCCACGGGAAAGTATGACCTGATCGTGAACCGCGCGCTGATGCTGGGAGGCGGCTTCACGGTTCTATGCATTGGAGGCTTAATCCTGATTCTTTCGCGCTTCAAGGCCGGTCATAAGGATAAAGCTTGAATTTGTGATTGATCCGCGCGGCAGCCGGAGTCAAGGTAGCACCAGTGGATTCGAGGTGATTCGAAATAATGCTGTGCCTGTTCCCGCTCCTTCCAAGAGAAGCATCCTCCATGGCGCCCGGCGTCGACCGGTTGCTTTGGTTTACGATCGCGATATCGGTGTTTTTCACCGTCCTTATCTTTATTCTGCTGTTCGTGTTTGCGATCAAGTACCGCCGCCGCTCGGACGATGAGGTTCCGCATCAGATCCACGGCAATCTTCCGTTTGAAATCACGTGGACCGCAATCCCGGCTCTCATCATGGTCATCCTCTTCGTCTGGGGGACGAAAGTCTTCGTGCGATACGAGCGGCCTCCCATCCAGGCTGATCACATTTACGTCGTGGCGAAGCAGTGGATGTGGAAGATTCAGCATCCGGAAGGACCGCGGGAGATTGACGCCCTGCACGTGCCCGTAGGCGTGCCGGTTGAGCTGATTATGACCTCTCAGGATGTAATCCACGATTTTGCGGTTCCCGCGTTCCGCTTGAAGAGGGACGTCTTGCCGGATCGCTACACCACCCAGTGGTTTACGCCCACCGAAGTTGGTGACTACCGGTTCTACTGCGACCAGTACTGCGGAACGTTTCACTCGCACATGCGCGGCATCGTGCACGTGATGACAAAAGGCGCTTACGAAAAGTGGCTGAGCGGAAACATGAGCCATACCGAATCGATGGCGGCGGCCGGCGCAAAGCTCTATGAGAGCTACGGCTGCATCACCTGCCACGGCACCGGGAAAGCTCCGCCTTACGTGGGATTGTACGGCTCGACCGTCAGGCTCGAAGGCGGGGGGACGGTGGTGGCCAACGACGCTTATATCCGGCAGTCTATTTTGCAGCCTTCGTCGCAAATCGTGCTGGGGTACAAGCCGATCATGCCGACCTTTCAGGGGCAGATCTCCGAGACCCAGATTCTCGACATCATCGCGTACATCAAGTCGCTTGCAACCACGCCCAACGCCCAGGGGGCGGAGCCAGCAAAGGAGGCGAAGTAATGGCTACAGCAAGTTCCGCGACCCTTCAGCCACCTCAGCCGCCGTCTGAAGAGATTCGCATCCATTACCTCAACGCAAAGTACGGCATCAAGTCGTGGCTGCTCACCACAGACCATAAGCGGATTGCGTGGCTTTACTTCCTGACCACCACGTTTTTCTTCGTGGTGGGCGGCGCCGCGGCCACGTTGATGCGGATTAACCTGATCTCGCCCCAGGGCGCCATCGTTGAGCCCGAGACCTACAACAAGCTGTTTACCATGCACGGCACCATCATGATTTTCTTCTTCCTGGCGCCCGCCGTGCCCACGGTTCTTGGCAACTTCCTCATCCCAATGATGATCGGCGCGCGGGATGTGGCCTTTCCCAAGCTAAACCTCCTCAGTTGGTACATCTTCATTATCGCCGGGCTGATTTTCCTCTATGCGGTAATTGCTGGCGGCGTGGACACCGGATGGACGTTCTACACACCGCTCAGCACCATGTATCTGAACACGCACGTGATGTCAGCGGCCATGGCGGTTTTTATTTCGGGGTTTTCCTCGATCTTGACCGGCCTGAACTTTATTGTCACCATCCATAAGATGCGCGCCCCAGGCATGACGTGGTTCCGCCTGCCGCTCTTCATCTGGTCCATGTACGCGGCCAGTATTATCTTCGTCCTGGCGATGCCGGTTATCGCCATCACGATGCTTTTGGTGATGATCGAACGGTTGTTTCACGTGGGCATCTTTGACCCGGCGCTCGGCGGCGATCCGATACTGTTTCAGCACTTATTCTGGTTCTTCGGACATCCGGAAGTTTACATTCTGATTCTGCCTTCGATGGGCGTCATCAGCGAATTGATTGCGGCCTTTTCACGGCGCCGGGTGTTCGGCTACGCTTTTGTCGCGTTTTCAAGCTTTGGGATTGCGATCGTCTCCTTTCTGGTCTGGGGACACCACATGTTCCTTTCCGGGGAGTCGCTCTACGCCGGAATCTTTTTCTCCGCCATGAGCATGGCCGTGGCGATACCCTCCGCCGTGAAGGTGTTTAACTGGACGGCAACGCTTTACAAGGGGTCCGTCTCATTTGAGGCGCCCATG
The DNA here is from genome assembly GCA_050745065.1 of Terriglobia bacterium. Taxonomy (GTDB): domain Bacteria; phylum Acidobacteriota; class Terriglobia; order UBA7540; family UBA7540; genus RH2-MAG17b. The sequence continues at coordinate 15,779 of JBOGJT010000062.1, forward strand.
CTGTATGCGTTAGGGTTTATTGGCCTGTTCACCATCGGCGGCCTTACGGGAGTGTTCCTGGCTACCTTGGGCCTCGATGTGTTCCTTCACGACACCTATTTCGTTGTCGCTCACTTCCATTACGTGATGGTGGGAGGCGCGATTATGGGTTACATGGGCGGCATTCATTATTGGTGGCCCAAGATGACAGGAAAGCTATATCCAGATTACTGGGCGCGTCTCGCGGCCTTGATCATCTTTCTCGGCTTTAACCTGACGTTTGGACCCCAATTCATCCTGGGATTCCTGGGAATGCCCCGGCGGTACGCGACGTATCCACCCGACTTCCAGTTTCTGAACATCATGTCGAGCGCGGGCGCGTCCATCCTCGCCGTGGGCTATCTCATGCCCGTGATCTATCTGATTTGGTCGTTGAAATACGGCGCCGATGCCGGGCCGAATCCCTGGAAGGCTAAAGGGCTCGAGTGGGAAACCGCTTCGCCCCCGCCCGTGCATAACTTTGACGTGACGCCAATCGTCACCGAAGAGGCCTACGCTTACGTGAGTACCGTGGAGCCGGTTAAAGCGGCCGTATCGTAGCGAGAAACCGAAATCCGAACTTCGAATCTCAAATTCCCGATGCCTAGTGAGGAGAACTCCGTTGTCTGAAGTGCAGGAAGTTACTCTGGTACCGGAACAGTTCGACGATAAAGAGCAACAGCACCTTGCCGCCACCCTGGGGATGTGGATCTTCCTCACGACGGAAGTGCTCTTCTTCGGCGGTCTCATTGCGAGTTACACCGTCTATCGCTATCTCTATCTGCCCGCCTTCGAGATTGGCAGCCGCGACCTGAGCGTAATGTGGGGCGCGATCAACACGGCGGTTCTTATTTGCAGCAGTTTGACGATGGCCATGGCGGTTCGTGCCGCGCAGCTCGGCAGGAGAAAGCAAGTCATCACCTTTATTATTCCCACGATGATTCTGGGCCTGGCCTTCCTTTTCATCAAATTTGATATGGAATGGTATCGAACCGAATACCTGCACGGGCTCATGCCTGGAGTTAATTTCACGTATGTGGGCCTGCACGCGCACCACGTCGAGCTTTTCATGTTCTTCTATTACGTGCTCACGGGGCTGCACGGCTTTCACATGATCGTGGGCGTTGGCGTGCTCACTGCAATGTTGATCATGGCTATTCGCCACCGGTTTGATGACGGAAGATCCAACCCTATCGAGATCGCGGGTCTCTACTGGCACTTTGTAGATATCGTGTGGATCTTCCTCTTCCCGCTGCTTTATCTGATTGGCGGCCGGTATCACGTCCCTTAGCCGCAACAGTGTTCACTTGGGCAGCCTGTTGCCATTGTGCGAAGGAAGTAAGTGCCTGTCATTCTGAGCGGAGCGAAGAATCTGCATGTAAATCAAACGGGAAAAGCAGATTCTTCGCTTCGCTCAGAATGACATGTGGCCAAAATCTTCGCTCACGGCGCGAGGTTGGGGTTCGTCGATTTCAGGATAGAGGGTTGTGAATCATGCCGGAACAAGTTGCCGCATCGGCTTCCGCCGGGCACATCGAACACGGTCCGCACGTCGAGTCGAAAAAGCTCTACCTTACCATCTGGGTTATCCTCCTGTGTTTTACGGCCCTGACCACGGGGGTTGCTTTCATCGATATCGGGGTGTGGAACACGCCCGTCGCGTTGGCCATTGCCGTAATCAAAGCAAGCTTGGTCGTTCTCTTCTTCATGCACGCCCGCCACAGTGAGAAATTGGTACGAGTGGTGATCGGCGTCGCAATCTTCTGGCTGCTCATCCTGATTGTCGTGACCACATCTGACTTCGCAACGCGGCACCTGCTGCCCCTGCCCGCCTGGGAGAAGAATCAGCCTACGATTGTCCACCATTTGACTCCGGGTCCCTGAGAGTTGTCTGCATGGATACCGTTTTTCCCCCGGTCCTGCTTCAGAAGGGTATCCGCCTCCTGGCGCAACGATTGGAGGCTGGCTTGCCTAAGCGCTCATCGCGCTGGTTTTTTACTTCCCCACGCAAAAGCTGGAAAAGATGACGCCCAGCACGTCGTCCACAGTGGTCGCTCCCGTTAGTACATCCAGAGCGTGAAGGGCTTCGTACAAGTCGAGCAATAGCAGCTCGTGCGGCACGCCATGCGATGCTGCCGCGCGCGCCTTGGCAAGGAACTGAACGGATTCCAGAAGCGCCTGCTGCTGGCGAAGGTTGGTGATGAACGCGGCATCGGGATTAAGATCGCGCGCCGGCGCAGCGGCTGCGACAAGTTTTGTCTTGAGTTCCGACAGCCCTTCACCCGTAAGCGCGGACGTCCAGACCGCGCCGGAGGGGGCCGAATTGCCGCCCGCCGCATTCATCGCGCGCGCGGCGCCTTCGAGCGCCCGCTCGATCATGTCCCGTGTGACGCGCCGCGGCAGATCGCACTTGTTGCAGGCTACGACCGTCGGACCGTGAGGATGGAGCCGCTCGATCAGCTTCGCATCCTCATCGAGTAAGCCCTCGGCAGCGTCGACCACGAGCAGCCGCAAGTCCGCGTCGGCAAGGACCTGCAAGGACCTTTCGACGCCCATTTTCTCGACCGAGTCGGAGCTTTCTCGAATTCCCGCCGTATCCACCAGACGCACCGGAATACCGTTCAGGCTGGTCGTTTCGGTGACGAGGTCGCGCGTGGTACCGGGGAATTCCGTGACGATGGCGCGATCTTCATTCAGGAGCCGGTTAAACAGGCTTGATTTGCCCACGTTGGGTCTGCCGACAATGGCCAGACTCAGCCCCTCGCGCACAATGCGCCCGTACTCGTAACCGGCCGCCAACGCCTCCAACCCAGCTCGGACACCATCGATTGCGGATAGCACGGCTTCGTCACGCTCGATGGGAACGTCGTCTTCCGCGAAATCGATTCCGGCTTCGAGGCGCGCGATGAGATCAAGCAAGCCGGACTTCCACGGCTTCACGCGAGCCGATACACGACCCTCCAACTGCTGCGCGGCAACCCGGGCCTGATAGAGCGTGCGCGAATCGACGAGGTCCCGCACGGCCTCCGCCTGCGTGAGGTCCATGCGCCCGTTCAGGAAGGCGCGCAAGGTGAATTCGCCCGGCTCGGCGGGACGCGCACCCTTCGAAACGCTGCATTCCACAAGAAAACGCAGGATGACCGGTGCGCCGTGGCAGGATATTTCTACCACGTCCTCGCCGGTGTAGGAATTGGGTTTAGAGAAGCAGGTGACGATGACGCGGTCAAGCACGCGCCCGTTCTCAGGGTCGCAGAATTGCGCTAACGTAGCTCGCCGTGCTTCGGGAAAGGAATTGGGAAATCTCACCAAGGCGCGCAGAAGGGTGAAGGCAAGTTCGCCGGAAAGGCGCACGACTCCAATGCCACCCCGTCCGGGCGGGGTGGAGATGGCGACGATGGTGTCGTCGGTCATAAAACGGTGGCAGGGGACAACACCACTCACCCGGCCTGGCAGCGGCCCTTACAGGTCCGATTACCCCTTCACCGGCGCCGGTCGGCGCCGCCCAGAGATTTGTTTCTTTTCCGGCGTCTGGCTCTTCCCCGCCGCCGTTAGTGGTGGAGGGGCCACCTTTGGCGGAGGTGGCGAGATTTGGTTGATCACGAGTTGTTGGAGAACCGCGACAAGGCAGTATACAAAGTAATAGAGCGTCAGGCCCGCTGCCTCATAGAAGAAAATGAACCCGATCGCGAGCGGCGCCATCATCATCATCCGTTGCTGGGCGGGGTCGACGGATGGCATCGGCGTCATCTTCTGCATGATAAAGGACAAGATGATGGCAAGGATCGGAAGGATGTAATAGGGGTCGGGCACGGAGAGATCTTTAACCCAGAGAATCCAGGGCGAGTGCCGCATGGCGATGCTCGTTTCCAGCACCTCGTAGAAGGCGTATATGATGGGGAGCTGCACCACCATGGGTAGGCAGCCGCCCAGCGGATTCACCCCGTGTTCCTGATACACCTTCATGACTTCCTGATTCATTTTCTGCTTGCGTGGATCGTTAAACTTGTATTGCTTGTATTTATCCTGGATTCCCTTGATGATGGGCGAGACCCTCTGCATGGCCTGAGCCGACTTGATGCTCTTGAGCTTCAACGGGAAAAACGCCATGTTAATCAGGACCGTAAGGATCACGATGGTCCATCCCCAGTTGTGGACTTCATGATCGTAGATCCAGCGCATGCCCAGGAAGAGTGGCTTGGCGATGACGCTGAACCATCCGAAGTTCACCAGGCCTTCCAACGCCGGATTCTCCGCTCCTAAAACAGAGAGCTCTTTGGGGGCTACAAACAGGTCAAACTGTAGCGGGGCGGGTTGCGGCGACCCGAATACGGCCACCAGCGATTCGGGCGGCGTCTTGGACTTTTCGTCCTTCATCGTCCAGGCTTCGCGGTCAAACGTGAAGACCGTGTGAGGCGAAACCGCGAGAAACACACCCGCAAAAAAATTGTCCTCGAGACCGGCGAACGAGAGCGGGCCGGGGATCATGCGGCTTTCTTTGACCTTCTTCCAGGCGACCGTTTTGATGCCGCCTCCCTGGTCGTAAAATGCCTTGCTCTGTTTATCTTCCATTCCCTCGGCGAGCGATTGATCTCCCACCCCGCCCGGCCACCGAACCGACACCGGAAGGTCATGCTCTCCGTCGAATACACTGACGCTGACCTTCACGCGGTACTTCGGGCCGAAGGCGTATTCCTTCTTCACCTGGACTTTCCCGTCGCTGTAGGTAAACGTAACGTTGTTGGGCGCGGAGAGCGCGGCGCCCGCCGGTTGCGCCACGTAGATGGCGGAGTTGAGTTTTGCGGCCAGCGCAGCATCCTGAAGGGTGATGCTCATGGGATAACCGAGTTGGGCACAGGCGTTCGCGTTCACCACATCCAGCGGGTGGTTCTTGGCGTCCTGGTACTGCTTCAGGACCCAGCTCTTCACCACGCCGCCTTGGGTGGAGAGCGTGATGCGGTAAAAGTTATTCTCGACGACAATATCCTTGGCCTCTGATCCCTGCACAATACGCAGGGCAGCCTTCGGTGCGGGCGCCGCCGACACCTTTGAAGCCGTTTCGCCGGCGGAAGAGGTTGGGTTCTTGGCCGTGATTGGGGCCTTGGAATGGGTGGAAGAAAATGGGGGCGTGGGCGGGGCGAAGAAAGCCTCCCACGCCATGAGCAAGCCCAGCGTCAGGACGATGGCGATGAGCATCCGCTTTTCGTTGTTAAGGTCCATCTGGAAATTGCCCTCACACGTTGCTGAAAAATCCGTAACGGGGGCCTTATGCCGCCATCGCGCTATTGAAAGTACCGGACATGTGGCGATGTAAAGCCGGCGCTACACCCATGGCGCAGACTTTTTCACCAGCCGGCCACACAGCAGCGACAAGGTACAAGAGACTCACGGTAAGAAAATACTAGCCGTCACGGCGCGTCCGCCGCCATCCTGTCACCGATTTTTTCGGCCATTCCGGCACTGGATCATAACCGCGTCCGCCCCAGGGATGGCATCGGCCGATCCGTCGCAGGCCCAACCAAACACCGCGCCGCACTCCGTATTTCTCGACCGCTTCATACGCATAGTTTGAGCACGTCGGATAAAAACGGCAGGCAGGGGGAAGCATCGGAGACAACAAAAATTTATACGTTCGGATCAGCGTCAGCGCTGCGAATCGCGCTAAACGGGGCACCGACCGGGCAAATCGGAAGCGGGATCCAGAGGGAGCGCGGCGGCCGGATGACGTGGAAAGAGCCGCAGAATTTCTTTCACTAACGCGGGAAACGGGATGTTCGCGACCGAAGCGCGCGGATTCAGCACAATATCCCACCCCGGTGGGATGGCCGCCCGATTGAGCCTGAAGACTTCCCGCAAGCGCCGCCGGATGCGGTTGCGCCTCACCGCGTTGCCGAGCGCCTTCGGGGCTGTGATGCCCAAGCGTGTCTGGGAGAGACCGTTCGAGCGGTAAAAAATGGTGCATGCCCGCGCGCTTCCACGCCGTCCTTCCTCATAAACCCTTCGATACTCGGGCCGGCGCAAGAGACGCAGCGACTTGGGGAAGGACCGCGATGGCTCGTCTCCTTTCACGGAGTCAGGCGGTGACGGCCCTTTTGCCGCCGGCGCTTTATGACGTTGCGGCCGCCGGGGGTCCGCATGCGCACCCGAAACCCGTGGGTCTTGGCGCGCCGTCTTCGGTTGGGTTGGTAAGTCCTTTTCAAGTGGCGGTTGCCCCCTGTTTAGAGTGCCTTCGCGAATGCCATTTTCCAGGATAGCGTCACGCGTCGCTTTTCGTCAAGCGACGTATTGATGGCGCCGTTGGACTGGCGTCCGCGGTTCAAAAAGAAAGCAGCCCGGCACGAGCGCCATCGCCACGACAAGCTCCGCATTGCCCCGCTTATGATCGCGGTTGCGGAATAGCGACGCGCCCTGTTACATTACGGTATGCTCTTGCGCGATGTCTGGTTGCTGCCCGCCATGAGCCACCTCCAGGATGAAAATCACATTCGTTGAGCTCCGCGAGCTACAATTGCCGCTGATCAGTTTCTTTGAGACCAGCTTCGGACGCACCACGGACCGCCGCATCGTTCTGGTGCGCGTCGAGGCGGAGGGCCTCACGGGCTGGGGGGAAGTGACGTGCGGCGAGAAACCCTTTTATAGTTATGAGACTCCGGAGACCGCGTGGCACATTTTGCGCGATTATCTGATCCCGTGGGCGCTGGAGCGCGCGTGGCCTTCGCCTTCCGCTCTCGCCGCGCATTTCCAACCCGTTCGCGGCCACAACATGGCGAAAGCGGCGCTTGAAAATGCGCTGTGGGACATCGAGGCGCAAATCAAAGGAATTTCCATCGCAAAACTGCTCGGCGGAACGAGGGTTGAGATCGCCTGCGGTGTCTCGATTGGCATCCAGAATACAGTGGATGAGTTGCTTGCCAAGATTGAGCGCGAGCTCGCGGCCGGGTATCAACGGATCAAGCTGAAGATAAAGCCGGGCTGGGATATTGAGACACTCGACCGCGTGCGTAACCACTTTCCCGCCGTTCCATTAATGGCGGACGCGAACTCGGCCTACACCCTGGCTGACGTGCCGCATTTGCAGCGGCTCGACCGCTTCAAACTGATGATGGTGGAGCAGCCGCTCGGCTGGGACGACATTCTCGACCACGCCCGCCTGCAGCGCGAACTGCAAACACCTATTTGCCTGGACGAGTCCATTCACGGCGCCGGCGACGCGCGAAACGCGATCGAGGCCGGAGCGTGCAAAATTATCAATGTGAAGTTGGGGCGAGTGGGTGGATATACGTCTGCGCGTGCGGTTCACGACGTTTGCCGCGAGCGAGGCGTGCCCGTTTGGTGTGGCGGGATGCTCGAGTCCGGTATAGGCCGCGCGCACAACATCGCGCTATCGAGCCTGGAGGGCTTCACCCTCCCGGGCGACGTCTCTGCCAGCCGGCGCTATTGGAGAGAGGATATCATTCAGCCGGAAGTCAGCGTTACGGCGCGCGGCACGATCCCTGTTCCCTCCGCTCCCGGCCTCGGCTTCGAAGTGGATCTCGGCCGGGTTGAGAAGGCAACGGTCCGAAGGGAATCTTTTCCGTAATTTCCTTTCGGTGGGAAATTCAGGAGGCAAGGGGGGCGGCGCCCTGTTGCCGCTGTTCACCCGGCGCCGAACGTTTGTTGTGAACCCGCCGCAACCCCGGTTGCGCCGGAAGGTGGCCCGCGTCCCGCTAAATCCCTCCCATCTTGAAACGGCGCACAGCATGAGGTTGATGAGCGTTCTCATGCTGTGCGTCACATTCATCTGGGCGGCTAACGCCGTCGCCGGTAAGTTTGCCCTGCGCGGTTTCAGCCCCATGGCGTTGGCTGAGCTGCGCGTGGTGGGAGCCACAGCCGGATTTCTGGCGGTGTACGTCGTCCTGCGCGGCTGGCCCAAGCTCCATTTCACGCGCTCTGAATGGCGTTTCATGGCGCTCGCCGGGTTCAGCGGCGTCACGCTGAACCAGGGGTTTTTCGTGACCGGCCTTTCACGCACGTCCGTAGCCCACACCGCCTTGATTGTCGCGTTGGGACCGGTGGTGGTGCTCGTGCTCGCCTGCCTGATGCGGATGGAAACGCTCACCGCCGGCAAAACCGCGGGAATGGCGATCGCTTTCTGCGGCGTCGCGGCGCTCAGCGTCGGCAAGCCGTCCGCCGCCACCGGCGCGAGCTTGCCGGGCGATCTTCTGATGCTGGCCGGGCGCGTCGCTTTTGCCTACTACACGATTCTCCTCAAGCAGGGCGCGGGACGCTATGACACGCTGACGTTGAGTCTGGTGACGTTTGGCTTGGGCGGGGTTTTCCTCGCCCCCCTCGGAATCCCGGCCATGATCCATACGCATTGGCAGAGTGTGCCACCCCAGGCGTGGGCCGGCCTTGCCTTCATGATTGTCTTCGCTTCCGTTGTGGCCTATCTCCTCTTTGCCCACGTGCTCACCGTCATGACCGCGTCGCAGGCAGCGGCCTATATTTATCTGTTGCCTGTTATCGCCATTGGCCTCGGCGTCTGGCTGCTTTCGGAGGCCATCACGTGGAAGGTTGTGGCGGGCGGCGGTATGATTCTCTTTGGATTGTTCCTCACAGGGAAGGGAAAGCAGGAGCCAGAAGCGGGCACGGCGGAATAACCGGCTTTGCCGAGGAACCCCGACGCTTCGTCACTCGATCCGTTGACCTCAGCGCCCCAAGCTGCCAAAAGCGCTTATCATTTGACTTTACCCGGCGATTTCGACGAAACTAAACCTATTATGATGCCATCCACCGAGCGCGTTACTGAGAATAATGTGAGGTCGTCCGGCGGTTGCAAGGTAGCGATCCGGAAGGACCAGCACCTCGCCCCGGTCTCTGAGTTTGTCATCGAGGGTTTGCAAATCGGCCAGCAGGTGGTGGCCATGGCCGGCCCGCGCTTTTTGCGGGAAGTGGCCCACGGCCTCGCGGAGTCCGGAATGCGCCCGGAGGTGTTGCTGCGGAACGGCAAGTTAGTTTTCCTGACGACGCCAGGCTGCATCTCAGCGCTACTTAAGCCTGACGACCCACTGCAGCGCGGCGGTGCGCTGCGCACGAACGCCCCGCTCCTTCGCTGGGTATCAGATTGGTCGTGGGCTTACGGTCGGGGGATGGAGCCGTCGATGGCGCTCGAATACCAACTGCGTGTGCACGATTTCACCCGGTCGCTGGGCGCACTGTCGCTCTGTACCGCGCACGGCGCCGAGCTCGACCGGAACTCGACGCTAGCCCTGCTCGCGGACCACCGCCGCTCCTTGCGCGCAGGTGAACGCGCGCCGCACGCCGCGCTGGCGTTCGACGCCCTGGACAGCGGGCACTGAGCGAGCCGGCCGCCGCTTCAACCTCACTTCCCGTCTAAATCTCCTCCTCGATCGCCTCGAGGTCTACCTCCGCGAAGCTTGAGTAGACCCATTCTGCGCTGTGAAGCTCCGCAGCGGGGCGGCTGTGTGCAAGGGCCATACACTTCATTTGCGCAGCGTGGGCGGCCTCAATGCCAGCGGGCGCGTCCTCGACGGCGAGGCATTCGCCGGGCTGCAACGGGGCATCAGCGAAGCGCTTCAACCGCTGGAGACCTCTCAACGCGGTGAGATAAGAGCACGGATGAGGCTTTGAGCGCTCGCAATCGTCTGCGGTCGAAAGCACGCCAAACTCTTCCCGCAACTCGAGCTTACCGAGCAGATACTCCACTTCCTGCCGCAGGCTGCCGCTGGCTATCGCCAGCGGAAATCGCGCCGCTGCGCGCCGCACGAACTGGGGTGCGCCGGGTACCGGCGGTAGGCCGCCGCGAATAGCCTCGAGGTAGGCTTCGGCTTTCCACTGAACGATCTCATCGCGGCGCGCTACATCCAGCGGACGGGCGTGGGTGCGATAAAGATGCTCAACGATGCCCCGGTCGTCGAGCGCCAGGTAGTCCCGGTAATATTCCTCCGCGCTGACGGTCCACCCCTCGCGCAACGCCATCTGCCGGGTGAGATCCATTATAAGCGGCTCGCTGTCCACAATGACACCGTCGAAGTCGAAAATAAGCGCGCGCAACAAGCCATCCTCCGTCCAACAGGCCGCGGAAAAACTCTTTTTTGGCTGTCATTCTGAGCGAAGCGAAGAATCTGCTTTTGTATGAAATCAATGACATGCAAGATTCTTCCTTCGCTTCACTCAGGACCGCCTTCGGCTCCTCCGAATGACAGGCTCTCGGAGTTTTTCCGCAGCCGTCTTAATTCCTTGGTCGGCCGCGTCAGGAGCCCGGGATCAGAGTATGTGCGAAAACCCGAGCCGCTGCGTCCTTCCCACCTCTCCTATCTGCCAGCCTTTGGGAGGCAGGATTCCATTGTGGTGGCGAGTTGCCTGGCGCTGTCACCGATCCCGGTTCGCTTCTGTTCCGCGGCGGCCGCCGAAACCCCGCGCTATGATAAACTCTAGTGGTGGAATGTGGCAAGCCTAAGGAGTGCTTATACTTGTCACAGGCAGCGTATTGCCGTCTCTACGGCGGGGCGTGCCGTTTCCGCGAACCTCAGACCTCTGCGGCATCACAACACATCAAATCGCGGAGGGCTAGGCGGTTGAGCGGCGGTTTCATGCGCCGCGGAAGCGCTGGAGGCTGCCCTCCCGCTCGCGCGAGATTGAATCCAGCCGCGGGCGGCCGCATCCAATGAGAGACGCGAGCCCCGAATGACTCATCATCTCAGCTTACCCATTGCGCTTATCGCAGGCATCGTTTCATTTCTCTCACCGTGCGTGCTGCCGTTAGTCCCAGGTTATATTTCGATGCTGTCCGGGGCCTCGATGGATGAGTTGCGCACGGGCGCCGATGCCGCTCTGGTCGCGCGCGTCATTCGCAATGCGGTTGCGTTCGTGATTGGCTTTTCCGTGGTTTTTGTCGCTTTAGGGGCTTCAGCCACCGAGGTGGGCGCGTTTCTGGTCTCACGCCGCACGGCTTTCAATGTAGTGGCAGGCATTGTGATTATCATTTTCGGCCTGCATCTCACCGGCCTGATCAAAATTCCATTTCTTTATCGCGACGCGCGCCTGAATACGGGAGCCCCGAAGCGGGGCGTCTTGGGAGCGTTTGTTATAGGCTTCGCATTTTCCTTTGGATGGACGCCCTGCATTGGTCCCATCCTTACTGCGATTCTTGCCATGGCGGCAACGAAAAATTCGGTTTTTCAGGGGATGTTCCTGCTCGCAATTTATTCCGCCGGCTTGGCGATTCCTTTTCTATTGACCAGTCTTGGGGTAGGCCATTTTCTCAAGTTCTACGGGCATTTTAAGAAGCACCTCCAAGCGGTAGAAATAGGGTCCGGCGTGCTGCTCATCGCGATCGGCCTCCTGATTGCTTTCAACCGATTCACGATCATCTCAGGGTATTTGGGCTTCTTGAACCGGTTTACGCTCTGAAATAGTCCGTAATCTTATGCACCCAACCCTCCTGCGCATCGGCTCTTTCAACTTGCCGACTTACGGCCTCATCCTGGCGCTGGCTTTGCTCGCCGGCTTGTTCGTAGCCGTGCGGCTGGGGCGGCGCGAGGGCATGAACTCGGGCCAAGTGATCGATTTCAGCACTTGGCTCATCGTGAGCGGCCTGATTGGCGCGAAAATTTACATGATCCTTACCGGATGGGGGTTTTACGCCGCTCATCCAGGCGAGATTTTCAGCCTTGACACGCTCGAAGCGGGCGGCGGTTTCTATGGCGGGTTCATCGGCGCCGGTCTGTTTGCCATCTGGTACGTCAAGGCGCATCGCCTCCCGCTGCTTAAGACGTTTGACGTGTTCGCCCCGGCGGTGGCCGTCGGGCAGGCCATCGGCCGGCTGGGATGTTTCGCGGCGGGGGACGACTATGGAAAGCCTGCTCCGCACTCGGCGCTCGGCGTGGTCTTCACCAATCAATACGCACACCAGATGACGGGCGTCCCGCTAGGAGTTCCGATTTATCCTGTTCAATTGTTCGAGTCCGCGCTCACCCTGATCATTTTCCTCATCCTGCTCTGGTTTTACAAACGCAAGCGGCGCGATGGCCAGATATTCGTGATGTACCTGATGCTCTACGCGGTGGCGCGGTTCTTTCTAGAATACTATCGAGGCGATCCCGACCGCGGCTTCTTTTTCCACCACACCTTGTCAACCGCGCAAATGGTGGCCATTATCGCTTTTGGCCTCGGAATTATCCTGAGCGTTTACCTGCGCCGTCAACCGCCGATTAAGGCGGAGGATTTCGTCGAGACGAGTCCAGCGCCAGCCGCACGCGGCAGCGCAGCGGGCTAACGAGGATTACTTTTGTAGTGACACCAGATGTTGTCGCGGCGGCGGCCGGTTTTTTCGGCGCGCAGAGAGCGCCGCCACAGCGAAAACCGTGACTACAATGTGTAATCCTCAGTAGGTTCGCAGCCGCGGCGGCTATAAATGCCTTCGCCGCAGCGCTCAATGACGAGTAGAATAAAGCTTAGGGGGGTGCACGATTTAGCGGCCGAGTGATATCCGGTTCAACCGGTCAGGAGAGAATTAAAGATGGGAAGACGAAATCAAATCATCGCTACCGCGGTCGTCATTGCGGCCATCGTCATCGGCCTGTACTGCGCTGATCGCTACTGGATCGCCCCGGTCGCGGCGGATCAGGCCGCTAACAGATCTAATCTGGATGCCGGCAATGTGAAGTATCCCTTGGCTCCCGATTTCTCGCTCACGGACCTCGACGGGCAGACGATCAGCCTCGCTAATTTTCGGGGTAAGGTTGTGATCCTCGATTTTTGGGCAACCTGGTGCGGGCCGTGCCGGATGGAAATTCCCGGCTTCGTCCAATTGCAGCAAAAGTACGGCCCGCAGGGATTCCAAATCATCGGTGTGTCGATGGACAACGGGCCGCAGCCGGTGCGCGAGTTTTACCAGCAGTTCCACATGAATTATCCCGTTGCCATGGGCAACGAAAAGCTGGGCGAGCTGTACGGCGGCATCATCGGACTTCCCACGACGTTTGTCATCGGGCGCGATGGCCGGATCTACGACAAGATTCCTGGCGCCGTCGAGCCGGGTCTCTTTGACACGGAGATTCGCACTCTCCTCGCCGCACCTGCCAACACCGAGGTGAAGAACTTTCAGTCCGCAGGCGGATCCGGCCAGGTCGAAGTTGAAACACCCGCCCAGGTGAACTCCGAAGTGCCTGGCATTGACCTTTCGAAGTTGAGCAAGGTCCAGGTGGCCGCGTACAAGGCGTCGTTGTCCAAACAAAAATGCACGTGTGGCTGCGCGTATAACTTACTGCAATGCCGTATCAACGATTCACTTTGCGGTGTAAGCCGCGAGGCCGCCCAATCGCAATTGGACAAGATGGAAAAGGCGAATCCCGGAATCTAGTATGACGAGTGGAAACACCTGCGCGGCTCGGCTTGCGCGCCGCGGGCTGGCAGTGGTTGCCGCTGGCATTTTTATTTTCCCGATCGTGACTCAAGCCCAGAGCGCGCCCGCTGTGGTTAGGGCGAGTCTGCTTCTGCCGACCGATCAAGTCCATCCCGGCGCCCAAACGCGCGCTGCCGTGGTGGCTCGCATCACGCCCGGGTTTCATATTAATGATCATCATCCAAGCCTGGATTACTTGATCCCGACAGATTTGAAGCTGGAGCCGAGCCGGGTATTTTCCGTCGAGAAGGTTTCCTACCCTCCGGGGAAAACGGAGAAGTTCGTGTTTTCGGACACGGGCCTTTCCGTCTATGAAGGCGAGATTGTGATCCGGGCGGCGCTCAAGGTGGCGCATGGGATCGCACCCGGAGAGTATCCGCTGCGCGGAAAACTTGAATATCAGGCTTGCAATGACCACGCCTGCCTTCCCCCGGCGAGCGTGCCCGTCTCCACAACGGTGAGGGTGGCGGCGCTGAACACCCCTCTCCGGCGCGTCAACCCCGGCGTCTTCCGAAAACTCCCGCCACGATAATCGCTCTCGCCGTCCCGTTGCTGAGAAGCTGTGAAAATATTGGAGGCTGTCGTGCTGAGCCCTTCGCACGTCATTCTGAGCGTAGCGAAGAATCTCCGTATTTCGCTCAGGATAAACTCCGCGAAGCATCTGCCATTTGTTGAAAATAAAAGGGTGGGATTCCTCGCTTTGCTCGGAATGACATCGCAGGCAGATTTCTTCACAGCGTCTGAGGGCATCCACGGATTATACCGACCGTCATAAACGATGGGCAGTTGCATTAACAGTACTCACTGAAAGCCGAAATGACGGCGGTGACAGGCCGCCGCTAAAGAGTCGAACGCCGCTGATTTATGACGCTGTGTAGAGTTCCCTTTCGCGCTGCGGGCAACCGGGAGTTATAATCAACTGGCAGCAGAATCACCGGCGATAACGTCTGGAGAGCTTGTCTTATGTCCACCCTGAGGAAGATCAAGCGTGTGCTGACCATTGTGGCTACCGTGGTCACCGTTGCGCTCGTGGTGATCGAAAAGTTCGAGCGGGCCCAGGACAAGTGAAGCGCTCGACGCGCTGCTTTGGAGAAACTCCCGCTATGTCTCTTTGACGTAAGGGCGAAGTAAGCAGCGCCCCTACGCTGAACGTCGTAAGCCGCCTGTTTTCAATGTTGTCTTTCCCCATTTTCAGGACACAATGACACCTTAAAGGAGTTCTGAGGTGTCGCGCTGACGAGTTCTACCGGCGCGCCCCGGTGGCGGTAAGAGTTTGACGGCTTCGTGAGCATTGACGCCCGCGAAATCGTGCCTGCTCGATACCGGTAAACCCCTGACGCTGCTTGATGCGCCAACGACCCTGTCCGCTGGGAAAGTGCGCTCGGGGTATGAGGAAAACTTAAGTCTGCTTAATGTGGCGCACGAAAGATAAAAAAAACTGGGCGTGCCGCTCTTTTTAGAGATAAGATACCTGCCACAGTCTCTAGGCCAGGATTCAGGCATTTTTACCCGTGGCGCGCACGTCAGGGATATCAAGGAGAGCCGAATTGAACATTCTGCTGTATAACCCGGATAACGAAGTCACGAACAACTTCATGCCCCACCTTTGGATGTTTCTCCTGAAGTCTCTTACCCCGGCGCCCCACAACGTGTTCTTAGTTGACGGCAACGCTCATCACATGAGCGAAAATGAGTTGGTGGAGTATGCCCACGCGAATCAGATCCGGTTGGCCGGAATTGGGGCCATGACGCGGATGGCCGCGAAAGCGTATCGTATGGCAGACGCGCTGCGCGCCGCGGGAATTCCCGTAGTGATGGGCGGGCCACACGTCACCGAAGTGCCCAACGAACCTCTTGGCCGCGATGGTGGGCCGCGCCATGTGGACGCCGTGGCGTTGGGTGAGGCAGACCAAGTGTGGCCTCGAATCATCGCGGATGCCGAGCGCGGCAAGCTTCAGGAGATTTACGCTCCGCTTGATGAAAACGGCAAAGAAGTGAAACCAACTCTCGCTGACTATCCGGAAATTCCGTGGGATAAGATGGAGCTTGACCAATTCAACCTGTTCCGCCGGCTTCCCAAGCTCGCGTCCCGCGCCCTCACCCGCCTGGGCATGACATGGGAGAGCTTTCACCTGATCCCGATCGAGTCCGGGCGCGGCTGCCCCTATGGCTGCGAGTTTTGCACGGTCACGGGGTTCTTCGGCGATTCCATCCGCTTCCGGTCAAACGAGAGCATCGTGAAGGAATTGCTGTTACTGAAAGCCCTTGAAAAACGCCAAAATGGCAAGATCGCGGTCTTCTTCATCGACGATAATTTCGCCATCAATCGCAAGCGCACCAAGTCGCTCCTGCGAGATATTATCGCGAACGGCGCGCAAGTCCCATGGGTAGCTCAAATCAGCATGAACCTGCTGAATGACGAAGAGTTGGTCTCACTCATTGCCGAGAGCGGAGGCCGTTGGATTTTCATGGGCCTTGAATCCATCGACCCCGAAAACCTCAAGAGCGTCAACAAGGGATTCAACAAACCCTCCCAATACAAGGACGTCCTTGAACTTCTAGCGCGTCACAGCCTCTACGCGATCACGTCTTTCATCTTCGGCATGGATGGGGACCACGAGGGCGTCGCCGACCGGACACTCGAAATCATCCGTTCCTGGCCGCCGGGACTTCCGGTGTTTGGACTGCTCACCCCCTATCCCTCAACCCCGCTCTATGACAAGCTTGCGGCTGCAGGACGGCTGACGCGGCCAAAACACTGGCTCGACTTCAAACCGTTTGCCATGGCGCATACTCCGAAGGGGCTTACCACCCAACAAGCCGAATCGGAGGTGAGGCACGCATGGGAAGTGACTTATGGGGCGAAGACCACGGCCGCGGCCATCAAGTGGCTCGGAACAAGGCCACTCTCAGACCGCTTGACCCATCTGTTTACCCGGCTGCTTTTCCGCGGCATCTATTTCCCCCAGATGCGCAACCGCGAGTGGGCGCGGGTGGTCTTTGAGAACCGCGGGCCCATCTCCCGCCTGACGTTTCAGGCTCTCGTCACGACTAAAGCGGTCCCAAAGCTGCTCAGGCGCCACGCATCATAAGCAGAGACGAGAGGCAAGTGGCGAGCAATGAACCGTGAGTCCATCGTCCGTGGTCCGTAGTCCGTTGCCACAAACCACAAACCACAAACCACAAACCACAAACCACAAACCACAAACCACAAACCACTGAGTCAATCACTCAATAGAGGATAGGTCCTTCCTTCAACTCCTGGGAGCCGTTTCTCCACAACGCATACTTCAAGCGAAATTGTGCGTTCATCGATGCGGTCCCAATCTCGCCGCGATGATTGATGGCAATCACGGCGCATTGGCCGTTCTTGTTTCGCGCATCCGTTTTCACCATGAGGCGTAAAATGTCTTCACAAGCCTCTCGCGGCGAGGCGCCGCGGCGCATGGATTCGACAATGGAGACGCTGGTGCAATAGTTTGTCATCAGGTCGCCGTCACCGGTTGCAGACGCACCGCCCACGTAATCATCCGCATAAACGCCGCACCCGACCAGGGACGAATCGGCGACGCGCCCCGGGATCTTGAAGGCCATCCCGGACGTGGAACACCCAGCCACCACGCGGCCCTGCCCGTCCGTCGCCACCATGCCAATCGTGTCGTGGTTCTGCGTGGATTTCAGCCAGTATGTTTGCCGGTTCGGGTTAGCCTTCCACTCCATCCACTTCTTCAAGCTGGCGGGGGTTAAAAGCTGCTGCGGCTCGAAGCCCAACTTCAGGGCAAAGAGGAACGCGCCCTCACCCGCGATGGTCGTGTGACTGGTCTTCTCAATGATCTGGCGCGCCACGGAAATGGGGTTCTTGATCATGTGCAGGTTGCAGATGGATCCAGCGCGATGACGCGTGCCATCCATGATGGCCGCGTCAAGCTCCACCACGCCGTCCGCGTTGGGCAGACCTCCGTAGCCGACTGTCATCACGTTGGGATCGTCTTCAACAACGTTGATTCCCTTTTCGACGGCATCGAGAAGGCTTCCGCCGCTCCCTATAACCTCCGCGGCGCGGCGGTTTGCATTCTGACCCCACTCCCAGGTAGTGAGAAGGACCAGCCCGGAGGGCGGTGTCGCGGGCAAGCCCGCGGCAGCCACGGCCGCCGTAGCGGCAACGGATTTTATGAAATCCCGGCGATCAACAGGCTCCATATTATATTTGCTCCCTTCGGGTTCGTTTCAACACCGACATTTTACTCTACTGAGGATTACATATTATAGTGGCAGTTTTCGCTGTAGCGGCGCTCTCTGAGCGCCGCAAAACCGGCGGCCGAGACGCCGCCGCTACAACTTCGGTCTCACTATAATCTGTAATCCTGAGTAAAGGATCCCTGAGCGGTGCGGCTAATTGAGTGTGGGTAGAAAAGCCGGATCGCCCGCGATGCGTCGTGCGGGGGCCGCCGCGACTGTAATCGATGCCGCGTGGAGTTGTAATCCTCAAAAGAAAGCCTGAGGCAAATACTGCGAGCCCACGCGAAGTATCTGTTCCAAGGTTTCCGGCCGCTCAATAAGAATGCGGCGCGCCAGATTTCGCACGCTCTGTTTCACGGGTTCTTTCTGGATATACTCCACCGGCGATTTGCCGTCGATTCGGGCGAGCATGAGAGCGCCGAGATGCCGCATGGTCATGCGCTCAAAGTTCTTGATCGTGGCGGCGCCAGCCTGGCTCAGCACCGATTGCCAGAACGCCTGCGCCGCGCGGACGTGCAGGACTGCGAATTGCGGCTGAAAAAAGCCTTTCAAGAACAAATGATTCAACAGGAAACCGGCGTCGAATGCCGGGTCTCCCCAGTGGACCACTTCGAAGTCGATTAAAAAAACCTGCCCGTCTTTCACCAGCATGTTCTTGGGGCTGTAATCGCCGTGCACGATGGCAGTGCGTATCTTGGCCGAATCCGCGATGAGCTCCTCAA
>JBOGJT010000063.1:0-16896 GCA_050745065.1 Terriglobia bacterium
GCTATAACCTGGCCAACGCTTACGTGGGTCTCGGGCAGCTTGCGGAAGCCATCCATGAATATCAGGCAGCGGCCCGCCTGAATGACCGCCTTCCCAACCTATACGCCAACCTGGGCGCGCTCGATCAGGCGCAGGGGGATCTGCCCGGTGCGATTCGGGCGTATCAGAACGAAGTCCGGCTGCGCCCGTCAGACGCCGCAGCTCACGTGAACCTGGCGAGCGCGTGGGCCGTGTCGCGGCAATTCGACAAAGCATATCCGGAATATAGGACCGCGCTGAAACTTGCTCCGCACGATGCGAGCGTCATCGCGTCGCTAGCCGGCACGCTCATGGCGGCGGGGGAAACGAAAGACGCCGTGACCGACTGGCGGGCCGCCGTCCACATGGATCCCCAAAATGGCCGCTATCGCGCCGGCCTCGCGGCTGCGCTTGTCGAGGCGGGCGACCGCGCCGCGGCAGAAAACGAATACCGTTCGGCGATGCAGCTTCATCCGAACGATGCCGGCCTGCACATGGGCATGGGCGATGCGCTGCTGGCTGACGGAGACGTGGTGCACGCCATTGAGGAGTACAAAGAGGCCGTGGTGTTCGCGCCGGATAACGCCGCCTTCGGCCTCACGCTGGCGATCGCTGACCGGCAGGCAGGAGACGATTCGGACGCCGTGCGCGAGCTCCGCCGCGTCATTCACGTGGCGCCCGGAAACGTGCGCGCGCACCAGGAGCTCGCGGCCACGCAGCTCACCCTCGGCGATACTCCTGGCGCGGTGGCGCAATACCGGCAGGCGGTGAGCCTGAATCCACAGGATTCCAGCCTGCACGAGCAGCTTGGGCTGCTCCTGCGGCGAACGGGCGATCTGACCGGCGCGCTCGAGGAATTGAAGCAGGCGGCGCGGATTGTCCCGGAAAACGAGGCATATCAGAACAACCTGGCCGAGTGCGTCGACGCCTCGTCGCACGTGGACCGTCTGATCGGCGAATACAAGATCCAGGCGGAAATGCGCCCTCGCGACCCGCAGGCCTATATCAATCTGGGGAACGCTTTCGCGTCCGCGGGCAACATGACGAAGGCCGCCTATAATTTCCATCAGGCGCAGATTCTTGAGCCCAAAAGCGCGGAGCTACACTACCGGCTGGCTTTGTTGTACGAGGGGGCGGGCAAGACGCAGGAGGCCGCGCGGGAGTTCGAGAACGCTGTGAAGCTTAACCCGGATGACCCGCTGGCGCTGGCCGCGCTGGGCAAGCTGCTTTACCAGGAGCGGAATTATGCCCTCTCCGTCCCCACCTACCGGGATGCGCTCCGGCTCGATCCGGCGAACGCGGGGCTGC
The DNA here is from genome assembly GCA_050745065.1 of Terriglobia bacterium. Lineage (GTDB taxonomy): Bacteria > Acidobacteriota > Terriglobia > UBA7540 > UBA7540 > RH2-MAG17b. Next base: position 1,327 of record JBOGJT010000063.1, read on the forward strand.
ATCTTCGCCTGGCCGATTCGCTCGCGCAAAATGGCGATCTCCCCGGCGCGGTAGTCGAGTGCCGCGAGGCCACGCGGCTCGATCCCGTGAACCCGGATTATTTCGAGGCTCTTGGCCGCATGCTCACGCGCGCGGGTGATTCCCAAGGCGCCGCGCAGGCCTACCACAAAAGCCTTCTTCTCCGCCCGCGCGACACGCAGGGTGAATTGCGCCTGGCGCTCCAGCTCGAGCAGTCCGGAGACTGGAAAGGCGCCGCCGCGGCGTTGCAATCGGTCATCCGCAAAGAGCCGGGCTCGGCGCCGGCTCACGTCGATCTGGCGGACGCCTTGATTCGCCTCGACGCGTTTCAAGACGCTGCGGACCAGGCGCAAACCGCGTTGAAGATCACCCCCTTCCTCGCTGCCGCACACACCGCCCTGGGGAGGGCTCTGTTAGGCATGGGCAGGGAGATCGACGCGGTTCACGAACTCCGCGAAGCTCTGCGCTCAGACCCCACCAATGCGCAGGCCCAGTTAGCCCTTGCCGGCGCGCTTCGCGCCAGCGGGAATCTGGGGGACGCCATTTCAACCTACCAGGACTACCTGCGGCTCCATCCGCAAGACGCCCAGACCTATCTTGGCCTCGCCGCCGCCCTGCGGCGCAAGGGTGATTCGGCGGGGGCCATTGCGGCGTGTGAAAAATCCCTCGCGCTCGTGCCCCACGCGCCTGCCGCCCATCACGAACTCGCCCTCGATTACGAAGCTGCAGGGCAGTTTGTCCCGGCGCGGCGCGAGTTTGAAGCGTATCTCGCGCTCGCTCCTCACGCTCCCGATGCCACCCAGATTCGCAATACCCTCCGCAATCTGCGCGTCGCGCGCTAGGCGGCGGACGCGGCGGCCCGTGCGCGTCTGCCGCGTGCGCCATGTTATAATTTCCCCAGAGGATAGGCCATGGCCATCGATTATTACGAGAACGTTTGGCACAACGGAAAATTCATACCGTGGAGTGAGGCCACGATTCACGTGGCGTCGCACGTGGTGCATTACGGGTCCGGCGTTTTTGAGGGCATCCGCTGCTACAAAACCGAGCACGGCCCGGCCATCTTCCGTCTCAATGAGCACGTCGACCGCCTCATCAATTCTGCCAAAATCTATCGCATGGAAATAGGCTACACATCGCAACAGCTCCGGCAGGCCATGGTCGAGCTGATCCAGATCAACAGGGCCGAGCACGCCTACCTCCGACCCGTTGTCTTCCGCGGATTGGGGGATCTCGGGGTTAATCCGCTCAACACGCCTGTCGATGCCTACATTCTCACCTGGCGCTGGGGAAAATACCTTGGGCACGACGCCCTCGAAGACGGTATCGACGTGTGCGTTTCCTCCTGGAACCGCCTGGCGCCCAACACCATGCCCTCGATGGCCAAGGCTGCGGCGAATTATATGAATTCGCAACTGATCCGCATGGAAGCCGTGGTGAACGGCTACACCGAGGGCATCGCGCTCGATCACAGCGGCAACGTCAGCGAAGGCAGCGGCGAGAACATCTTCATGGTTCGCGATGAGCGCGTATACACACCTCCCCTCGCGTCCTCGGTGCTACCCGGCATCACGCGCGACGCGGTCATCACGCTGACGAGGGAGCTGGGTCTGCCCGTCATCGAAGAGGCCATCCCCCGCGAAGCGCTCTACATTGCCGACGAAGTTTTCTTCACAGGAACGGCGGCCGAAGTGAGCCCGATACGCTCCGTCGACCGTATTGTCGTTGGCAAGGGCAAGCCCGGCCCGATCACCCGCAAGCTGCAGGATCGTCTCCTGAGTATTGCCCAGGGCCGCGCCGAGGACAAATACGGCTGGCTTACCCTTTGCCACGAGCCGGTAGCGGCGACTTAATGAGGGTTGCATCTTCGTAGTGACACCAAATGTTGTAGCGGGGGCCTCTGGCGGGCGGCTTTTCGCCGCCCAGAGAACGCCTCTGGAGCGAAGGCTGTCACGATAGCAGCTAATCCCCAATAAGCCTCGATCCTGAGAGGCAAGAGGCCGGCGAGACTGACCTCGTGCTTCTCCCGCTAATCTCTCCCCACTCTTCTGCCGATAACGCCTTTGAGGTCATCTCGTCGCCTTTTGGCCGTGTTGCGTCCGTAACGGCCGCGCCAGAGCAGGAACTCCATATGACCATCGATGACGTTTTACGCAAGGCGTCTGAATCTTACGCCTCTGACCTGCACCTCAAGGTGGGCAACGTCCCGTCGATGCGGGTGGACGGCGAGTTGTTCCCTCTGCCGCAGTTTCCCCGCATGACCGACGAATCGATGCGGGCGATGGCTGAGGCCATGATGACGGACCGGCAAAAGCAAAAGCTCCAGGACCGGGGAGAGCTGGACCTGGCCTACGCCGCCGGAAGCCTTGGGCGCTTCCGCGTGAATGTGTTTCAGGAGCGCGGCGTGATGGGCATGGTGCTGCGCGTGATTCCCGTGAAGATTCGCGGCTTTGAGGAGCTGCATCTTCCTGCCATTGTCGATAAATTCTGCCAGGAACGGCGCGGCCTCGTGGTGGTGACCGGAACCACGGGTAGCGGCAAATCCACCACCCTGGCCGCGATGATTGATAAAATCAATTGCACACGCGCTGGCCACATTATTACCATCGAGGATCCCATCGAGTTTTACCATCGCGACAAAAAGGGCTTCATCAACCAGCGCGAGGTGGGCGTGGACACGCCGAGTTTCGAGGCCGCGCTGCGCTCCGCGCTGCGGCAGGACCCCGACGTGCTCCTGGTCGGCGAAATGCGCGATATCGAGACCATGCGCACCGCCATCAACGCCGCGGAAACCGGCCACATGGTGTTCTCCACGCTGCATACGCTCGACGCCCAGGAGACCATCCAGCGCATCATCGCGGTTTTTCCGCCCCCCGAGCAAAAGCAGGTGCGCATGCAGCTCGCCTCCACGCTCAAGGGGGTCATTTCGCAGCGGCTCGTGCGCAAATCGGACGGGCACGGGCGCGTCCCCGCCGTGGAAGTCCTCGTGGCCACAGAGTTCATTCGCGATTGCATCGTGAACCCGGAGAAAACGCGGCTGATCCGGGAAATTCTCGCGTCCGGAACCTCGCAATACGGTATGCAAACCTTCGACCAGTCGTTGTATGATCTCTATTGCCAGGGGCTCATCACCATGGAGGAAGCCATGATCTGGGCCTCGAATCCGCAGGAATTGCAGTTGCGCGCGGCGGGCATCGGATCCACCTCCGACGTGGCGAGAGAAGAGATGGAGCGCGCCGCGGGTTCGAAAGTGCACGCTTTTGGCGACAACTCGTAAACCCGCTCCAACGCCTTTTTCTGCCGCTATCCGCCTTCTCGCGCGCCGTCCCCACGCTGTCGCTGAAATCCGGCGCGCCCTCGCAAAGAAATTCACCGGCGAAGCCGAAATCGATTCGGCCATCGCCCGCCTGCGCGAGATCGGCTACCTCGACGACCGCAAATTTGCCCGGCAATACGCGTCTTTCCTGGCAGCGCATCGAGGCTTCGGGCGCGAACGCGTCCGCCTGGAACTCAAATCGCGCCTTGTGGATTACCGCGCGATTGACGAGGCCCTTGACCAGGCATTCGAAGAAATCCCCGAGCGCAGCCTCCTCGAGCGCGCCCTCGATAAAAAGCTGCGCACCCTCCGCCTTCCTTTGACCCAACGCAAATTCTATTCCCTTGCCCAAAGCATGATGCGGCTCGGATTCCGCTCCGATGATATTATGAGAGTGATGCACGAGCGGCCGGAGCTGAAGCCGGTGGCAGAGAAGATCGATCCATTGAGCGATTGATTCAATGGTTCAATGAAACAATGAATCAATTCGTCTAATGACTTCCGATCAAATCCGCAAAACCTTTCTTGATTTTTTTGCCGCGCGCGGGCACCGTCCTGTGCGCTCGTCTTCGCTCGTTCCGGCGAACGATCCCACCCTGCTCTTTACCAATGCGGGCATGAACCAGTTTAAGGACGTCTTCCTGGGGGGCGAAACGCGCGACTACGTACGCGCCTGCTCCTCGCAGAAGTGCGTGCGCGCCGGCGGCAAGCATAACGACTTGGAACAGGTGGGCCGCACCCGGCGTCATCACACGTTCTTCGAGATGCTGGGTAATTTTTCTTTTGGTGATTACTTTAAGAAGGAAGCTATCCCGTGGGCATGGGAATTGATTACCGAGGTCTACAAGATTCCGCGTGAGAAACTCTACGTTACGGTCTTCCGCGAGGACAACGAGGCGGAGCAGATTTGGGCCTTGGTCGGCGGAGTTCAACGTGAGCGTATCTTCCGCATGGACGAGAAGGACAACTTCTGGGCGATGGGTGATACCGGCCCGTGCGGACCGTGCTCGGAGATTCACTATGATATGGGCGCGGCGGCGAGCGACCAAGGCCACACAGACTGCAAGTTTCCTTGCGATTGCGGGCGGTACGTCGAGCTGTGGAATCTTGTTTTCATGCAGTTCAACCGCGATGAGCAGGGCAATAGGGCTCCGCTTCCCCGCCCTTCTATCGATACCGGCGCGGGCCTCGAACGCCTGGCGGCAGTGCTGCAAGGCAAATTGTCTAATTTCGACACCGACCTTTTCCAGCCTCTAATCAAAGAAGCTGCGGAACTTGCGAACGTCGAATACGGCGCGAACCACGAAGCGGATGTTTCCCTGCGCATTATCGCTGACCATAGCCGGGCGGCAGCGTTTTTGATTTCCGACGGCGTGCTGCCCTCGAACGAAGGGCGCGGCTACGTGCTTCGCCTCATCATGCGCCGCGCCCTCTACCACGGCCAGACGCTCGGCCTGAAGGAGCCGTTTCTTTTCAAAATGTCTGGCCACGTCGTCGAGTTAATGAAGGCCGCATACCCCGGGCTGGTGGCGAGCGCGCGACACGTTGCGAAGGCCATACGGATCGAGGAGGATCGGTACGCTACGGCGACAAGCGCTGGGTTGCAAAAGCTGGACGAGGCCAACGTAACCCTGACCAAAGGAGAAACCAAAACCTTTGGCGAATGGAAAGCGTCGCGGAAAGGGGTGGCTTTTGAGCCCCAGGGGCCCCCCGCCGGCTATCTGAGCGGGAAAGATCTCTTCACCCTTCACGATACGTTCGGCCTGAGACCGGATTTTGTGCGCGACGTTGTCAAGAACTTTGGCCTCGACGTCGATCTCGAGGGCTACAACACCGAGATGCAGCGCCAGCGCGAACGCGCGCGAGCAAGCTGGAAGGGTGCGGAGAAGAAAACGGTCGCGCCGGCTTACCGCGACCTCGCAGAAAAGCTGGCGACCGTGTTCGACGCCTACACGACGACGGAATCCGGCGGCTGCAGCGTGCTTGCGCTTCTCGTCAACGGCGAGACGAAGCCGCGAATTGACGCCGGCGCGACCGCGGAGGTGATCTTGGATCACACGCCGTTCTACGCCGAGTCTGGCGGCCAGGTCGGCGACACGGGAAGGCTGATTTCGGATACCGGCGAAGAGGTGGCGCACGTGACCGGCACACAGCGCCCGGTGACCGGCTTAATCTCTCACAAGGTCACGGCGCTGCAGCCACTTGAAGTGGGCATGAAACTCACAGCGCGCGTTGACGCCGAGCGGCGCGATGCGATTCGGCGCAATCACACGGCAACGCACTTGCTTCACGCTGCATTGCGCGCCACGCTTGGGACGCATGTGAAGCAAGCCGGTTCGCTCGTCGCGCCCGATCGATTGCGCTTCGACTTTACCCACTACGCTCCGCTTGAAGACCAGGACCGGATCGATATCGAAGACCTCGTAAACCAGCGCATCCTGGCGAACGAAGAGATGCGCACGGACGTGATGGAGCTTGACTCAGCCCTGAGCACGGGCGCCATGGCGCTGTTCGGAGAAAAATACGGCGATAAGGTACGCGTGGTTTCTGTGGGCGATGGATCTTTTTCAAAAGAACTTTGCGGCGGCACGCACGTCCGGCAAACGGGAGAAATAGGGTTATTCAAAATTGTTTCCGAATCAAGCGTCTCGGCCGGCGCGCGCCGCATTGAGGCGATCACGGGTTGGGCTGTTCTTCATGATCTGCGCCGAGCCACCGAGACGGTTGGCCAGCTCGCTGAAGCACTGCGCGCGAAGCCGGGTGAAATCGTAGCCGCCGCTACGAGGCTGGCGCGCGAGGAAAAGGACCTTCGGAAGCAGCTTGACGCGCAGCGGTTGAAACGCGCAGCCGCCGCGGGCGGGGATCTCATCGAGAGTGCGCGCGAGATCAAAGGCGTGCGCGTGCTCGCCGCCGGGGTAGAAGCCTTGGACCGCGCCGCTATGCGCCAGATGGTGGATCAACTGCGCCCCAAGCTGGGCAGCGGCGTGATCGTGCTCGGCAGCTCGATGGACGGCAACGTGGCGATTGTCGCGGCCGTCTCAAAAGACCTCACGGCAAAGCTCGACGCCGGAAAAATTGTCAAAGCCACGGCGGCGCTGATGGGAGGCTCGGGAGGCGGCCGCAAGGACCTCGCCGAAGCGGGCGGAAAGAATCCTGAAAAATTGCAGGAATCTCTCGACGCAGTACCGGGGATCGTCGAGGCCATGTTGTGAATGATGAACAGTAAATTCATGAATGGCACGGCCGAAAGGGGCCCACTAAACCCTGAAATCCAGGCGTTCCGGCACGCAAATGGTCATTCCATGGCGAGCCTCAAATCACGATGGCTCCGGAAATTCATACTTCACCATTCACCCCTCATCGTTCTCCTGTTCACGCGCACCCTGTGGGCGCAAGGCATTCCGCTGAATCCTCCAATCCCGAGCGGCTTTGGCGTTGAGATCCATTTCACTCATCCGGTGCCGGGCGAGATGAAGGAAATTGCTGAAGGGGGCTTTCGCTGGGTGCGCATGGATTTCTCCTGGGCCGCGACCGAACCGGCGAAGGGCCGGTACGACTTCTCGGCTTATGACACGCTCCTTGCGGCGCTCGCCCCCTATCACCTCCGGCCCATCCTGATCCTCGATTATTCAAACAAGTTTTACGATCGCGGCCTTTCGCCCTACGACGACGCGGGCCGCCAGGCGTTTGCCAACTGGGTGGCCGCTGCCGTAAATCATTTCCACGGGCGAGGCGTCGTATGGGAGATGTACAACGAGCCCAATTGGAGCTTCTGGACGCCCAAGCCCAACGTGGACGATTACATTAAGCTGGCTTTGAAAGTTGGCGAGACGATTAAAGAGGCACACCCGGATGAGGCGTATATTGGCCCCGCAGGCGCTTTAATTGATCTTCCTTTTCTGAAGGCGTGCTTTGCGGCGGGATTGCTGAACTACTGGTCGGCGGTTTCCGTGCATCCTTACCGCCAGAGAATTCCGGAATCGGTTTCCGGCCCCTACGCGGCGCTGCGCAAATTGATTGCGGCTTACGCGCCGCCCGGCAAGACCATCCCCATCATCGCGGGAGAGTGGGGATATCCCAGCACGCCCAATTGGTTTCACATGAGCGACGCCGGGCAGGCGCAAATGCTCGCGCGCGAATTCCTCACCAACATTTCGGAAGGTGTTGCCGTCACGATCTGGTACGACTGGAAAGACGGCAGCGGCGCATCGAATTCCGCCGACGATCATTACGGGATCGTAAAACCGGACGACCGACCCGGAGCGAATCCCGCTGATCCGCCCAAGCCCGCTTATCGTGCGGCGCAAACCCTTTCGCGATTCTTCAACGGATACACGTTTCGCAAGCGTCTGAGCGTGGGGAGCACGAACGATTACGTTCTCGTATTTACAAAGGGGAACGATGCGCGTCTGGCGGCGTGGACCACGGGGGCGAGTCCCGGCGCGGTCACCATTCCCGGAGCTCGCGGGAAATTTCACGTTACGGGCATGGAAGGCGCGAAGCAGCACGGACTGCGGGCTCACCGGCACGGACTGAAGATCAGGCTCTCCAACTCATCCCAATACCTCGCGCCGCAGAAGCCGGAAGGATTAGCCGACGTCGCAGCGCAGCCTTCGGCCGCAACCAAAAGCCATTTTCAGCCATTCCCGCGAAAGCGGGAATCCAGTGAATGAATGGACCCCCGCTTCCGCCGGGGGTGACATCGATCGCGGTGGCGGCCGGGACGGCGAGTCCAATATCCAACAACAATGTGTTGTACGCGGCGTAGGGGCGCAGCTTGCTGCGCCCCTACGTGTCAGAACAAAGGACGAGCGACACCCTGTGGTGGACGCCGCAAGCCAAATGTTCCCGGTGCCGCGGCGGCTCAAAGCCGCCGCTGCGCGTTTTTCAGCAGCTTGCTAGAAATAGAACCGGAGCGAGAGCTGGATATTGCGTTCGCTGCCCTTGGTGGTAACCTCCCCGAAGGTGGAGCTTGTGGGGTTGAAATTCACGCCGCCGCCGCTCGCGCCGCCCAGGTTCGGGTGGTTCAGGAAGTTAAAGGCTTCGGCGCGGAACTGGAGCCCCATGCTTTCGCGAATGGGAAACGATTTGAAGACACCGAAGTTCCAGTTGTTGAATCCCGGCTGATAGATGATGTCGCGAACGCTCTGCGTGTTGAAGGTTCCCTTGGGCGGCGCCGTGAAGATGGATGACCCGTCGGAGTTAGTCGTAGCGAACCACTTCCCCGAGCCGAAATTACCAAGGATTTTCGGATCGCCGTTCATTACCCAGTATTGGCCATTTACGCCGCAGCCGAAGTTAGAGTCTAAGCCCACGCCGGCATAGTCGCTGGAGGCGGCCACGCTGCACGGGCTTCCGGTTTGGAATTGTAAGAGGCTCGAGATCTCCCATCCGCCCAGCACCTTACCCGCAACGCCGGTCTGATGGCTGAAGAAAGGCAGATGGTAAAGGAAGTTAGCGACCACATTGTGGCGGGCGTCGAACTCGGACGGCCCCCACATAAAGCTGGTGTCATAGGTGTCGGGGACTACATCGCGGTAGTTCGAGCCGCTATCCATGCTCTTCGAAAGAGTATAGGAAATTCCGAAGAGGAGGCCCTTGGCGAAGCGGCGGTTCCAGGAGACTTGCAACGAATTGTATGTGGAAGTGGCCACGCCATCGGTTTCGCGGATGGACCCGAAGCCCTTAAAAGGCCGTAAGGAATCGAGGTTGACTCCAGGGTTTGCCAGAACGGTGGCCAGCGTAGGCTGGTTGATATCCTCTTCGCGCTGCAAGTGCAGGCCACGGCTTCCGACGTAGGCCACACTCAGGAGGGAGTGCCAGGGGACTTGGCTTTCAACGGTGAAGTTCCACGTCCAGGCTTCCGGGTTCGCCATATTTTGGGCCTCGGTGGTTACCACCAAAGGAACAGCGTTGATCCCGGTCCCGCCCGGGTTATCCACGCTGCCAAAAGACACGCTGGCGTTCGGCTGGAAAGGTGGGTTGCCGCCCAGGAAAATGGCGTCGTTATCGCCCAGGCGCGTGATGTAACGGCCGGCTCCGGCGCGCAACACCGTCTTGTCAGTGAGTCGGTAAGCAACGCCAACACGCGGCTGGATATCGTTCCACTGTGTCTCGGCGTAGTGGTTGGCAAGGCCGTGGAAGAGCCCGGCATAGGCGCCGGAGTCAGCCGCCGGCACGCGGCCAGCCGCGGAGGTGGGGAACCCAACACCCGGAATGACCATGCCATTATATAACTGGGCGATGGAGGGAGACCCTTCGATCAACCCAGTCTGCGGATTGACCGTCGCCGCCATGGCTGGATTGTAAAAAGCGGGATCAAAGATGATCATGTTGCCCCAATCCGCGTGGAAGGGCACGATGACCGTATAGCGGACGCCATAGTTGATATGGAGCTTGTTTGTGACCGACCAGGCATCCTGCCCGAATCCCTCGAACATGTTGCCACGGTAGATGGTGTACGCGCGGCTGCCGATTTCTGAATACGAGTCAAACAGCCCGAGCGCGGCGTTCGCCACCGCTGCGCCCGAAGAAGCCGCGGTGTATCCCGGCCGCACGAAGCCGCCCCCGGTGTCGGTGAAACTGAATTGGCCGTTCTGGGTATTGGTGCACGTGTTGCAGGCAGAGACATTGATTTCGTCATTGTTGTTCTCGCCATCCCACTCCCACAGAAAGCCGAACTTCGTGGTGTGATTGCCCTTCACCTAGGAGAAGTTGTCCGAAAGGTCCAGGATGGGTCCGGCGGAGTGGGACGGATACGGTCCGCCGCTCAATCCGGAGAACTCCGACATATTAACGGTGGAGATGCGGGTTGGAATCTCCTTTTCAGAGGCCGGAAAGATGTAGGGGAAGTTGAGGCCGACCGTCGTGCGATTAAGAAATCCCGCATAGTTCACAGGAATCAGGACGCGGTCATGGCTGAGCGTGAAAAGGAACTCATTGACCTTGGTTGGGCTGAGCACCCAGGTGTAATCGAGAGAGTTGGTAAAGTTGGGCCTGTTGAAGTACTTCGGTGTTTCACCGCTGCCGCCGTCGAGCGGCTGGTACTCAAAAAAGGTGTAGTAAAGGCCCCGGTAGCTGAGCCGCTGCGTCGGCGACACGTTCACATCCACAGAAATGGTCTTCTTCTGCTGGCGCTGCGGGTGCGCCGCGTAGGCGGTCCAGTTCGTGTTACCGATGGGAACGGTGAGGTTGGGCGCTGGATACGACTTCAGCAGCCCGAGGCCGTTCGGGCTAAGTTCGGTTGCGGGAATGACGTTGCCCGGAATTGCGAGGCCAGTCTTCGGGTCAACGAGCTGCACAGCATGGCCGTAAAAGATGTTCGCCGGATTGAGCAGCTCGCTGAAGTCTCCGTTCCGCATCGCCAGTGTGGGGACGCTCATGCTGGACGAGTCCGTGTAATAGTTTCGTGTAAATTCGTCGCCCCAGAAGAAGAACACCTTGTCCTTGTTGGTGTTGAAATGGCCGGGAATGTAAAAGGGGCCGCCGATGTTGTAGCCAAAGTCGTTGTAGTGGTCGGGCGCCGTAAACGCGGTCGCCGGGTTGGTATTGCGCTGCCAGGTGTTCGCGTTCAAATCAGTATTTCGCACGTATTCGTAGGCGGCGCCGTGAAACTGGGTGGTGCCGCTCTTCGTCACGATGCGGATTTGGCCGCCGGACGAGCGTCCGTATTCAGCGGAGTAATCCGCGCCAAGAACCTGGACCTCTTCCGTCGCGTCCTCATCGGCGGAGCCCAGGCTGGTGCCGTTGGCGCGTGTGCGGGTGGCGGGCGCGCCGTCAACCGTGATCAAGTTGTCCCAGTTGCGGGAGCCGTTGAAGTGCGACGGCCCCTGACCGAAATTGAACGTCAAGCCGGCAAGATTTCCGCCTTGCGCGCCGGGGGCGAGCTGAGCCAGAAGGACGGGGTCGCGCCCGTTGAGCTCCAGAGAATCGATCTGCTGCCGCGTGACCAGCTTTTGCACGGCCGCCGATTGCGTCTGGAGCGTGACCGTCGACGCCGTCACTTCGACCGTTTGCGTTGCCGCGCCTACGGCGAGCGTCGCGTCGAGCCGCAGGTGGCCGCTCGGGTCGAGCTTATTCTCCTTGGAGACGTATTTCTGAAACCCGGACGCCTCAGCCGTCAGCGTGTAAAAGCCGGGCGGGAGGTTAGTAATGGCGTAATGGCCCGATGTGTCCGCCGTTGCTTGGCGCACAAGTCCTGTTTGATTTCTGAGGGTCACCTGGGCGCTGGGCACCGTGGCTCCGGTTGGATCTCTCACGTAACCCGAAATCGTACCGAAGTCCGACTGTGCGAGCGCTATCCCCGCGACTAATAAACTTACAAAAAGCGCCAGTACCACCTTGCGGTATACGTTCTTCATACGTTCTCCTCGCTCCTAAAGTATTGAAGACTATAAATGACGTCATAAGCCGGCGACGCCCGAGTCTAGTGCGGCGGCCTCTGGCTGCCGCCATTCTGGCGTTCAGAAGCTGTGAATAAATCGGTCAGCGATGTCATTCCGAGCAAGGCGAGGAATCTCGCCCTTTTGTTTCCCACAAAAAGCAGATGCTTCGCTACGCTCAGCATGACAGATTCAGATTTTTTCACACCTTCTCAGAGAGCGCCGGTGCAGCAAATGCCCGTCAATGACACATGACGCTCCGTACCGACCCGTCCAACCAAAATGGCTTCGCGTCGTAACGCACGCTACCGTTTCTAATTCTGTCGTGGAATAACCAATTTGTCGTAAGAAACCGGGAGATTCCACTGTCGCGGCTCGAATCGTACGATTCACCCTCGGGCTTTGCGTGCTTGTTTACTTTCGTTGAATAAAAGTCGACGAAAAGAATTTATTGCGGGCAAAGCCGCATGTCAAGCACTTTTCTGGCTGACGGCACAATGCCTCAGAAGCTGTGAAAAAATGCGCCGGCGATGCCATTCCGGGCAAAGCGAGGAATCCCAGCCTTCTCTTTCAACAACAAGCACATGCTTCGCGGGGTTTATCCTGAGCGAAATAAGGACGCAGCATGGCAGCTTCGAATGTTTTCGCAGCTTCTGGGTTTTTGCGCCTGCCTGCTGCGTGCCCTCTGTGTTCTCTGTGTTCTCTGTGGTAAAGTCCTTGCTCTAACACGAAAGCACAAATTGTTCACCACGGAGTTCACAGAGTCCACTGAGAATACGTGAAAAAATGCCCCGGTGATGTCATTCCGGGCAACGCAAGGAATCTCACCGCTTCTGAGGCATCGCCGGGCGGCCTGGCGCTTGCGCCCCGCGCTAACCCCCACTATCCTTAGCCTATGAAGCTGCCGTCCCGCCACGCCGCAATCCCCATGGCACTCGTCATCCTCCTGGCGATAATTCTGGTGGTGCTAGCGACCCTTCAAATACGATGGACCGGCAGGGTAAGCCAGGCAGACCGCGAGCGTATGCAGACAAATCTGCAGACAGAGGTCATGCGCTTCCGGCGAGACTTCCATCTGCAATTGCTGCGCATGTGCTGGGCCTTCCAATCTCCTGAAGACGGATTAAACGCCCGCGCGCTCCGGTTTTACGCCGGGCGCTACGACGACTGGATGAGCGCTTCCGCACGCCCTGACATTATCGCCGGCTTATACGTCTGGGGCCGCGCCGGAAGCCGCCTGCAGCGGCTCGACTCTGCTCTCGGCCGCTTTAAGCCCGCCGCATGGCCGACAGAGTTTCAAGGGCTGAGGCGCCGTCTCGAACAAAGCGGCTCCATGGCGTTGAACAACGAACCGTTGGAATCGATGCAGCAGCGATGGGTGTTGGATGAGGAATCAGACACGCTCGTCCACTCCTTCGGAGGCGCCACAGTCGAGGGTAACGATGGGAAAGGCGGATCCGGTGCACGCGGCGCGGTGATTATCGAGCTCAACATGGGTTTTGTGTGGCACACGCTCCTGCCGGAGCTTGTGGGCCGGTATTTTAGAGGCCCGGGTGCATCTGACTACCACGTTTCGGTCATCGGCGGAAGCAATCCACCGAAGATTTATTATCGCTCTGCGCCCTCTTCAGCCGGTGGGACCGAGCTCACCGGCGACATCGTCGAGAACCTCGTTCGGACCGGGGGCGGCAGCGTAAGCGAGCGCCCCGCAGCGAGGGAGCTTGCCAATGAGAAGCGGTGGGACACTCCGTCCGCCGATTCGGCGGCCCAACCGCGGACTGACTTCTTGCCGCTGATGACCGTTGCCGGGAATGGCGGCGCCTGGCGGCTTGTCGTGCGGCACAGTTCCGGTTCGGTCGAAGCCGCGGTGCTGAATCTTCGCCATCGGGATCTTGCCGTAAGCCTGGGCGTTTTGCTTTTGCTCGCCATCAGCATGGCTTTGATCGTGGTTTCCGCGCAGCGCGCTCAGCGGCTCGCGCGTTTGCAGATGGGCTTCATGGCCGGGGTTTCCCACGAGCTGCGGACACCCCTTGCCGTGATCTGCTCGGCGGCGGAAAACCTCGCTGATCGTGTGGTCAGCGCTCCCGAGCAGGTGCAAAATTACGGAGCGCTGATCCGGGACGAAGGCCGGCGGCTTTCGGACATGGTGGGCCAAGTCTTAACCTTTACCGCGGGCCAGGCCGGTCAACGCGCCTACGCGCTGCGCCCTTTGGATGTGACGCTCTTGGTTGACGAAACGCTGGCGGCCATTTGGCCCACGCTCGAATCTGCCCACGCCATGATCGAAAAACACCTGGAGCCGGACCTGCCTCCGGTTCTCGGAGATCCTTCGGCGCTGGTCCGCTGCGTGCAGAATCTTATTTCCAACGCCGTTAAATATGGCGGAGAGAGCCGCTGGGTGGGAATCCGGACGCACAAGGTGCGGGATAGCGCGGGTGATGAAGTGCAGATTTCCGTGGAGGACCGCGGCAGCGGCATCGATGCGGAAGACCTGCCGCACATCTTCGAGCCCTTCTATCGCGGCCATTCCAGCAAAAACGGCGATGGCAGCCAAATTCATGGCACAGGTCTCGGCTTGAGCATCGCTAAAGACATTGCCGAAGCCATGGGTGGGAAGTTAAGCGTTATGAGCGAGAGGGGCAATGGATGCCGCTTTACGCTCCACCTTCCGGCGCTAAACGTGGCAGGCCCTGCGCCCCAACGGTAGCCGGGGCGCGGTTAATGGTGTTGTAGCGGCGGCGCCCCTGCCGCCGATATAATTGAAAAAGGCCGGCAGCGGAGACGCCGCCGCTACCATGTCATGCTTAAAAGAATCCTGCTGGTGGAAGACGAGCCTGGACTGGTGCTAACCCTTAGCGACCGGTTATCCAAGGAGGGCTACAGCGTGGAAGCCGCGCGTGACGGGCAATCGGGGTTGGAGGCCGCTTTGCCCGGATCATTTGACCTGCTGATTCTTGACGTCATGCTGCCGCGGAAGAGCGGCATTGATGTGTGCCGCGACCTCCGGCAAGCCGGCAATCTCACCCCCGTTCTCATGCTCACGGCGCGCGGCCAGGTGCTCGATAAAGTGCTGGGTTTGAAGCTGGGCGCTGACGATTATCTTACGAAGCCCTTTGACATGCTCGAATTGCTCGCCCGCATCGAAGCACTGCTTCGCCGCCCGGCCGCGTTGTCTTCCGCCGCGGGTACGTTTCAAGCGGGCGCGCTGCGCGTCGACCTCCGTTCCACTACGGTCTGGCGCGGTGAGGAGAAGGTCGCGCTCTCCGCGCGGGAGTTTCAGTTGCTGCAGTACTTTATCGAGCACCGCGGTGAAACCGTGTCGCGCGAAGCGCTACTGAAAGAAGTGTGGGGTTACGAGGCGGCGCCCACCACCCGCACCGTGGACGTGCACGTCGCGTGGCTGCGGCAAAAGGTCGAAGACAATCCCAAGCAGCCACAACTCATCGTGACGGTACCGGGATTCGGCTATAAGTTCGCCGAGTGACGCAAGAATGAGCCTTATAAAACACCCAAGCAACAAGAGCAGACTCGATCCTTAGTGTCTATGGGCCTTCGTGCTGACGTGTGCTTTCGTCCCCGCAGCCTCCTCCTGTTAAGCCCGTGTTAAGAGAAGTTTTACCCCGATTTAATGCCTTAATCCTGCGATTCTGCCGCACAATGTCGATACCCCCTTAGTGCATGGCAATGCTCTGGGAATGGGGTAATTCATTGCTTCATTCCCAGGGCGAGTCCGGGCCGTTCTTGAAGTTCGGTTCGACACTCAGGAGGGCACGGCCGCTTTTTCAAAATTGGGCCGTGCCGTTAGAGGGCGCCTTAGATTTCCTTAGTCTTGCCGGAGGAGCGGCTCGTTAGAAC
>JBOGJT010000064.1:0-16453 GCA_050745065.1 Terriglobia bacterium
TGCAGCTCGATTTCGAGCCCGGCTATCGCACGTCGTGGCAGACCTCGCTCGGAGGCGTTCCGCGGGATATTGTGGTGACGAACACGCGAAAGTGGAGCGGCGACCATTGCTCGTCGGACCCCGTCAATACTTCGGGAATTTTTTTCTCCAATCGTCGGCTCGAAACCGCCGATCCGGGCATCATGGATATCGCTCCCACGGTGCTCGGACTGTTCAACGTACCCGCCCCGGACCGTATGGACGGGAGGCGCCTCGACTTGGCGAAATAGCGCAATTTTGATGCTCCACCCCCTTCCGATGGTGGTAGACTAAAGGCGATTGAGTCCTGATTTTACAGGACATTCCTACACGTCATATTCGGGGGCGGGGTTGTCAGCCGCCCCTCCTGCCCTCTTCCCGGAGCGGGAACCCAAATCGGGAGATTACCTTGGCTAAGCGGAGACTCTGGCGAGCCGTCAAGTGGACGATTGGGATTGTCATCATTCTTCTCGTCGTCTTCTTTTACGGGGTTGTTCCGTGGTTTCTCACAAACATCGTCACCAGAAATAATTTTCACTTTCGTGATACGAATGCGGGCAAAACGCCGGCATCGTACGGAATGCCGTTCGAGAATGTTCAGTTCACCTCCCGCGATGGCATTCCGCTGAAAGGCTGGTATGTGCCTGCCCAAGCGCCCGGCGGAGGCCCTGCGCTAGGAACCATTGTTTATTGCCACGGCTTCCATCGCAGCCGGATCGAGATGCTGCCCATGGCGGTCTATGGACACCAACTCGGATACGACGGCTTGCTGTTTGACTTTCGCAATCATGGGCAGAGTGGAGGCAAGGTCACCTCCCTGGGCTATTGGGAGCGGCTGGACGCTGAAGCCGCGGCAAGCTACACCGTCGGCCATGAGCAAGCGCCCCATCCGGTCATCCTCTGGGGCGTTTCTATGGGCGCAGCCACCGCGCTCATGGCGGCCGCGGACGATCCGGAGGTGAATGCGGTCATCTCGGACAGCACCTTCCTCTCGTTCCGCGGCGTGATCCAGCACCACTACCACCTTGTGATTGACATCGTCCGCCGCCACTGGTGGTGGTTCCCGCCGCTGCCCGCCTTTCCGCTCGTGAACGAAGTCGTCGCATGGTCGGCCTGGCGAGCGCACTTTAACCCTTCTCAGTTTAATCTCGACCACGCGGTCGAGCGCATCGGCGCGCGCCCCATCCTCTTCGTGGCGGTGCGGAACGACGAGCGCATGCCGCCACGTATTGCCCGAACGCTCTACTCCCTGGACGCCAGCCCACTGAAGCAGATCGTCATCTTGCCGGGCCACCGGCACGGCGAGGGATTTAATGACGCGCGAACCCCATATGAGAACGCCGTCAAAGGATTTCTCAGCAAACTCAGCGGCGCCGCGAAGTCCCATTAGCGCGAACTATAAAGCCGGACATAAGTCAGCGACGCCCCGCGTTGTAGGGGCGGCCTCTGTCCGCCGGCATTTACTATTAAAAACCGGCGGCCAGAGGCCGCCGCTACAGTATTGGGGGGCCGTGGACTTATGCCCCGCTGTATGGATGACCTGGATTTTCTAATCCGGCGGTGAATCCTCCATTGCCCTTTCTGACCCCAGCGAACGGCCGCCCTTTAAGTTTGTCCCCCGAACAGCCGATATCAAACTGATAGAGCCAGCTAACCGAGGGATTAACGATGAGCGAATTTGTGGCGCGACAGCCCATTTTTAACCGGAATGAGCAGGTTTACGGATACGAGCTTCTATTCAGGTCCGGCTTGACCAACGAATTCGACGCTCTGGACGGCGAGGGGGCAAGCCGCACCGTGGCGGACCATCTGATGACCCTGGGAAAGTCTCTCACGGGGGGCAAACTGGCCTTTATTAACTGTCCCGCTGGTTTTCTGGTGAATGACTTCGTCATGCTGCTGCCCAAGAACGAGACGGTGGTGGAAGTGCTTGAAACCGTTGAGCCCACGCCGGAGGTGATTGAGGCGTGCCGTCGGCTCAAGCGGGCCGGCTACCTGATCGCGCTCGACGATTACATTCTGACGCAGGAGACGCGCTGCCTGATCGAGCTTGCGGACATCATCAAAATTGACTTTCTCGCCACGCCGCTCTCCGGACGGGAAGACATGGTCCGCCAGCTTGCACCTCAGGGTGTCCAGTTGCTGGCCGAAAAGGTCGAGACGCGAGAGGACTTCCGCCACGCCGCGGGGTTAGGATACAAGTATTTTCAGGGGCGGTTCTTTTGCGAGCCGGAGATCATCGCCAGCAGACGCATTCCGGCGTCAAAGATCGCATCCCTGCGCCTGATGAACCTCGTCTGCCAGCCGGAGTTGGACCTTGTTGCGGTCGAAAATGTGATTAATGCCGAGGTCTCGCTCTGCTACAAACTCCTGCACTATATGAATTCAGCGCTTTTCGGCTTTTGGAGCGAGATCCGGTCCGTCCGCCACGCGCTCGCCTTGTTGGGCCATGACGAGGTAAGAAAGATTGTCTCACTGGCGGCGGCCATCAGCATCGCAGAAGACAAACCGACGGAGTTGATTTCCACCGCCCTGCTGCGGGCACGCTGCTGCGAGCAGGTCGCTTCACACCTCAGCCCGGCGACGACGAAAGCGCTTGGATCACTTCCCTTTATCGTCGGGATGTTTTCCGTGATGGATGCCATGCTCGGCAGGCCCATGGCCGATATTCTGCAGCAAGTCGCGCTTCCCGGAGAAGCCAAGGAAGCGCTGCTCGGAGGTAGGAATGGTTTGCGCGATATCTACGAACTGGTGTTTGCCTATGAAGCGGGCAATTGGGGAGCGCTGAATTGGTATGCCGCAAAGCTGGGAGTGGATGAAACCGTAATGCCCATTCTGTATCTCGACTCGGTCGAATGGTCAAAACTCGTGTTCAACGTCTCCGAGACGGCAAAACCCGCTGAAAACACCACGTCGAGGGTTGTCTGATCGTGGTCCGCCGCACCGCCCACGTTCGCTAAGCAATGCATGCATCTTCAATCAAGATGGCGTGAACGTGGGTCGGGCCGTGCACTCCCCGAATGCTGACCTGCTCGATATCCGAAGTGCGGCTGGGTCCGGTCACAAAAACAACCGATCTGCCCGCAAGCTCATGAGCATCACTTCCGGCGGCCTCCAGTTGCCGCAACACCTCCTCGAGCGATTCTAAAACTTGCGGACGCGTGTAAAGCGCAATGTGGACGGGTGGCGCCAAGGATGCGAGCTGGCTACCCTCGGTGGCGCTACTCAGAACCAGTGTTCCAGACTCTGCCAAGGCAAAGTCAACTCCTGTAATGCCGGCAGGCGCTAGAAAACATTGCCGCCGGAAAGCCTCCCGCTCGTCAGATGAAAATTCGCGCCGCGGAGAGCAAAGCGTTACGGAATAATTGAGGGCTTCGAGTATGCGCACAACACCAAGCCGTGCGAGGAGAGAGTTCCGCGAAATGACAATAGGCCCATCGGCAGCCGGCGGAAGCGCCTTCAGCAAAATTTCTTGCAACTCTGCGGCTGAGCAAGCGCGGTGCGGTGTACCCGCAACCGACGTGAGCTCGGTTTCGAAACATTCGACAAGCTCTCCCGGCGGGATTGAGGCTAGCACTCTTCCCATTTCCGGGAAAATTGTGCTTCGGGGATGTCTCTTCGCAGTAGTCCGGCCCAATGCCTGCCGGACGCGCGCGATCATTTCTTCTCGGGTAGACAAGGAGATCACTCATATCGGCGCAGCGTTGAGGCCATTGCCGCGGCTTTCAATTCAAGTTCTTCGCGCCGGGCCGGCTGCGACGAATCTGAATTTTGCCTTGTGCCGCGAAAAAAAACAACAACAAGAAGCGGCAGGAAACACTCAACTTATAGAAAACAAAAGTGATTGAAAATTTTTTAATATGCTGCTAGAATCGCGCAACCTATACCATTGCTGAATCATCTGATGTGAGGTGAGATGAGCGTATTGATGAACATCGAAAAGGATGACGAGCTATGCCAACGATCACAAAGGCCAGAAAAGACCCATACCGGATGCTGCTGGTGAAAAAGCGCAACGAGCTGATGGCAGAAGTCAAGCGCCAACCCGAGGCCTTGGCCGTGAGCATTCAGAGCCCCGACGCCGTAGAGTTTGCGATCAAAGCGGCAGAACAAGATTTGAGCGCCAGGACGGCGGATCTGCGCAGCCAGGTTATCAAAGAAATAGACCGCGCGCTCGAGCGTGTCGCTGGCGGACATTACGGTGTCTGCGAAGGTTGCAGTGAAGGCATCTCTCCCGCGCGTCTGAAGGCTATTCCTTGGGCGCGGTACTGTGTTCGCTGCCAGGAACTCGTGTCCAGAAACTAGTTCCTGGCACATGGGTCGCGGTGAACGGGATGCTCGCGGCCGGGCATCCCTCACCGGCCATCCTAAACTGCGGCAACATCCCGGCGATTGCCCCACATCTCTGAAACGACCATACCCGCAAGGATAAGGGCCGATCCCAATAAAACCTTCCCGCCCAGGCGTTCCTTCACCACCACGTACGAAGTTAGTGCCGCGAAGACGGGCTCCAAAGCAAAAATTAGGGCGGCATGCGCCGGGGGGACGTAACGCTGCGCCCAGTTTTGCACGGCGAAGGCAAACGCCGTGGAAAAGACGGCCGTCACGGCGATTGCCGTAACAAGACCAGCCGTCCAGTTCACCCGCCAGTTATGCGGGAGCGGCAGCCCCGCGCAGGCGATCACGCCGATCAGAAGAATTTGCGCGGGCGCGAGGTCCTGGTACGAGTAATCGCGGCTATAACGGCCCACCAACACGATATAAAGGGCAAAAGCTACCGCGCCGCCGAGCGACAGAACATCGCCCCGATTAACAGAACTTAGCCCCGAAGGCGCAACGAGAAGATAAATTCCCATCAAACCCAGCAATGCGCCCCCCACACTCGCTCCGCTCAGGGGCATCCCCATGAGCGCCAGGATGACCGGGACGAGAATGACGCTAAAAGCGGTGATAAAGGCGCATTTGGAGGCTGTTGTGTATTCCTGACCCCAAGTCTGGAGTGCATACCCGCCAAAGAGCACGACGCCCAGAACTAAAGACGGCCGCAGCGCGCGCGGGTCCGGCCTGTGCCGTCCGATCACCAGAAAGAGGAGGCCTCCCGCCACAAGAAATCGCGCAGCGATAAATACGAGTGGAGAGGCATCGGCAAGCGCCAGCTTGACCACGACAAACGTGGCGCCCCAGAAAAAAGTCACAACAACTAATAGGATTTCCGCCCTGGATCGCATCGAAGGCATCAGTCGAGATCACAATTCTTAAACTCGGGCGTTGGCGGATACTCAACACGGACCAGGCAGAGTCCGTGGGCGGGTGCAGTAGGTCCCGCTTCGGGTCGGCGCCGCGCCGAGAGGATGGCGGGGATCGCGTCTGGCGGAATGGCGTCGCGGCCCACCTCGATCAGCGTTCCGACCAGGTTCCTGACCATGTGGTGCAAAAAACCGTTCCCGCGCACGTCATAAGTAAGGATCGAGGTTTCCGGCCTCCAGAAAACCCGCGAGAAGGAAATGCGGCGGACCGCTGACCGCGGGGCAGACCGCCGCCCCGTCTTCTGCGGCTTCGCGCGGCACGGCTCGGTTGCCGCAAACGAAGTGAAGTCATGCTCGCCCTCGAAACACTTGGCAGCGCGCATCATCCGCTCCGCGTCGAGCCTGACCGGTGTATGGTAAACAAACCGAGCCAGAAACGGCGGACAGACGTTTGATTGAAGGATCCGGTAGCGATAGAGCTTGGCCACTGCTGCGTAACGGGCGTGAAAAGCGGCTGGCGCCTCACACACGCGCAGAACACGAATCTCGCGCGGCAAGATATTGTTGAGCGCCCGGTTCAGGTTCTCGCAGGGGATGAGCGTATTCGTTCTGAAACATGCCACTTGGCCAGCCGCGTGGACCCCAGCGTCGGTGCGCCCGGCGCCTGCCACTGCGGCCCTTTCCCCCGTAATCCGCTCAACTGCCGCTTCGATCGCTCCCTGGATGGTAGGCTTGTGCGGCTGAATTTGCCAGCCGTAGAACTCAGTACCATCGTAGGCAAGATCCAGGCGAAGATTGCGCATTCATACGCCACAATAAAAAGCCCCGGCGCCACGATCAGACTGCGGCGGCGCCGGGGCAACTCTGGACGTCTTTGAAACGGCTATACGGTGAAGGAACTCCCACAGCCGCAAGTGGATTTCACGTTGGGGTTTTCAAACTTGAAGCCGGAACCGGAAAGCGTTTCCACGTAGTCCACCCTGGTTCCGTTAAGATACATCAGGGACGCCTGATCCACAAAAACCTTCAGGCCGTCGAAATCGAACATCTTGTCGATCGGGTTTGTTTCGGTCTCAAAATTCATCTGGTATGAAAAGCCGGAACATCCCCCACCCACGACAGACAGCCGCAAGCCCAGGGGGTGAGGCTGCTGTTCGGACATAATCGCCTTCACTTTATCCACCGCTGTGGGTGTTACCTCTAATAGCGTCGCCATGGTTCACTCCTTTTGTGGCCAAGTCTTAAAAAATTAAGACCCCGCACATCATCAACGTAACAAAAACGCCCCTGATTTGCAACCTTCGCAGGTCCATGGTCATCCGCCGGCTCGGAAATGGTTGCGGAGATGGACTGCCGCGGGGTTCCCGCGGCGGCGAATCAAATGGTACTACCGCCGCCGCCGTCTCGGAGCTGGCTTGGCGGTTTTAGCGGCCTTCGCCTCTTCCGCCGCTTGGGTGAGCACTCCCTGGTCGAGCTGCGCATTTGAGAGCGTCAGCACAAACGACGGGGTAACGGTATATGCGGAAAGCGTTCCCTTAAAGGTAATGGGTGTACCCAGCTTGAGGTACTGTGCATCCTCCTGACTTGTTTGCAGCAGAAGGTTGTACATACCCGCCTTGCCGCGATCCTGGGGAAGCACATCCGCGCGAACGACGTAACTGCCGGGGTCGGTTCCGGGCTGAACGCTCTCCACATACACCAGGATTCCAAGCGGCTGGCCCTTATAGCCAGTCCAAGCCGTTTGAGCTGCATCGCCGCCAACGCTCAACGAGTCCTCAATGCCATAAAAGGCGTTAACATTGGGGTTGGGGGTCTTCGCGTGCGTGGGGGGCGGCGCTACGTTAAATCCTGCCGGGGGGGTTGGGCCGCTCGCCGCCTCCGTGACCACGTCATTCTCTCCTGCGTTCGAGCCATGCCGGAATTCGTACCATTGATCGTAGAGCTTCGTGAGACCGGCCAAATTGGGCGTGTTCGACTTCCTAGCGAGTGCTTCGCCCCGTGCGAGGTACCAGAGCGCGCTGTTGTAGTCGGCCGGCTTCGTATACAGATACGCCTGGCCGAGGAACGAATAAGCATAGCTATCGTCCGGGCTATCCTGGATGGTAGCCTTCAGATAAGTGATGGCATTCGCATAATCCTTCTGCTGAAGCGCGGCAAAGCCGAGGGCACGGTTGAAATTGGACCGGTCTTGCTTCACCGCATTGTCAAACGCCTCCTGTGAAGCGCCGGCCGGCTTTTGCTCCTGCTGAAGCATTTGCAAACCCTGCTTGGCATCGCTCGCCGCCTGCGCGAGCTCGGTCGCCGCGTTCGGAGAATTCGGCTTGAACGTATAGGGAAAGACAAAACTGAGATAGTTCAGCGCGCCTAAATTATTTGAATTAGCCTTAAGCGAAGCACGCGCGGCGCCTACCGCCTGTGTGGTCTCGCCGAGCGCCTGATACTCCTGAAGCTTAACCAGGTCAGCCGCAAAACCGAAATCGGACGTTGGATACTTCTGCAAAAATGCGTCGGCAAGCTGAATCTTCTGCTGCGGGGTCGTACCCTTTAGCATGGCTTGGTACGCATCATATTCCTCGCGGCTCTTCCACTGCGGTTTTTTTGCGGCTGACGTGGCTTGACCGAAAGCACCCAGGGGCACCAAGCCTAACAACAGGCAAATGCCCAATATAGTGATCAACCTTTTCATGGAATTCCTGACCTCGAATTTGTGATTTGCCCTTTGGCGTGCTCCAGGGGATTCGCAAGCGGCACCCCCAACGGTTAACCAAGGCTTTATAAATCAATCAAATAACCGCTTCGGAGCCGCGATCATCTGGAATACCAAGAGTTGGGAGATTTTTCAAGTAAAATCTCCGCTTCACAGCGTGAAAACTGCCGTCGCTCGTCGCAGCCTTTTGGGGTGGCCGCCGATAAACTCTTGAGCATTATAATCCTGAGGTGATTCGCTCCTCTGCCAGCCGCTCCGCCCCAACCGAAGGTTCTGGGCCAAAGTAAAACCCCCTTCCGTATCAATTCAACGCCTTGCGTGAAGCTAGCGCAATGTCCACGAAATAGGTATCCAGACCACTTGGGTGGCGCAGACATGGCGTCGTGCGCCATGTCTGCGGGTTGCAAGGGCCGCACTCGGAACCAGCTCCGGCTCTCCGCCTGACACATTCCATTTGCTTGGATGCGCAGCCGGGCGCAAAGGCTTACCTTGGACGCGGCGTAGAGCCATCCCTCATCGCGGCGCTTTTGCCTGGAATATCGGCTGCTCGCCATCATGCCGTATCGCACTCATGGGCGCGGCGAGTGCATCGGGGTGCCCCCGCGTTCCCATTACCTGCCGCGGCGCACGCTTAGGCGTTCTCACGAACGCACTGGAGTTCCGACCGGCTGGGCGCGCAGCTGCTCTGCCGCGGCCTCGGGCGGCAACGGGTTATAGTAGACCTCTTTCAAGCTGTAAGGTTTCGACTTGGAAGCGATGACAGGAAGAATCTCAAAGTGCCAGTGGTAATCGTCCTGAAGCGTTTGCCAGCTCGCGGAGTGCTCGTAGCGGACGTTCGTATTAGGAGACGTGTGCAACACAAGGTGGTACGCCGGCGAGACCGACTCCAGCCGCTGCAGTATACCCTTCAAAAACCTTGCCAAGCGCAGTTGGGTGTCCCACGAAATCAGATCATTTTCAAAACGGCTATGGTGGTAAATGGGCAGGATCCACGTCTCATAAGGCACTCGCGACGCAAACGGGCAGAACGCCACAAAGCCGCCGTCCGAATCCACCGTGCGGACCGGCTCCGCCAGCTCCTGCCTCACCATATCGCAGAACAGGCACCGCTCCTTGAGATTAAAGTACCGCTGCGCGGAGCGCAGCTCGTAGGCCACGCGCCGCGGAATGAAGGGCGTTGCGGTAACTTCCGAATGGGGGTGGTCCAGATCCTGCCCGGCGGACTTCCCCTGATTGCGAAAAACCGCAATGTAACGAAAGCGGCGATCATTTTTTAAATCGGACAGCCGCTGCACGTAGGCGGCGAGCACCTGCGCCACATTCTCATCGCTCTGCCGGGATAACGCCAGGTTGTGCTCGCGCGTCTCGACGATGAGCTCATGCGCTCCGATGCTGCGCATCTTGTCGTACAAGCCTTCGGCGCGCCGCTGGGCGTCACCTTCTACGCGATATAACGGATGGAGGTGCGGGGTAACACGAACCTGCCAGTCAGGATCGTTGAACGGAAAACTGTAGATCGTCGTGGGTGCGAGCGCTTCGCCGCCGGGGCAAAGGGGACACGGCTCCTGTTCCAGCGACGTCTCGCCCGCGTCGTCAAAGATCACCCAGCTCATCGTAATCGGGTCCTTACGGAGTTCCATGAAACCTCTTAGATCAGCGCGCCCCTTCACTCGAGGTGCACGGTGGACGAGCGCCCATCATATATATCCGCACGCCAGATGGTTGTCAAGGTAGATCGGTTTCCGGCACATCAACCCGCGGTAGCGCGGACGCAGATCGGGCAAACTCGGCCGCTACGGAAGCCTTGCTTTCCTTGACGGCTCAGCGAGCGATTCCTATAATCCTGAAGTGGGGCCTTTCCGAGTTAACACCACGCTGAGTAATCTTACAAAGCTCCGGCGAGCGGCGCCGCTGCTGGCGCTGCTCGCGGTTTCTGCGCTATCGGCCGCCGCCGCCGCGCAAAATACGACGTCAAAGCCCGCGGCTTCCGGAACTGCCGCTCCTTCGACCCATGCGTCGAAGACGGCACAGACCACACCCGTAATCAAACGCACCGTCAACCTGGAAAACGTGCTGTTCACCGTAACAAACAAAAAAAAGCAACTGGTCACCGGGCTCAATAAGAGCGATTTTGAAGTCTTCGAGGACAACAAGCCTCAGCGCGTCACCTTTTTCACCCACGAAACCAACCTGCCGCTGCGCATTGGGGTGCTCATCGACACCAGTAACAGCGTCCGCGAGCGCCTCGATTTTGAAAAGCAGGCCGCCATCGACTTCCTCAATGCCACGGTAAGACCAGATGAAGACCAGGCGTTTGTCGTCGGCTTTGACGTGGAGCCCGAGCTCCTGCAAGACTATACGGACAACGTGGGGAAGCTGAGCGACGCCATCCGCGAGCTCCGCGCCGGCGGCGGCACAGGATTGTTTGACGCCATTTACTACGCTTGCAAACAAAAGATGGTCTACGTTCCCGAGCCGCAGCCGTACCTGCGCCGCGTCCTCATCATCCTCAGCGACGGCCGCGACAACGAAAGCCAGCACTCGCTGGATGAAGCGCTTGCCATGGCGCAGCGCGCCGAAGCCATTATTTTTGCCGTAAGCACGAACCGGAGCGGCATCACCCAGCGGGGCGATAAGGTTCTCACTTACCTGGCAAACCAAACCGGCGGGCGGGCCTTCTTTCCGTTCGAGGCTCAGGATCTAGCGGCTTCGTTCACCGCTATTGCCAAGGAATTACGCAGCCAGTACAGCCTGGCTTACATCCCCACCAACCCCGCGCACGATGGGACGTTCCGCCGCGTCCGCATTAAGCCCACGCAGAAGGGTCTTCACGTTCGCGCCAAAGCCGGCTATTTCGCTCCCTCCTCGTAATCCTCGGATTCATCCCGCCTTCTGATTTTTGCGGTTGCCTCGCGCGAAGCTGGCTCGCGCATAGCTGAGACGGGGCACGCGTCATGGATTTCCGCGCTCGCGCGCATGACTCCGGCGCGGAGACGCTACCACCGCAATTTTTGCTCGCGCTTCGCGCGCAACATTAAACCGGTAAGCGGGTTTATTCTTCCGAGCCCAAAAAGAAGTGGAATCGCTATTTACTATATGGTATACGTGGTTTCAAACTGAGGCGTCTAAACCTCAGCAACTTAGCCATGAAAAAAAGGAGACTCCATGAAAAGTAGAATCCTCGCGGGACTGACGATCGTCGCCTTTGCGGTAGCCGCGGTAATTCCGATACGTTCCGCGCTGCATGCGGCGTCGCCGCAACCCCGGCCCGCGGCCGCGCCCGCAGCCGCCGCGCCGGCGCCACCGATGCCGGCCGAACCTCATCCGGAGATTCGCGCGGCACTCGCCGCGTTGCGTCAGGCTCGCAGTCACTTGCAGCACGGCGCCCACGATTTCGGTGGTCACCGCTCCGCAGCCCTCAAGCTCACGAACGAGGCCATTCAGCAATGCCGCACCGCGATTGCCTATGACCGGCATTAGAGCCAACACTGTTCACTAAGGCAGCGTCGTGCCATGGTGCGAAAGAAGTCAGTGCCTGTCATTCTGAGCGGAGCGAAGAATCTGCATCTAAATCAAACGGCAAAAGCAGATTCTTCGCTCCGCTCAGAATGACATGTGGCCAAAATCTTCGCACGCGACGAAAAATCCGCTAAATGAACAGTATTGGCATTAGAGCAGATCATTCACAACGGCCGGCGGCCGGTGCCCACCGGATACCCGCGGTGTTATTTTGCCGCTGCCGCCGCGGTGCGCACCTTAACCCCGGCAATGTCCTCCAGGAACGTGATCACCGCCGCATAATCCATCTCCGCCTGGCCCTTGGCCTTTGCTGCCCCGTAGACTTCCTTTACAGCGGCGGCGGTGGGCATGGTGACGTTTTGCGCGTAAGCGGCTTCCAAGGCTAATTCCAGGTCCTTGTGCATCCACTTGAGCGGAAAATATGGCGTGAAATCGCCCTTAAAAATAAACGGCGCTTTGAAATCCGTCAGCCTGGCGCGCGCGCCGCTTGACTGGATAATCTCAAACATCGCTTCCGGCTTTACGCCCGCCTTGGTGGCCAGCACAAAACCTTCGCAAAAGATCTCCAACATGGTGGCTTGAATGGCGTTCTGAGCCAGCTTGGCGGAGAGTCCCGCTCCATTCTGCCCGCAATAGATGTGCTTCTTGCCCAAAAGCTGCAGGATGGGCATGGCGCGATCGAGCGTCGCGCGCTCGCCGCCAATCATAAAGGTGAGCTCGCCCTTTTCCGCGCCGTCCCTGCTACCCGTCACTGGCGCGTCCAACATCTGCGCTTGCTTTCCCGCCATGTGGCAGGCCAACTTGCGGCTGACCACCGGGCTGATGGTGCTCGAGTCCACCAGAATCGCACCCGGCAGGATCGATTCAATCAACCCTTGCCTGCCCAACGCAACTTCTTCCATCGCCGCTGAGTCGCTGACAATCGTCATCACGAAGCTCGCGTCGCGCGCAGCGTCCGCCGGACTTGAAGCCGCGCGCGCGCCGGCCTTTTCCAGCCCGCCGGTCTTGCCGGGTGTGCGATTGAACACGGCCACTTTGTGCCCGGCCTTGACCAGATTCAGGGCCATGGGCTGGCCCATAATTCCAAGTCCGATGAAACCGATTGATTCAGACATTGATTCCTCCTTGGAAAGGCGAAAGTTAGAAATAAGAGATCAGGAATTAGAATGGGATTCAAAACTCATGAGCAGCCGCAGGTCGCGGACGTTATTGTCCGTGAAACCCGTTTCAAGGGTGTCGCCGAGCGTGCGGAAGAAATGATAGGCGTCGCTCCGAGCCAGGAAGGCCGCCGGATCGAGCCCGAGGGCACATGCGCGCGACACCGTGTGTCCGTCGGCAACAGCGCCGCACGAGGGGCTGTTGCCGTCACGTCCATCGGTTGCGCCGCTGAGCACCACTTGATCTCTTCCCGCGATTTTTTGCGCCGCGTAAAGAGCAAGAGAGAGGTTGCGCCCGCCCACACCGCGTCCCGTGACGCGGCACGTAACCTCCCCTCCACCCACCAGGCAGACGGGCGTACCTAGGTTTTTCCGGGCGCAGCGATCGAGCGCTTCCAATGCCCTCTCGATGACTTCCTGATAATCGCCGTCCCACGCGCCGGGCTCCGCTTCAACATGGAAACCAAGTTTCGCTGCTTCGGTTCGCGCGGCATCCACCGCGTCGTGATTCGAAAGGACGCAGAAATAACTCGATTTCGAGAAGCGCGAGTCGCCTGGCTTCGGCGTCTCCTCGAGCGAATGCTCGTCGAAGCGCGCCCGGATGCGTGGCGGAAGTTGTGCGAGTATACCTCTGCTCTCCGCTATTTCATAGCACTGTTGGCAGGTGGATTCGTCGGGCATTGATGGGCCGGAAGCCACCATCGACGGGCAATCGTCCGGCACGTCTGAAATATAGAACGTGATCTGGCGCGCGGGAAAAGCCGCCGCGCCCAGGCGGCCGCCCTTCACCGCCGAGACGTGCTTTCGCAGAACGTTCATCTGCTCTATCGGCAAGCCTCCGGTGACCAGAACGCGGTTGAATACCACAAGATCTTCCAACCTGACATTCTCATCCAACGGTCGTTCAAAGAGCGCGGAGCCACCCCCGGAAATTAGAAAGATAACGACGTCGTCCGGGGTTAGCCCGGCGAGCGCTTCCAGCGCGGCCTGGGCGGCAGCCAGGCTCGCGGGCGAAGGATAGGGGTGGCCGCCGGCAAAATATTGGAATCGCGCGACCTTTCGCAGCGGGACCGCGGGCGAAACCACAATCCCCGCGGCCGTCCGGCCCTGAAGGAGATCATGAAGCGCCGAGGCCATGCGCGACGCAGCCTTCCCAACCGCGACGATTACGGGAGGGCGGGTGATGCGGACGGTTGCATCTCCCGCGGTCAGCTCATCCCCGGAAAAACGCAGCTTCTCCTGCATGGCACGCTCAACGTCGAGCCTGGCCAGCGTTGCCATGAATATGTGCCGGGCAAGCTGCTTCCCATTCAGATAATGGACTCCGGCCCCGGCAGGCGCTTCTTGTTTTGCGGACATGATGGTGTGCCAGGGAAACTTCGGCGTCTGGCAACGATGCCTCGATCCTGCATCCCTTCGTTGGCCGTCCCCGCGTGAAAAAGTCAGAGACTCTCGCTATCGGCGGACTGCGTTAAGTCAGCGGCGGTCATTTGCTGTACCCGCGCTCGGAGCGTGCTCTGACGAGGAAGGGAGCGCCGGAATGACGGCGGCCAGAGAGCGCCGCTACGGAGTCGACCGTGGGTGATCATTTTTTTGCTTCCTTCGCGCGGTTCACCGTCCATCCAGCGCCTCGGGGTTCAAAAGGTTCGGCGGCCTGCGCCCTTCGAGGGCCGCGAGCATGTTCTCCGCCGCCTGCATCGCCATCCGGGCCCGCGTTTCTGCGGTGGCGCTCCCGAGATGAGGCATGAATACAGCGTTTGGCAGTTTGAGGAGATCGGGATCCACCTGCGGCTCGTGCTCGAAGACATCGAGGCCCGCACCGGCAATCCGCTTCTCTTTCAGCGCCGTGGCCAACGCGTGTTCGTCTACCACTAACCCGCGCGATGTGTTAATGAGAAAGGCCGTAGGCTTCATCCAAGCCAACTCGCGTGCGGAGATCAAATGGCGGGTTTCGGTCGTTAGCGGCACGTGGAGGCTGAGGAAATCGGACTTGCGGATGAGGGTCTCCGGCGCCGCGTAATCTGCCCCTAATTCGCGCTCGATGCCTTCCGCCGCGCGGCGCCGCTGATAATACAAAATGCGCATGGCGAACCCCCGCGCGCGCCGTGCCATGGCCTGCCCGATGGTTCCGAAGCCATAAATCCCGAGCGTCTTCTGGTGTACGTTCGCCCCCCAGAGCAATCCCCAACTCCACGAAGTCCAGTGCCCCTCACGCACGAAGCGGTCCGCTTCCACCACGCGGCGCGCGGCGGCAAGAAGAAGCGCAAAGGCTGCGTCCGCCGTGGTTTCCTCGGGCGTCCCGGCCGTGTTGGTCACCAGGATGCGCCGTGCCGTGCACCCGCCAACGTCAATATTGTCGACGCCTTTGCCCATATGCGCAATCACGCGAAGGCAACGCGCTTGGTCGAGAAAATCCCCGTTGATGGGCGTGCTCGAGGATAGTAGGCCTTCAATCTCCCGCTCCCGGCAAATTCCGGCCAGATCCTCCGAAGAGATTGCGGCATCCGCTGGCGGCCCCATCAGCCGGCAATGCGGCGCAAGATAGTGCAGAACGTCTTCGGGCAGCGGCCGCGTGGCAAACACATTGCGCGGATGCATGGCTCTCCTTTCAGCGATTTCCCTTTGCCAGCATACCAGATTCTACCGCGGGTCCGGAGAACCCGAGTCCGGAGCGCGCGTGCTATCATAAAGTCTTGGAGTTGTGGGACGGCAACGGCATTTTATTTTGGAGGACTTAAGGAATGGGAGCAACACAAGTGCTGGAAGACCGCCAGGCATTGAGCGCGCGGAATACAGACCGGGTGCGCGAGATTCTGAGCTGGTATGAGAGCGACAACCCAGGAACCAAAACCAACCTCGCGCGCCTTTTGAATCATGGCCGGCTGGCGGGCACCGGCAAGCTGGTGATTCTGCCCGTGGATCAGGGATTCGAACACGGGCCGGCGCGCAGTTTCGCCGTGAATCCGCCTGCGTACGATCCGAACTATCACTTCGAGCTCGCCATCGAGGCCGGCTGCAACGCCTACGCCGCTCCGCTCGGATTTATCGAGGCAGCGGCCGCCCGGCACGCGGGCGAGGTGCCGCTGATTTTGAAATTAAATAACCACGACACCCTGCACCCTGACGCGGACCCAATATCCGCCGTCACGGGCAGCGTGAAGGAAGCCTTGCGCCTGGGGTGCGTGGCGATTGGGTTCACCATTTACCCCGGCTCGGCCAACTCGCGCGAGATGTACCAGCAGCTTCGCGGCCTGACGGAGGAAGCGAAGCAAGCAGGACTGGCCGTGGTGGTCTGGTCGTATCCGCGCGGCTCCACAATAAGCAAGGAAGGCGAGCTTGCAATCGACGTGATCGCGTACGCTGCCCACATCGCCGCCGAGCTTGGCGCCCATATCATCAAAGTCAAGCTGCCGACGGCCCATATCGAGCAGCCGGAAGCCCAGAAGGCGTATGCCGCCGCCGCGGTTCCCATCGGAACGCTGGCGGAGCGCGTGCGGCACGTGGTCGAGAGCTCATTCGCCGGGCGGCGGATTGTGATCTTCTCCGGCGGCGCTAAAAAGAATAACGACGAGGATGTTTACGACGAAGCGCGCGCCATCCGCGATGGCGGCGGCTTCGGCTCCATCATTGGACGAAACTCGTTCCAACGGCCCAAGGCTCGCGCCATCAAGTTCCTCGAAACGATTATGGAAATCTACGCCGGGACCAAGAGGTAGAGCGTTCCAGCGTGACTACTGGCCGCCCCCGCGGACCGCACCCACAACGCATAAGCGGCGCCAGAGTCTGCGTGGCAACGCCCGTTTTGG
>JBOGJT010000065.1:0-5065 GCA_050745065.1 Terriglobia bacterium
TCGAAAGTTTTTCCTGCGGCTGGATGCTTTTTGCCGTAGTCAACATCACGCCCTGCGCGCTTCGCACGGCCAAGGTGAAATCCATCGGCTTGGGCGAATCGCTCACCAGCAGCAGGGTCGATTGAAAGCCGCCGGTAAGATCGTAATAGGGAAAATCAAGTTCGCGCGGCCCTACCCCGCGTTGACTTGCCCCCCCCCGCAACAGGGAGTGGCGGGCA
This sequence comes from Terriglobia bacterium, assembly GCA_050745065.1. GTDB lineage: Bacteria > Acidobacteriota > Terriglobia > UBA7540 > UBA7540 > RH2-MAG17b. The sequence continues at coordinate 219 of JBOGJT010000065.1, forward strand.
GCGGCTGCGAGGATTGCGCTTCAACCGAGAAAGGATGTTCATAAACCAGCGGGGCGGAGATGAAAAGCCCTGCAGCAACAACTGGCAAGAGAGCTCTGAGTCTCATACTTCCTCCAAGCTGAAGAATGATAACGACCCAAGCGATGCCACCGAAACTATCAAGCCGAGAGGTGGTTGTCAAGCGGAGTTTTCACGCAGACCAAGCGCAACCCGACCTTATGAATGCCTCCAAAAGTGCTGTCATGCTGCCCTGACAATGGGTAAAGGCAACTTTGAAAACTTACGGCTTATGACGTTTATCGTAGGGGCACTGGTTGCCGCGCCCACCGGCCAAAGGGCGCAGCAAGCAGCGCCCCTACGCTATTTTCATAATTTTTCACGGGCCGAAGGCCCTCAAAAGCACCCATCCCAGGCGGCGGGATGTACGGGCCGCGACACATCAAAACACATGGTTGCGGCGAGATGGGCGCGCGGGGAAAACTCCCGCTTATTTTTCCGTCGAGAACTTGAAGACGGTTGTTTCGCGATACGTCTGGCCGGGCTTCAGCTCGGTGGTGGGAAAATTGGGATGATTGGGTGAATCGGGGTAGTGCTGCGTCTCCAGCGTGAACGCGGACCGAGCGCCGTAGACCTTCCCGCCCTTTCCGCGGATTGTTCCGTCGAGATAATTAGCGGTATAGAGCTGAAGTCCGGGTTGGGTGGTAAAGCACTCAAGCACCCGCCCCGAGGCCGGGTCAACCACGCGCGCGGCCAGCACCAACCCAGAGCCTTTGCGGTTCAGCACCCAGTTGTCATCATAGCCGTGGGCAAACTTCAACTGCTGGTTGTTCTCGTTGATGCGCGCGCCGATGGCGGTAGGCTTGAGAAAGTCAAACGGCGTGCCTTTGACGCTGCGGATTTCACCCGTCGGAATCTGAGTGTCATCCGTGGGTGTGAAGCGGCCGGCGTTGATCATCAGCACGTCCTTGAGAATGCTTCCGCTCCCCGCACCGGAGAGGTTGAAGTAGGAATGGTTGGTGAGGTTGAGCACGGTGTCTTTATCCGTGGTGGCCGTGTAATCGATCCGCAGCGCGTTGTCATTCTCCAGCGTGTAGACCACCTTCACGTGCAAGTCTCCCGGATAACCTTCCTCGCCGTTTTTGCTGAGGTAAGTCAACTGGAGGGCCGCGGGCTTCTGGGAAAGCTCGTGTGCCGTCCATACCTTTTTATCGAACCCCACGATGCCGCCGTGCAAGCTGTTGGGGCCGTTGTTAATCGCCAGATGGTACTCCACCCCGTCAAGCTTAAACCGGCCCTTGGCGATGCGGTTGCCATAGCGTCCCACGACCGCGCCGAAATACGGGTCGTTGCCCAGATAACCCTTGAGATTGTCAAAACCGAGGACGACGTCCGCCATCTTTCCGTGCCGGTCCGGCGCGACAATCGAAACAATCCGCGCGCCGTAATTCGTTATCCCCACTCTCATGCCGTCGCGGTTCGTCAGCGTGTAAAGGTGAACCACCTGGCCATCCGGCATCTTGCCAAATACGGTCGCCTTGATTCCGCCGCCTGGAGCGGCAATTGCGCTCCCGCACGCCAGCGCGAGCGCGACCGCCAAGGCTCCGACAAAATGTTTGCCAAATCGCATAATTTTTCTCCGGTTCCTGGCGCCCGCTTGCGGTTGTGCTTATACTGCATTGGAGCGGCCAAGGAAGGGATCATCTTACCTGGAATTCGATCCAAAGCTCAACCGCATCCTCGCAGGGTTGCGGGGCGAGGCGGAACGCACGAACCGCGCGACGCGGTTTTTGGCGGGGTTGAAACCTCCCCCCCTACCACGGTTCCGATTCATGGATCAAGCGGGTTTGGGAACTCCGCGGCGGCAAGGAGTGTCAATATATACGGAGCGTCATAAGTCGGCGACGGGCATTTGCTGTAGCGGCGATCTCAGAGCGCCGGAATGACGGCGGCCAGAGGCCGCCGCTACAGAGTCGAACGTCGCTGACTTGTGACGTCAATACAGTTTGTAAGCCTCGGTCAGCTCCGGACGTGAGAGGGGAAATCGTATGAAACGCCATGCCGTAATTCTTCCATGCATTATTCTGCTGGTCTGGAGCGCGGCCTGCGCGGCCGGCCCCAAGCTGACGATCTACAACCAGAATTTTGCCGTGGTTCGCGTCGAAGCGCCGCTCGATTTGAAGGCCGGCACGAACCGCGTCCAGATCAACGACATCACGGACTATCTCGAGCCGGACTCGGTGATTCTGCGCGACCCATCGGGCCAATTCCCGCTGCGCATCGTGGAGCAGAATTACCGCGGCGACCCCGTCTCGCAGGAAAGCATGCTGCAGCTTTATGAGGGGAAGGAGCTTGACTTTTTGGTTCAGGAGGGCGGCCACAGCACCGTTGTCCACGGAAAGCTTATCCGCAGCGGCACGATGGCATCGGGCGGGCGTAACTATTACCCTCAATCCTATGGTGTGCAGCCTCCATTCTCGCCGCAACAACTCCAGCCCATCGTCGAAGTCAACGGGCAGCTTCGCTTTAGTTTGCCCGGTCAGCCGCTGTTTCCCGCATTGACGCAGGGCACGCTCCTGAAGCCGGTTCTGAGTTGGGTGATTGAGAGCCAAAAGGCTGGCCACGTGGACGCGGAGCTCAGCTACATCACGGAAGGCATCGACTGGAACGCCACCTACAACGTGATCGAGCCCCCCACGGGGCACACGGTTGATATGCACGGCTGGGTCACGCTTCACAACCGAAGCGGCAAGACGTTTGAGGACGCACAGGTGAAATTGATGGCGGGAACGGTGAACAAGCTTGCGCCGCAGATGGTTGCAGGCGTTCCGGGCGGCGTTCCCTCCATGGGAGGCGCGGCGATGTTTCAGCCCTTAGTCACCCAGCAACCCTTCGATGAATATCACCTTTATACCCTCCACCGGCCCGTCACGCTTCGCGATCAGGAAACCAAACAAGTCGAGTTCATCCGCGCGAGCGGTATTACGTCCAGCCTCTACTACCTGTACGACGGCTTGGATCTCCAGCCGAACCAGTACAACGGCTGGTCGATGGAGATGATCCGCCAGAACCGTGATTTTGGCACGCAGTCGTCGCACGCCGTCCACATTATGCGAGGGTTCGTCAACAGCCAGGCGAACCACCTGGGAATTCCTCTCCCCGCCGGACGGCTGCGCTTCTACCGCCAGGATCAGGACGGCAACCTGGAGTTCGTGGGTGAAAGCCAGATTCCGCACACTTCCGAAAACGAGCCGGTGAAAGTGTATACCGGCGACGCCTTCGACCTGACCGGCAGCCGCACCCGCACCAACTATGTGATCGACACGATGCGCCATACGCTCGACGAATCGTTTGAAATCGACTTGCGCAACCACAAACAGACGCCCGTCGAAATTCGCGTCGTCGAGCATCTCTACCGCGGGCGCACCTGGGAGATCATCCAGCATTCGAACGCCTTCGTAAAGACAAACAGCAACACGATTGAATTTCGCGTTCAGGTTCCCGCGAACGGCGAAAAACAGATCAGCTATACAGCGCACTACACGTGGTGACGGGATGCGTATTACGCTCAAGGCCTGCCTCGCGGTTTCCATTCTGAGCGCGGTGGCGATCTCACCGGCCGCCGCGCAGGTGGATACCACTCCGATCGGCATGACGGCGCAGGACGGCACGGGAATGGTGTGGGCCACGCCGTGGCCGCCGCGGCCAGGCGAGCTTTATCGCTGGCAGGACGGCGGATGGACGCCTGCTCACGTGCAAATGCCCGACAGGGGCAGCCCGGTTGGGATCTGGGCCGGGCCGGGCGGCGGCGTGGTCGTGGTCTTCGCGAACGTGCCGCCCGGCGCGGCCGTCGCATGGTATCGCGGCGGCCAATACAAGCTGTTGGGAAAGCTGGAAGGCGGATTAGGCGGATTGCGCGTGCTCAGCACGCCCCCGGATAATCTCTGGATTACGGCTGACGGCCCCAACATTTATCAGCTCGCACCCGGCGGAGTGATGCGCGTTGTTTACACGTTCAGCCCAAGCCAATTCTTCGCTTATAGACATGTGCCAGGCGAGTACACTGTTGACCGTCCATTGGAGGCCACAACGGACGGACGAGGACGCACGTGGTTCTGGTCCACCGCGGCTGGCGCATTTATCAACGCTGCTGTAGTTCAAGGATTCCTGATCTACGACGGCCGTAGCTTTGCGTACCACCGCTCCATCGAGGGTTTGCCGCAACGTGCGCTCTCTTGCCTTGGGCGCGTGGACGGCAAACATCTTTGGGCGGCGACGCTCGGCGGCGGGATGTATTCCATCAATACGGAATCGATGGCGGCGGAGCGCATCCGGGAGCCGGAGCCGGACGCCTTTGCGCGCGTCACGAAAATTTTCCGCAGCGGCATGGATATCTACGTCGTTGATGATCCACGCACGGGCGCCATGGCAGAGACGCCGGCACATCGCTTAACCAGCGTCTTGTGGCGCTACCGGAAGGGACAGTGGAAAGAAATCCTGGCCGGCATCGATGACCTTCCGGTGGCCTCGGCGTCGCTAAACCGTCCATGGCTGGCGTCAAAAGCCGGAATGTGGCTGGGCACCAACGCGTCGGGGTTGTGGTTTATTCCTTCCGGCGGTCAACCGCCGCGGCTTATCGACTGGCGGCAGGGCTTTCCGCTCGATACCGTGAACGCTCTTTACCGCCTTGGGCCGCGCGAATCAGCTAAGCGCTCGCACTTCTTCGCCGTCGAGCTTAAGCCCGGACGTGCCGCCGCCGTAACTCCTGCGTCGCTGCTCGCGCCGGTTAAACGAAGCAACGTTGAAGTGATCAATCCATACACTTCCATTCAGCCGGATCAGCAACACCG
>JBOGJT010000066.1:0-4469 GCA_050745065.1 Terriglobia bacterium
ACGCGCTACCAACTTTTACCGTCGCCGCGTACAGCACCCAAGATGTATCGCTCGCGGCAGAGATAAACGAATTGCCTTTGCCGCTACCCTTCTGCTCGATTCGCATCCAATACAGCGGGGCGCCGGGGTCGATGGAAGCGGACGTCTCAAGCGTCGAGCAGAATCAAAACATGATCGTGGATGCGCGCGCGGAAAATGAAGCGAATGGCTGGACAGGCTCGGGCGCGAACCCATGGCATCTGGATAAGGGCACCGATTCCGTCCTGTTCCTCACCAACATGGGCGACAGGCCGTGCCCGATTGGCTTTGAGGTCACCGCCAACGGCGTGCATTATTATCTGACGAACCTCAAGTTAAACGCGCACGAAACGCGCGCCCTCGATATCCGCGCGCTCCGCGACGCGCAAAAACCGGACTTCAAGGGAAGCAAAATCCCCGCCGGCGCCACCGACGGCAGCGTCAACTGGATTCGCCTCGACGATTTGCCGGTGATGGGAAGGTTGATGGTAATCAGCCGGCACGGCGGGACGGCCAGCAGCTATGATTGTACACCATGCAATTGCCCGGCCAGTCTGAGTTACGGCTACATGACGCCATCGAACGTGTACTGTCTTGCCGGAGAAAGCATGCAGTGTACGTGTACGGCGTCTTTCGTCTCATGCAACGGAAACAACCACTATTTCTACAATGAAACGAGCGAAGCGACGTGGAGTTCCGGCAACACTTCCATCGTGACGATGGATTCGACGACGCAGGGACTGATGCATGCGATCGCTTCAGGGAGCGCCGCGATCTCAGCTACCCTCCAGGGAAAAACCTACAAGTTTTATCCTACTCCTCAGCCTCACTGTACCATCGGCGGGACGACGATCTCGCCTCGGCTTCCGGTCGACGTAGATAGCCTTGTATTCACCGTCACCAGTGGAAGCGCGCCCAATGACTCGCAAGGAGTGATTTCCGGGCAGGCAGCCAACGTGCAGATCCAGGCGAAGAGCGCCAGTACGGGCGTGACCCCTGACGCCAATTTCAACGATCAAAACGTACAGTTCAGCCTGATGAGCATCAATACCAGCGTCGGGGAGAAGGCGCCGTCGACCGTGAACTTTTCATCTGGCACGGCCAATGGCAGCGTCACGATCGTGCAGGCATCCGGCCTCACGAACTCCACGCGCCAGATTGTGGTTGGTCCGCCCGCTCCCCCAAGCGTCTTCTTTCCTTATGTGTATATGAATGTGATTGCAACCGACGAGGGGCTGGTCGGCAAGCTGACAGCGTGTGGATATACTATTCCCGCAAACGCTCAGATGGTAGCGCTGCCTTATGGCACGGCGTTGTGCGGCCAGCAGGTACTTGTCGTCAACGGCTCGGCGGAGCAGCAGGCGCCCGTATTAGACGTTGGTCCCTGGTGCCCGAACACGACGCCCATCCCCGGTAACCCTTGTGTGTGTTCCGCGGATGCGTACTGGGATAGTACTGGCGTTCCGTATGCCGCGACCCACTCGTGCAGCTCAAACGGCGCGGGTATGGACCTTGGCGACGGCACCTATTCAACCGTCCGGGGCGGTACTAACGGCCCGGTGGATTGGAAGTTTCCATGATCCGTGCAACCCTTTTGATCTTGATGGCTAGTTCCGTGGCGCTGGGCCAAAACACCTCCGTGGCTAATAATGTCGCCGCTCACAACCAGGATGATGTTGCGGTAGTGCGCAGCTTTCTGCCGCCTAACTGTCAGCTCGCCGAAGATTATGCGTTTGATTTCCGCCTCGACCGCGTGAGCCGCCGGTGGCCGGCGGTCTTAAACGGGCACTTCTTCAGCCCAGCAAGCCGCGACATCGCTTTCGCCTACTACTGTCCGCAGGTCCACGTTTTTGAAAAGACTCTATTCCTGGTTCTGCTTCACCGGACACCGAACGGTTTCGTGCAGGTTTACGCGATTTCATACAGGTCCCAGGTGCTTTTCTCGCCCCAGGCTCTGCGGGCCGTGCAGCTCAAGGGGCTTCCCGTCGAGGCAGTTGCCATCGTAGCGGCGATGGGTGCAGCGTTGGGCGGACGAATGGATATATACGTCTGGAACGGTAGCGAAGGATGGCAGAACATTTTTCCCTTAAATGGTTCTGTGGAGTATTTTTACTTTTTCCCGAGGCCGGCCAGTCTACTAATCGCGCTTTCTCCAGCGCACCGTCCAGGTCTGAATGTATCTCCTCCCCCGGTGTGGTACCGATGGACCGGGCAGCGTTTCATGAAAATTCCACCGCCCAAAGGTTCCTCAAAGTGGCCGCTCCCTGACTGATCTGGAGGACTGCGCGCCGTGGCAGGGCGCGTCGGCGCGGGTGGCGCAGACATCCCTGCAGTTGGGATGTCTGCGGTATTCACGGATTGCTCGCCGATCAAGTCACTGGTGCGAGTCTCGCTGCATCGCAGACATGGCAAAATGCGCCATATCTGTCATGTAGGGCCTACGGCCCGCGAAAGCATATGAAAATACTTTCGAGTTAAGATAGATACGACTCGGAGCAGCGAGGTCGAGTGCGCAGTGGAGCCGTTGAGGCCGTGACCCTGTCTGATCCGGAGCGTGCGTCTTGAGCGAATAATTGAGCGTCGCTGCTTCGCAAGCGCGATAGCTCGTGAGCCTGCGTAATGCAACTCCAGGCACGCTCTCTGCTCCGAGAGGAACGCCCGATGCGCCAGCGTAGACGCAGTCGCCGAGGTGTGAGCGCGCCGAATACGCTCAATCAACAAACGCCTTACTTCCGCCGGCCCCATTTTCGAGCCTGCGCCACCCATGGTCAATCGTTTTGTGAGGGATATCGCTCGGGCGCCCGGAAATGGATTTGACGGAGGCGGGGAATTTAGCGGTGAGATAACCCGTGCTTGCCCCGCGCGGCCATCACACCCCGCTTAGGGCCTACCACCTGTTCATCCTACCGCCCGCCGTTACTCATCGACGCGAGGAACTGCGCGTTAGTGGCGGTCTTGGAGAGTTTGTCAGTGATGAGCTCCATGGTCTCAACGGGCGAGAGCGGGTTCAGCACTTTGCGCAGCACCCAGATGCGGTTCAACTCGTCCTTGGGCACCAGAAGTTCCTCCTTGCGGGTACCAGAGCGGTTAATATCCATGGCGGGGAAGATGCGCTTGTCCACCAGCTTGCGGTCCAGGTTGATCTCCATATTGCCGGTGCCTTTGAACTCTTCAAAGATCACGTCGTCCATACGGCTTCCCGTATCGATCAAGGCGGTGGCGATGATGGTGAGGCTGCCGCCTTCCTCGATGTTGCGCGCGGCGCCGAAAAACCGCTTGGGCCGCTGCAGCGCGTTCGAGTCCACGCCGCCCGATAGAACCTTGCCGGAGGGCGGCACCACCGTATTGTAAGCGCGGGCCAGGCGCGTGATCGAATCGAGCAGGATCACCACGTCGCGCTTGTGTTCCACCAGCCGCTTCGCCTTTTCAATCACCATCTCGGCCACCTGCACGTGGCGCGCCGCGGGCTCGTCGAACGTCGAGCTGATCACCTCGCCCTTGACGGTGCGCTGCATGTCCGTCACTTCTTCCGGCCGCTCGTCGATCAACAGAACGATCAGGGTCACCTCCGGGTGGTTGGTGCTCACGGAATTGGCAATCGTCTGCAGCAGCATGGTCTTGCCCGTGCGCGGCGGTGCCACGATCAGGCCGCGCTGCCCCTTGCCGATGGGCGTGAGCAGGTCGAGCACCCGGGCGGAAGTATTGTCCTTCGTGGTCTCGAGCCGGAGCCGGTCCTGGGGATAGAGCGGCGTCAGGTTATCGAAGAATATCTTGTTGCGCGACTCGTCGGGCGGCTCAAAATTGATGGCCTCCACTTTGATCAGCGCGAAATAGCGCTCGCCTTCTTTGGGCGGCCGAATCTGGCCGGAGATGGTGTCGCCGGTGCGCAAGTCAAACTTGCGGATCTGCGAGGGTGATACGTAAATATCGTCCGGTCCCGGCAGATAATTGTAGTCGGGAGCGCGCAGGAAGCCGAAACCATCCGGCAGGCACTCGAGCACGCCTTCAGAAAAGATAAGCCCGCTCTTCTCCGTCTGCGCCTGGAGAATCTTAAAGATCAACTCCTGTTTGCGCATAGTGCTTGCGCCAACCACCGCCAAGTCCTTCGCCACGGCCACCAGCGTGGTGATGTTCATCTCTTTCAGCTTGGCAATGTCCAGGACTTCGCCTTCTTTGAAATTCTGGGGCTTGTCTTCCTGATCTTCGTCTGGTTTCTTTGCGGGCATAGTTTCTTCTTCTCTCAAAACGACTTTAATTTTCACCGGTTTTCTGGTTTTTGGTGTACTCATAAATTTATTCACAGGTTGAGCGTTTCGGAACCCATCACTCAGGGAAGGGATTCGTCGATGCACGAGGTGGTTAACACGGCAAGATGACACCCGGGAAAGATGCCCTCGTCAGGTTTTGCGTCTTGAGGTATCAGAATCTCGAGGTCAGTCAAACGTCAAAAT
>JBOGJT010000067.1:0-15226 GCA_050745065.1 Terriglobia bacterium
CACGCCTCTGCGCCCCCAAGGCAATACGGATGGCGAATTCCTTGCCGCGCGCGGATGAGCGCGCCAGAATAAGCCCGGCAATATTCGAGCACGCAATGAGAAGCACAAATCCCACAGCGCCCAACAGGAGCAACATGGAAGTCCGCAGATCGCCAAACGCATATTCCGTAAACGGAACCGCAAACATTCCCCAGCCGGAGTCACGGGCATAGCTAGCTTCAGGGCGCGCCGCGATCAGGCGTTGAGTGAGCAGTTTGACGAAATCCTCCGTCTTCGCCGGGAAGACGTCCGGCCGGGCGCGCGCCACCACAAAGTAGTCTTCGTTAAAAGTGTTGCTCAGGGCGAAATCTGCCGGAGCTAAGCCAAGCGGAACCCATATTTGGGCTCCCTGCGGCCAATCGAAATCCGGTCCCATCACACCAACCACTCGATAGTCCTCATGGTTCAATTGGATCGTCTGACCGACGATGGATGGATCGCTGCCGAAGACGCTCTTCCACGTGCTGTAGGAAAGGACGGTGACTTGATTGGCGTGGGGCTGATCCTCTTCGGCACGGAAGATCCTGCCGAGAACCGGGCGCGCTCCAAATGCGTTAAACCATTGCCAGGAGACCTGGGCTGCGAGCAACCTCACCGGGTGATCCGTGGCGATATAGTTGAAGCTCTCGTCCTGCTCGGCCGCTGCCGAAGAAAAAATCTGCTTGCTGTCGCGGATATTGCCAAAATCCGGGGCCGACATCACGATGCTCTTTAGATTGAGTTTGCTGTACTTTACACGGACGGCAAAAAGGTGCGCAGGATCTGCAATTCCAGAGGGATGCAGAAACAAGCCATTGATCATACTGAAGATCACGGTGTTGGCCCCGATGCCAAGCGCCAGCGTGATGATCGCCACGGCCGTGAAGCCGGGATTCCGCGCCAGCATTCTCAAGCCGAATTTTACGTCTTGAAAAAGTGTGCCCATTGAATTCTCCTGCGAACGCGCGTGCTTCTGGCGCCGTTGTCAAAGCATGCAGTGCGACCTTACGGCCGCAACCAAAGGGCATTTCCAGTCATTCCCGCGAAAGCGGAAATCCAGTGAATCAATGGATCCCCGCTTTCGCGGGGATGACACCGATGGCGGCGGCCGCAGGCATCCAAAATGTTTGCTAACAAAACAAGAAATTGCGCTTTTGCAATGCATACCCGCGTCTTCCGGCTCCGCGGCATTTCCGCTTTTCCAAGGGGCCATCCGGCAAACGCAGACCCTTCGCTTCGCGCACTCTGTCATGCCGCTTCGCGGCGCCCCGAAGGATGAAAATAGGGTGTAGGGGCACTGCTTGCTGCGCCCACCGTCTAAAGGGCGCAGCAAGCAGCGCCCCTACGATGAACGTCATCAACCCTTTGTTTTCAAAGCTGCCTTTCCCCGTTTTCAGGGCAGGTTTACGTTGGTTTTTACCGTGGCATCGCAGGCTGCACGGCAACGTCCGCCGTGAGCCACAAATCGCGAGCGCGAAATTTCTACGGCTGGCCGACTGGCGAGCCGGGAATATTTGGGCGGCGTGCGACGCGTCCGCGCTCGGCGTCAGCAAGCCCGATGTTGTTGCGCTTCAAAATGGTTCCGGTGGCCTGCTCAAATTGCACCAGCGCCTTGGCGTAGGCCGCTTCCTGCTTCACCTGATTGCCCTCGGCGGTGGCAAGTACTCCCTGCGCGTTGATCACTTCCTGCACCGTGGCCTGGCCCACGGTGAACTTGGTGTGCTCCATCGAGAGCGTCTGGCGGGCGAGCACCGACACTTTGCTAGCCGCGTCGAGTTGTCCGCGCGCCTGCCGCACTGCGGCCACGGCTTTGCTAACATCCCATACCGCCTGATTTTGTGCCTGCTGAAGCGACATCTGCAATTGGCGCTGCTCGAGCAGGGCGCGGGCGGCATCGGCCTGCGCCTCGCGGTTGCGGATTGGAATGTTAAGACTTACGCCGTAGCTGTAGGCCGGGTAACGGTTGCGAAATAGCGGACTGAAGGCTTCGCCGAGCGCTCCGCCCAGTCCGGAGGGCGAATAGGCGGCGAAGCCATCAAGCGAGGGCAGCAGGGCGTTGCGGGCCGCCTGGATGGTGATTCTCTGGTTTTTCAAGTTCACGTCCGCCTGCTCGATTTCCGGGCGATTCTTTTCCGCCTCGCGCAGAGCCTCGGTGAGCGAAGGCACGTCGTCCGGACGCGGTTCCGGCAGATGATCGGTGGGATTTATCACGACGGTGGCAATTTCTCCGTTGAAGCTTTTTGAAATCAGCGACTTCATGGATTGCGCGTCCTGCGAAAAGGTGTTTTCCGCCGTAAGCAGGTCCTGTTGCCGGTTCGCCACGGCGAGCTCCGCTTGCGCCACGTCCAGTTGTGCGACCGCGCCGATCTTTTGTTCCTCCTGGTTGTCCTTCAGAAGGTTTTGCGCATAACCCAAGCCTTCCTTGGCCACGCGGATGTTTTCGTCGTCGGTGAGCAAGTCGTAATAGTTGGTCATCACCTTTGCCACCGTTTCAATCACCTTCTGGCGGAAGACGCTTTCCGAGTAGTTCTGATCGTTGCGCGCTATGCGGATGAATTTGGCGTTCGCGCGGCGCCCAAAGCCGTTGAGGAATCGCTGCGTGACGCCGAAAGTGACATTCGAGGCGACGTAGGGATTGAACAACTCGGTGGTCGCGTTCGAGGCCTGCCGTGAGCCGAACACGTTGAGCGTCACGCTGGTTCCGGTGAGAAACCCTTGGCTGTAGGTGGCGGAGACGTAATCGGACTGCGCCGTCTCAACTGGAACGCCGCTAAGGATGAGATAATTCAAGGGCGTTACGGTATGTCCCCACCCGTAAGAGATGTCGAAATAGGGATCGCAGCAACCGGTCGTGCCGACGCCAGGAATGCCGCCGCCCAATGCGCCACCCGCGCCCCCGCCCCCACTCCCGCCGCTGCCTCCTACGCCTGAGCCGATCGCGCCGCCAAATAGCGCCGAGGACTGGTAAGCGCCGGCTACGCCGCGCGTCGCTCCGCCGGCCTTGGCGCGGAGGAGATCCGTCTGCGCGATGGGCAGGTTGTAGCGCGCGACGGCAATATCCAGGTTGTTTTCCAGCGACAACGCGATCGCGTCTTCAAGAGAGAGATTCAGCTTGCCATCCACGACCAACTCATTCAGCCGGTTTGAGTTTGCTAGCTTGGCCTGCGGAACAAACGGGCTGGAATAGGCGGAAAGCACGTCGGGAAAGGCGCGGCTATGCGTGTAATCAAACCCGGTGGCCTCGGCAGGCTGCGACGGCTGCTTGGTTTGCGCGCGCACCTGGCCAACGCAGGCCGTCACCACAAAAGCTGCGAGCCATACTGTAACCAAATTCCGTAATCTCATTATTTCTCCAAATGTTAAGGGTGTAGCGGCGACTTTACATCGTCAAAAGCTGTCTTCGTGAACCTCTCAGCGCACGTTGTTTGCCGATTGACAAAGATCGGCTAACCCATTGAAAGCACGCTTTTTGTTTATGGTGATTGTCCTATGATGTGGCTTCGAAAGTGTTCGATATTGCAAATGAAGTGTGCGGAAACGGACAGGTGGTGGGAAATGCCGTCAATCGGTGTGACCCTGCGGAAGTGGGGCTCCGCTAATTAGCCGGATTCCCGCTTTCGGAGGAATGACTGGAAATGGCCTCTGGTCGCGGCCCAAGGCTGCGCTGCACCAGGGTAACCGCTTTCACGTGCGAGGCTTATCCAGCAGGCGCTGATTGATGCCGTCGTACGCGTCGATACGTCTGTCGCGGAGGAAGGGCCAGTTGCGGCGCACGTCTTCAATTCGCTGTGGGTCCACGTCCGCCAGGAGAATCTCCTCGCGATTATCGGAAGCCTGCGCCACAACGACTCCAAACGGATCCGCGATGAAGGATGATCCCCAGAAGTCGATGCCGGCTCCGCTCGCGGGCGCGCGCTCGTGACCTACGCGGTTCGCCACGGCGGCATAAACGCCATTGGCGATGGCGTGCGCGCGTTGGATGGTGCGCCATGCGTCAAGCTGCGCTGCACCGTGCGCTTCCTTCTCGGCAGGATGCCAGCCGATGGCGGTCGGGAAAAAAAGTATCTGGGCGCCGTGGAGCGCGATGAGCCGCGCCCCCTCCGGGTACCACTGATCCCAGCAGATGAGCGCGCCCACACGCCCCACGGCGGTATCAAAGGCGCGGAAGCCAAGGTCTCCTGGGGTGAAGTAATACTTTTCGTAATAGGCCGGGTCGTCCGGGATGTGCATCTTGCGGTACAGCCCAGCCAACTCGCCCGTGGCGTCAATGATGGCGGCGCTGTTGTGATAAATTCCGGCTGCTCGCCGCTCAAAAACCGGCGCGATGATGACGACGTCCAGGTTTTTTGCGATTTTAGCAAGGGCTTCTGTTGTGGGTCCGGGGACCGGCTCGGCAAGGTCAAAGAACGATACGTCTTCGCGCTGGCAGAAATATTGCGACCGGAAAAGCTCGGGCAGCGCGACGATGCGGGCGCCGAGGCCGGCGGCCTCGCGTATCCGCTCGATGGCGTGGTCAAGGTTGGCTTCCGGCTCCGGGCCGCAGACCATCTGAATGACCGCCAGCTTGAACTTGCTATGATTTTCCATTCAACCGATCGTACACAAATCCGCGCGCGCTTCCAAGCACCGGGGCCGGGGAAGAGGGGGGAACCGCTCGTGGCTGTGGGGCTGAAGCCCATCCCTCAGGCTGCCGGGGGCCCTGAGCGGTGAGATGGACAGGCTAACCCTCCTGAGCGTATTGCGTCTAAGCTAAAGGGGACGCGCAAGAGACGCTTGTTCTATGGATGGCGCCTGTTCGGAATTACGACCCATCGCGCAAGACGCGACACCGGCCGGATCAGACGAATTCATTCTGATCCAAAGGGCGCAAGCGGGAGACCGCGCGGCCTTTGAGGCGCTCGTGCGCTTGTATGACCGCGATGTGCTGCGGCTGGCCTTTCGGATGGCCGGGTCGGCGGAGGAGGCAGCGGATCTGTATCAGGAGGCATTCCTGAAGGTTTACCGCTCGATCTCGAGCTTCCGGTTTCAGTCAAGCTTCTCCACGTGGCTGCATCGCGTGGTAGTGAATATTTGCCTCGACCATCTGCGCCGGAGGAGCCGGCGGATTGAGCTGCAGGCGCCCGCCCGGGATGGGAAAGACGAATTTTTCCAGGCCGTGGTGGACAACCACCCAGGGATCGATCCCGAGCAGGCACTGCACGCGAACGAAATTCGCCGGCGCGTCGGCGCCGCTTTAGAGCGGCTCACACCCCGCGAGCGAATGGTGTTCGAGCTGCGGCACTACGACGGCATGAAGCTGCGCGCGATCGGCGAGAGGTGCGGAACCACGGAGGAAACCGCCAAAAACTGTTTGTTTCGCGCCACGCAGAAACTGCGGCTGGCGCTCGGCGACTTGGTGTGAAAGGAAGCAATCAGCTTTCGGCCGTCAGCTATCAGCTTTCGGCAAACATTCAATACCAGCCCCCTTTCGCGGGGGAACCGCGAAGCGGCGGGTGAAAGTTTTCCTGGACGCCGTCTGCTGATAGCTGACGGCTGAAAGCTGATTGCTGTGTTTTTATGACGTGCAACGACGCCCAACAGAACATGTCGCTTGATATTTACGGTGATCTCGCCGCGCCCGAGCGCGACGCGCTCGAAGCGCACGCCGCTGGATGCGCTGCCTGCCGCGCCGAATGGGAGCGAGCCAGGAGGCTGCATTCCCTGCTGATCGCAGAGCCTGCCGCTGAGGCGCCGCCGGGCCTGCTCGTGCGATGCCGCCGCGCCCTGGAAATCTCGCTTGACCGCGAGCAACACGGCTGGAGGCGCTGGCTTGCCGGCTCGCGCTCACTCCTCTACCATCCGTCGAGTGTGGCCGCCGCGGTGATTCTAATTGCGTTCGGCTTTGGTCTGGGATGGAGCATCCGTCCGCGCGCCGGCCGTTTTAATACCATGGCGGAAGCACCCGGCGCCGTGGCGCGGCTCGCTGCGCCGGCTAGTGCGGATCTCGGCACGATCAGCAGCATCAGCCAGGTTTCTCAGGATCCGCAGTCGGAGAAGATCCGTATTACGCTCGACGCCGAACACCGCGTAACGCTTGAAGGCTCGCTCGATGATCCGCGCATCCGTCAAATACTGGTCGATACCATGAAGAGCTATTCAAATCCGGGCATCCGGCTTGATACGGTCAATGCGCTGAAGCAGAACCCTGAGAATCCGTCGGTTGAGGATGCGCTGCTTTACGCGATGCGCCACGATCCGAACGCAGGCGTGCGCCTTGAGGCTCTCCGTTCCGTCCCCAAAATGAAATGGGCGCCCCAAGTGCAATCGGCCCTGATTGAAACCATTCAGCAGGACCAGAATCCGGGCGTCCGAGTGGCGGCGATTGACAACTTGGTGAAGCACGCGCTCGACGAGCGCGACCAAGCCATGGTTCCGATCCTGCAGAATTTTGCCAGCAATGATTCCAACCCCTACGTCCGCGTCAAGGCGCTCACCGCGGTGCATGAGCTAGCACGAGGAGACTGAACGATGATGGCGCGATGGCAGGACGTATGTTTTCTGGTGTTAGGCTTGGCCGCGAGCGCCGCGCTCGCCGTAGCCCAGCAGCCGCTCATCCAGCGAAGCGCACCCAAGTTTCAGCGTGGCCACTGGATGGAGCAAATCGATTGCCGCGTTCCCGTGAGGCCCGGCGGACGATTGGTGCTGCGCGCGGAGCCCGGATCAGTGGACGTGAGGCCAGGCGCTTCCGCCCTGGTCGGATGCGTTGTTCATCTGAGCGCCTACGGCCCTGACCCTCAAACAGCCAGAGCGTGCCTGGAGCGATACCAACTGAAGGCGCTCCAAACCTCGCACGGCGCCTACATCGAGGGCAGCCCGGCGTGCGCGGGCAGGCGGAGGTCTACGAGCGCCGCCTTTCAGGTCACTGTCCCTCTGCATTTCAACGTGGACGTGAAAACGGAAGGGGGCAACGTACACGTTGAGAAGCTGGATGGCGCGCTGCGGGCGGAGAGCGCAGGCGGCGACATCCGGACCGGTAGCGTCCTGGGACCGGTTTGGATTTCGACGGCGGGCGGTACGATCGTTTTAGGCAATATTGGCGGCAACCTTCAGGCGCGAACGGCGGGCGGGAATATCCAGGCTGGCAACGTGAACGGCTCCGCCACGATGGAAACCAGCGGCGGTGAGATTGTGGCGGGCGTCGTGAACGGCTCGTTTGCCGCTCAGACGGCGGGTGGCGACATCGTATTGCAGGCAGCCTCCGGCCCGGTTCAGGTTGAGACGGCGGGCGGACAGATTCACCTGGGTGAGTGTGGCAACTCGGTGCAGGCGCAAACGTCCGCGGGCAATATTCAGGTGGCGGGGTCGCGTGGCAGGGTGCGCGCGCAAACCTCGGGTGGAAGCATTACCGTCCTGAAGGCGATGAGCTCCGTGCAAGCCGAAAGCGCTGCCGGGCGAATCCTGGCGCAAATTGACGCCAATCGCGGCACGTTCGGCCCTTCGCGCCTGGAAACCCAGGTGGGCGACGTGGACGTTTTCATTCCGCCCACCTTGCCGGTGACGATCAACGCCATGATCGGCCACACCATGGGGCGCCGCATCATTTCGGACTTTCCTCTTTCGGTTGAGGGCGCCCATGGCAAGTTCACGATGGGCAGGGCAGGCGCGGCTGGACCGCCGAATTTCAGCCTCCCCGACATTCGCGTCTTCGGCCCGGAGCGCGCCGTAGGCTCGCTCAACGGCGGGGGGAGTCCCTTGGATATCCGCACCGTCATGGGGAATATTCAGATCCGTAAGTTAGACGCTGCGTCCATCGCCAAGCTGAAGGCCTCACAGCAGGTTTTCTGGAAGAACTGGGCGCAAATTTCACGACAGCGCGCGGCGGCCTGGCGGCAAATGCAAGCGGTTCAGGGGATGAACGAACAGCAGATGATCGAGATGCAAAAGCAGTGGCAGGACCTCACCCGCCAATTGGCAGATCGCGCCCGCGAGCAAATCGAGAGGCAAACGTTCGATTTGCAGAAGCAGTTGCAGGAATTGAACCGCCAACTGTCGGAGCGCTCACACGAGCAAGTGAAGTACCTTGGAGGCGAACAATGATCCGCACAATGGATAGAATTCGAGAAGGGCGGGGATTTAGGTCTGCACGTAGGAGAACGAAAATGAACGTTTTGCTGTCAGTGTCACCTCTTGGGGCGGGTCGTAGCGACGCCGCTAGAGGGAAGGCCAGCTTCCCATGCGCCCTTGTTCTTGCCCTCGGCAGTTTGTTTGCCTTGGGAGCTTTGGGCCCGGCCGCAATGGCCGGCCAACAGCCCGCCATGCCCCGGCCGCCGCGACCGAGCCACGCATACGAGCTGACGGACCCCTTCCGGTCCGGCGCGTGGCTTGGCGTGAGTCTTAAGGACGTGACGGCGGACGAGGCGCGCTCCATGAAACTTCCGGGCGATTACGGAGCGATTGTCGCGCAGGTCGAGCCGGATAGCCCGGCGGCGAAGGCCGGTCTCCGCGTGAACGACGTGATTCTCGAATTCGGCGGCATGCGCGTGTGGAGCGCGGCGCAATTGGCTCGGCTGGTCGAGGAGACACCGCCTGGGCGCACGGTCGCTCTGGGCTTAAGCCGGTCAGGAAAGCGGCTGAATCTCGATGCGTCCCTGTCCGCGCGGAGCGAACATGCGGTTGTGCCGGGCTTTGTGATGCCGAATATCCATATTTCTCCCAGAACGTTCAATTTTCACTTCGCCTTTTTCGGCGCCGGATTGGGCATTCAGGGTGAAACGCTGACGGCGCAATTAGCGGAATACTTCGGCGTCAAACAGGGCAAAGGCGTTTTAGTCGCGGGCGTTGATAAGGACAGTCCCGCTGAGAAGGCCGGCCTGAAGGCAGGCGATTGCATCGTGAAAGTTGGATCAACTCCAATTTCGTCCACCTTTGATCTCCGAAGCAGGTTGTCGTATGCCAAAGGTTCGCAGGTAACGCTTTCCATCGTCCGCGCTAAACAAGAGCAGAACCTTACCGCTACACTCGACCCCAATTGGCGTCCGCGCCATATGATGCGTGGCGCGGCGCCAGGATCCCCGGGCTTCCAAATGCAGGAGCTCGAGAGGCAGTTCCCGCGCATGCAGGAAATGGAAAACCGCATTGAGCTGCAGGTTCCGGTCATGCAGCAACGCGCGCAACAGCTCGAGCAGCGGGCCCAGCAGCTTGAGCAGCGAATCCAGCATCTGCAGCAGCAGGCAAGCTCGGGCGAACTTTAGCCGTACCGGGCGGCATAAGTCATCGACGGTCATTTGCGCTAGCAGCGCTTTCTGAGAAGGTGTGAAAAAATCGGCCAGTGATGTCATTCCGAGCAAAGCGAGGAATCTCACCTCGTTGCTTTCAACAAAAAACAGACGCTTCGCTACGCTCAGCATGACAGAGTCGAATATTTTCACAACTTCTGAGCGCCGGAATCACCGCGGTCGGCGGCCGCACCTACAGAAACTGACCCTGGCCACTCCTCATCCCTACGGCATGATCCCGCTGATATAATGTTTACGGGGGGCTGTTCGCCTGATCCGTATGAAGCTACCAGACTTTCGCAACGAATCGCCGTCTGATTTCAAGAGCAACCCTGAGCAGGCACGGCAGATGGAAGCCGCGCTGAAGCACGTCGCGGGCGAGCTAGGAAAGGATTACGATCTGGTGCTGGGCGGCGAGCGTGTCACGACACCGGAAAAGTTGATCTCTTTAAATCCAGCAAGTAAAGATCAGGTGGTTGGCCGATTCTCCGCCGCGACGAAGGATCTCGCGGAAGGCGCCATCGCCGCCGCGGACAAGACTTTTCCTTCCTGGAGCCGCACGCCCGCCGAAGCTCGCGCCCGGCTGCTCGTCGAAACGGCGCGGATACTCCGCGATCGCAAGTTTGAGTACGCCGCCTGGCTGGTTTACGAAGTAGGGAAAAACTGGGCGGAGGCGGACGCGGACGTGGCGGAGGCCATCGACTTCGCGGAGTTTTATGCGCGCGCGATGTTGCGCCTGGAAAAGCCTCGCCGTCTCGTCCCCGTACCCGGTGAGAAAAATTATCTTCAGTATATCCCGTTGGGCGCGGGCATTGTGATTCCGCCGTGGAACTTCCCTCTAGCCATCGCTGCCGGGATGACACTCGCCTCCATCGTTACCGGAAATACCGTCGTGCTGAAGCCCTCGAGCGACGCTCCCACCATCGCCTATAAATTATTTGAAGCGCTCGAGCAGGCTGGCATGCCTCCGGGCGTAGTGAATTTCCTTCCCGGACCCGGCGGCACGGTCGGTGATGTCCTCGTCACGCACCCGCGCACGCGGTTTATCGCTTTTACCGGATCGAAAGACGTTGGGCTCCGCATCAACGAGCTCGCCGCCCGGCGCGCGCCCGGGCAGTTGTGGGTAAAGCGCGCGGTGCTTGAGATGGGCGGCAAGGATTCAATCGTGGTGGACCGTGATGCGGATCTCGACCTCGCCGCCGAGGGCGTGGCGTCGTCTGCCTTTGGTTTTCAGGGCCAGAAGTGCTCGGCCTGCTCGCGCGCGATCGTGGTGGAAGCGGTGTATGACGACTTCCTGGCCAAGCTGAAAGAGCGAGTGGAGCGGTTGCGCGTCGGGCCGCCTGAAGACCCGGCCAGCGATATGGGGCCGGTGATCAACGCCAAGGCGAAGGCCGCCATCCTCGAATACATCGGCGCGGGGAAAAAGGAAGGCCGCCTGCTGGCGGGAGGCGTGGAGGCGGCGGGTCCGGGGCACTTCATCGAGCCTACCGTGATCGCGGACGTCGATCCCGGCGCGCGAATCGCGCAGGAAGAAATTTTTGGCCCTGTTCTCGCCGTAATCCGCGCCGCGAACTTTGACGAAGCGCTTGCCATCGCCAACAACACCGAGTATGGCCTTACCGGCGCGGTCTACAGCAAGAGCCAGCGCAAGCTGAAAAAGTCAGCCGCCGAGTTTCACGTGGGCAATCTTTATTTCAATCGCAAATGTACCGGAGCGCTGGTGGGCGTGCATCCGTTCGGAGGATTCAATATGTCTGGGACCGATTCTAAGGCGGGCGGCTACGATTACCTCCTGCTCTTTACGCAGGCGAAAACAATCTCGAGGAAAATCTCCGCGTAGGCCGGGGGTGTTATCCCAACAGGTTGCCGAAAAACTCCTTTTTGGGGTGTCATTCTGAGCGAAGCGAAGAATCTGCCGTCCTTTTGAATTAATGAGTTGCGAAATTCTTATTTCGCTTCAATAAGGACCGCCTTCGGCTGCCCTGAAATGCCCAGACCCGGTGTTGAAAGTAAATTCGTCGTAGCGTTCTTCGTAGGAGCGCTGCTTGCTGCGCCCAACGTGTGAGGGCGCAGCAAGCAGCGCCCCTACGCCGTATTTTCATGCTTTGCGGGCGTTCCAGAGCGACATAAGGACTCCTTAGAATGACATACTTTCGGAGTTTTTCAGCAACCTGCTGCGCCTTTCGCTCGTCGTTCGCAACTCTGATCCTGAGAGCGCCACGCGCGCCATGCGGGGAGGAGAGTCGTCGCGCCGGCGTCACGGGCGGACGCTTGTGAGAAAAGAATGAACGAAGCCTGGATCGTTTCGATTGCGCGCAGCGCCGCCGGAAAAGCGCCGCGCGGAACGCTGCGCACTACGCGGCCCGACGATATGGCTGCCGCCGTCATTCAGGAGGTTCTCCGCCGGGTTCCGCAGTTGGAACCGAAGAGCCTTGATGACGTGATGATGGGCTGCGCCATGCCCGAGGGCCAGCAAGGGAATAACGTGGCGCGCATTGCCTCGCTTCGGGCCGGGCTGCCCGTTGAGTGCCCGGCCATGACGATCAACCGTTTTTGCTCGTCGGGGTTGCAATCCATCGCTATCGCGGCACAACAGATCATGGCGGGCTTCGGAGATGCCATCATAGCGGGCGGCGTCGAAAGCATGAGCATGATTCCGATGGGTGGCCACGATTTTTCACCCAACCCAACACTCGTTAACCGTTACCCGGACGCGTACCTCAGCATGGGACTAACGGCGGAAAACCTGGCTCGGAAGTACGACATCTCCCGCGCGCAGCAAGACGAATTCGCGCTTCGCAGCCATCGCCGGGCTTCCGCCGCGATGGACGCGGGCAGATTCAAAGAAGAAATTGTTCCGCTTGAAGTTACGGAAGTGAGCATAAACGGCAATGGCAAACCCGCGCGGCGGCGATTCGTGTTCGATGCGGACGAAGGACCCCGCCGCGACACGTCGATCGAAGCGCTCGCAGCGCTTAAACCCGTCTTCCACGCTCGCGGTACGGTGACGGCCGGAAATTCCTCGCAGAGGAGCGACGGCGCGGCGGCGGCGCTCGTGCTCTCTTCGAGCCTGGCTCAATCTCTTGGCGTGAAGCCGCTCGCGCGCTTTATCAGTTACGCTACCGCCGGAACCCTGCCGGAGGAGATGGGCATGGGGCCGGTTTACGCGATACCGAAAGCGCTCTCCTTCGCCGGTCTCAAGCTGGCCGAAATCGAGCTCGTCGAGTTGAACGAGGCCTTCGCCGCGCAGGCGCTCAGCGTCATGAAGCACGCGGAGCTTGATCCAGAGAAAACAAACGTGAACGGCGGAGCGGTGGCGCTGGGCCACCCCCTGGGTTGCACGGGCGCCAAGCTGACGGCGACGCTGCTTGGGGAAATGAAACGCCGCAAGTCGCGTTACGGTATGGTCACGATGTGTGTGGGTGGGGGTATGGGCGCCGCAGGGATCTTCGAGAGCCTACAGTAACGGCGGCCATAACACGGATTTCCTGCCACGATTTCCATAACCGGCTCGGATACCTGGCGTCGACGGCGCCGGATACGCCGTCCAGCGTTGTGGCGTTCCACTCATTTTTCTTACCGTCTCTATCCGGAGCATCATTAGTCAGCGATGGGCATTTGCTGTAGCGGCGCTCTCTGAGAAGGTGTGAAAAAATTTGAGTCTGTCACGCTGAGCGTAGCGAAGCATCTGCTTTTTGTTGGAAACAAAAGGGCGAGATTCCTCGCCTTGCTCGGAATGACATCGCTGGCCGATTTTTTCACAGCTTCTGAGCGCCGAAACGACGGAGGCCAGAGGCCGCGGCTACAAAGTCGAGCGCCGCTGACATATAACGCCATGTATTACATCGGAAGCGAGAATGGCTCAGATATCTGAACAACAGAAGACGATGGTGAAAGGGGGAAGTTTCCTTATCGAGGCGCTAACGCCCGAGCAAGTCTTTACGCCGGAGGACATGAACGACCAGCACCGGTTGATTGGCCAGGCGGCGGAAGAGTTCGTGAATGCGGAAGTCGTGCCGCGTCTTAAGGAGATTGAGGACAAGAAGCCGGGCGTGCTGCGCGATTTGCTGAAGAAGGCGTCCGATCTGGGTCTTTGTGCGACGGATGTTCCGCAAACCTGCGGCGGGCTTGGGCTGGATAAGATTTCCTCGATCATTATCTCCGAAAAGATGGCGCGCGATGGGGCTTGGGCGGCGACGGTGGGCGCGCAAGCGGGGATCGCTATTCTACCGATCGCCTTCTTCGGCACGGACGATCAGAAGTCGCGCTATGTTCCCCGGCTCGCCAGCGGCGAATGGGTGGGAGCTTATTGCCTAAGCGAAGCGGGCTCCGGGTCGGACGCGCTGCACTGCCAGGCGAAGGCCCGTCTGAGCCCGGACGGAACACACTACATATTGAACGGCACTAAGATGTGGATCACGAACGGGGGGATCGCCGACGTCTACATCGTTTTCGCGCGCGTGGAAGGCGAGGCCTTCACCGCTTTTATTGTGGAGCGCGGTTTCCGCGGCGTTACACCCGGCCCCGAGGAGCACAAGATGGGCATTCGGGGATCCTCGACCACTCCACTCAATCTGGTCGACGTTCCAGTTCCGCTGGAGAATGTGTTGGGCGAGATCGGGAAGGGACATCGGATCGCCTTTAACATTCTTAACATGGGACGCCTGAAGCTCGGGGCCGGATGCATCGGTGGGTGCAAAATCCTGATGACACCGGCGCTGAAGTGGGCCAAGGAGCGCCGGGCGTTTGGCCGGCCGATTTCCGGGTTTGGGCTGGTTCAAGAGAAGTTCGGCGAAATGGTCCTGCGGATTTACGCGGCCGAGAGCATGTCCTTCCGGACGGCGGGCATGATTGACGCGCATGTTGCCGGGGCGAACGGAGCGGGCGGCGCCGTTCTGGCTGCGTTGCAGGAGTACGCCGTCGAATGCTCCATCCTGAAGGTGGCGGGTACCGAGGCGCTGAGCTTCGCCGCCGACGAGGCGGTACAAATTTTCGGAGGCTATGGCGTCAGCGCGGATTACGAAGTCGAGCGCAGCTATCGCGATCAGCGCGTGAACAGGATCTTCGAGGGAACGAACGAAATCAACCGGCTACTGATTGTGGACCTTTTGCTGAAGCGGTCGCTGAAGGGTGAACTGGGGCTGATCGCCGCGGCACAGCGGGTTCTCGGCGACACCTTGAGCTCGCCGGGCGCCGGGGATGGCGGCGGAGACGGGGTTCTTTCCGGAGAGGCCGCAATCGTCGACGGGGCAAAACGTGCCGCGCTGCTGGCAGCCGGAGCCGCGGTCGAGAAGTTTGGCCAGGGACTCGCTGACGAGCAGGAGGTCATCGGCGCTCTCAGCAATCTGGTGATCGAAGTGTATTCCATGGAGAGCGCTCTGCTGAGGGCGCAAAAGGGCCTCTTGCGAGACTCGCCTGACGCGGCGCAATTTCACCTCGCGGCGGCGCAAGCGGCCATCCACGAATCGGTTGATCGCATGGAGGCGGAGGCTCGCCGCGCGCTGCCGCGCATCGCCGCCGGGGATACGCTCCGTGCTCACATGAGTCTTCTCCGCCGCTTGCTAAGGCGCACCGCCGTGGATACGATCGGCCTCAAGCGCTGCCTCGCAGACCGGGCGCTGGTGCTGGGGCGCTATCCGTTTTAACGCGATCTAAAGAAGGGGAGGGCGAAGGACAAGCGTTGGAAAGAGCGTGGCCAAGACTGCGACGGGCCGCCATTGAGGAGGCGGTGTCCTACGTATTTTCTCTCAACCGCTCGTGCAGTTCCTGGGCCTGCTCGAATTCTCGTTCCAGAGTTTTGTCCGTAAGATGATCCTTCAAGATTTGGAGTTTGCGGATGAGGGCATCAAGCGCTTGGTGGATATTCTCCTGGTTCGACGAACAAATGTCGCGCCAGATGTCGTAAGGGCTTCCCGCGAGGCGGCTGGCGTCGCGCAGACCGGACGCTGCGAGAC
>JBOGJT010000068.1:0-3049 GCA_050745065.1 Terriglobia bacterium
GGTTTATCTGGCGGACAGCCTGGAGACGCTCGCGCAGGCGCGCCGCATTACGTCTTTCAATGAATCCTTCAAGCGCTTCGCGTTGCCCCAAGGCCACCCCTTCCGCTGGAAGGCGGATGACGGGACAACGATTGAGGGCATGCTACTTTACCCCCCTGGAAAGTTTGGCGCTAAAAATCTTCCGATGTTCACCTTCATTCACGGCGGGCCGGAAGATGCGGACGGCAACCACTTTGAAGCGGACTGGTACCAGTGGGCGGCGCTCGCGGCCACGCAGGGCTGGCTGGTGTTTGAACCCAATTACCGCGGTTCTACGGGCTATGGCGACCGCTTCGTATTGCAGATCGTTCCCGACATCGTGTCGCGCCCCGGAAAAGACATTCTGGAAGGGATTGACGCGCTGGTAAGGCAGGGCGTTGCCAACCCCCAGGACCTTGCCGTGGGCGGCTATAGCTACGGCGGCTACATGACGGACTGGCTCATCACGCAAACCACGCGCTTTAAGGCCGCAGTTACCGGGGCCGGCGCCATTGAGAACGCAGCCAACTGGGGCAACGACGATATGAGTTACGACGACGCGTACATGCTCGCGGGGACACCTTGGCAAGCCGAGACCAATTACAACCGGGAGGCGGCGCTGTGGCAAATGAACAAAGTCACGACCCCGACTCATATCGTGGCGGGCGGCGATGACATTCGCGTTTACGTCGGCGAGGATTATCTGCTCGAGCGTTCGCTGCACGCGCTCGGCGTGCCGCACGCGCTGATTATCTTTCCGGGAGAAGGCCACTCTTTAGGCAAGAACCCTTGGCATGGAAGGATTAAGGTGAGGGAAGAGCTGAAGTGGCTGAAGAAATATGGGTTGGGAGCGAAGCCCGGCGGCCTCCCGGCGGAGAAACAGTGAGGCGCGTGGGCTGCAAGTTGTCGCGATAAATTGTAGCGGCGGCCTCTGGCCGCCGGCTTTTCGGCAAAACGAAACGTACCTACGACTACTCATAAGAGAGGTTGAGATCATGCGAGGAAGAATCGTCCTTTTGGTGGCGTCGGCGCTGATGTTCACCTGCGTAGGGCGCGCACAACAAAGTGACCCGGTGATCCAGCTCATGAAAGAGTTCACCAGCGCCGATGGACCCTCCGGCTTCGAGGGCCCGGTGCGGAAACTTTTCGTGCGTGAAATGCGGAACGCCGGGGCGGAAATCTCCACCGACGGCCTCGGCTCAGTCATCGCCCGCATTCAGGGCACGGCGTCGAGCCCGCGCATCATGATTGACGCGCACCTGGACGAAGTGGGGTTGATGGTACGCTCCATAACACCTCAGGGATACGTCAAGGTGCAGCGCCTGGGCGGCTGGATCGGGACCAACATGGTCGACCAGCGATGGACCATCCTAACCAGCAAAGGCCCCGTCCCGGCGGTGAGCGGGACGCAGGATGCGCACATCTCAACTCCCGAAGACGTGCAGTGGTCGGTTGATCCGCTGAATGTTTTTCTCGACGTGGGCGCGCGCTCAAAGGCGGACGCCGAAGCCTTGGGCATCCGGCCGGGCGACGGGATCGCACCCGCAAGCCCCTTCACCATTCTCGCCAATCAGCGCTACGCCACAAAGGCGTGGGACGACCGTATCGGCCTGCTTATTGAAATCGAAGCTCTGAAACAGCTTCGCCGTGAAGGTGTGCAGACACCGAACACCCTTTACTTCGCCGGCACGGTGCAGGAAGAGCTGGGGATGAGAGGGGCCGCCACCGCAGTCCACGAGATCAAGCCTGACGTGGGGATTGTGCTGGAAGTGGGGATTGCCGCCGACTATCCCGGCACGAACGCCAATCAGGCGGAAGAAAAACTCGGTGATGGACCCGCCGTTTTTGCCTACGATGGCTCGGTGATTCCCAACACCAAGCTGTTTGAGCTTTTCCAGAATACCGCCGCGGCCTATCATATTCCGCTGCAAACGGACCTGGTGGTGAGATACGGCGAGGACGCGAGCTACATCCAGAAATCAGCCGATGGAGTGCCGGTGATCAATTTCACCGTGCCGGCCCGCTACACGCACGCCAATACCGGCATCATCGCGCGGTCTGACTTTGACAACGCGGTGAGCCTTCTGGTGGACGTGTTGAAGCGCCTCGACGCCCCCACCGTCAAGAGCCTCACCAACTTTCAGTAACGCCGTCGCGGTTAATGCCATGTGAAAATTCCGTGGGTGGCGCAGACATCGCGCTTTTGGGATGTCTGCGGGATTCACAGATTGCTCTCCGATCGAGTCACGGGTGCCAGCTTCGCCACATCGCAGACATGCCAAACAACGGTATGTCTGCGCCACCCGCGGGCAATGAGGAGGAACGTCCGATGATCGCAGCTATTGCCGTTTTGGCCTCGCTGATTCTTCCGAGTCCGTTCACTCATCTGCCGGGGCCGCAATCGAAGCAAGCGGCGGAGCTGAGATCGGCTCTCCAAGCGGGAGTTCAGAATTATCTGCTCTCTGCGGCCAACTTCGCTGATGCGCTGGTCCAAGTGGCAGGGCGGCTCAAAATTCCGATGGGAATCGTCTGGGTCCCCACGCCGCAGGCCACGAAGCCGGTCCGCATCTCGTGGCGGGCCGCCACGGCGAGGGAAGTCATTGAGGGCATCGTGCGCGCGCAGCCCGGATACGAGATTGAAGAGAGGAACGCAGTCCTGCACGTTTTCCCCCGCGGCGTTCCCGCCCGGGAGAACTGCCTGAACCTGGAAGTGCCGCATTTTGTGTCGATGAACGATGTTGCCGAAATGGCGAGCCGGCGGCTGGATGAATTCACCACGCTAAAAGTTATGCCACCCAAGCCAGTAAAAGGACCAGCGCGCGGGGGAATGGGGGGGAGCATGGGCGTCGAGGTTGGCGATCCCAACATATCTCTCGACCTGGCGAACGCCACCGTCGCGGGCGTCTTGGATGCCATCAGTCTGGCTTCGCCATTCAAGGTTTGGCTGGTCGCGTTTGCGCCTGAGGGCAACGTGACCGCCACCGGTTTCCGCCGCACGATGTCGCCAACCAGCGGCAAGATTTTTCCCGAC
>JBOGJT010000069.1:0-16424 GCA_050745065.1 Terriglobia bacterium
TCGTTATAACGAGCCGCTCATCCAGCAAGACAAAGAAATCTCAGGCGCCCTTTAACGGCACGGCCGAATCTTAAAAACCGGCCGTGTCCTCCTGGCTGTCGAACCGAACTTCGTGAATAATCCGCGCTAAGGCCAACACTGGTCACTTAGCGGGTTTTTTCGCCGCGTGCGAAGATTTTAGCCACATGTCATTCTGAGCCCTTCGCTCGTCATTCTGAGCGCAGCGAAGAATCTCAGTAGTTCCGCACAGGATAAACTCCGCGAAGAATCTGCTTTTCCCGTTTGATTTAAATGCAGATTCTTCGCTCCGCTCAGAATGACAGGCACTTACTTCTTTCGCACAATGGCAAGTCGCCCCCTAAGTGACCAGTGTTGGCGCTAAGGCTGTCCCGGCAGGATGCGGTTATGCGGCGTCCGCGCCTCCGGACTTCTCGAACGCGCGGGCCACCTGCAGAAGCCGCGCCTCATCGAAGTGGCGAGCGAGGAACTGTATGCCAACGGGCAGGCGCGGCTCGCTTTTTGTCTTCCCACAGGGGACCGAAATTCCGGGGATGCCCGCCAAACTCCCGGTGACGGTATAGATATCGGCGAGATACATTTGCAACGGGTCGTCCGTGCGCTCGCCGATCTTGAACGCCGGTATGGGCGAAGTGGGCGTGACAATCACATCCACGTCGTCAAAAGCTTCGAGGAAGTCGCGCGCGATCAAGGCTCGCACCTGCTGGGCTTTGCGATAATAAGCGTCGTAATACCCCGAGCTCAGCGCGTATGTGCCCAGCATGATGCGCCGCTTGACCTCCGCGCCGAAGCCCGCGTCGCGGGTCTTCGAGTACATCTCGCGCAGGCCGCCGCCAACAGGCGAGCGGAACCCGTAACGCACGCCGTCATAGCGGGCGAGGTTTGCGCTGGCCTCGGCTGTGGCGATGATGTAATAAGCCGCAACGGCGTACTCGGTGTGCGGCAGGCTGATGGGCGCCACCCGGCAGCCGATCTGCGCCAGGCGATCGATTCCGTTTTGAACGCTCGCGCCAATTTCGGAATTCAATCCCTCGAAATATTCTTTCGGTACGCCGACCGAGACGCCGCGCACGTTATTTTCCAGCGTCGCCTCGTAGTCGGGCACGGGAACATGCGCCGTGGTGGAATCCGCGGGGTCGTGCCCCGCGATCACCTGCAACGTACGGGCTACGTCGCGCACCGTGCGGCCGAGGGGCCCGATGTGGTCGAGCGACGAGGCAAACGCTACCAACCCGTAGCGCGAAACGCGCCCGTAAGTTCCCATCATGCCGGTGATGCCGCAGAAGGCTGCGGGCTGGCGGATGGAGCCGCCCGTGTCCGAGCCGAGCGATACGACCGCCAGGTTGGCGGCCACGGCGGCCGCCGAGCCGCCGCTCGAGCCGCCTGGGACGCGGCTAGGGTCAACCGGGTTACGCGTAGGAAAGTAAGCAGAATTTTCCGTGGATGATCCCATGGCGAACTCATCGCAGTTCGTCTTGCCCAGGATTACGGCGCCGGCGGATTCAAGCCGCTCGACGGCGGTCGAGTCGTAAGGCGGTATATAATTCTCCAGAATTTTTGACGCGCAGGTGGTGCGCACGCCGCGCGTCACGATGGCGTCCTTCACCGCGACGGGCACGCCGGCAAGCGCGGGCAGCGCCGTTCCCGAGGCGACCAGGCGGTCCATGCGCTTTGCCTGCGCGAGCGCCCTTTCCGCGCTGACCGTGATGTAGGCTCGAAGCCGCGGGTCCTGCTCTTCAATGCGCTTCAGATGCGCGTGGCAGATTTCTTCCGCTGAAGCCTGCTTGCGGCGAAGAATTTCGCTAATTTCCACTGCGCTGAGCGCGGTAAGTTCCATCTCGAAATTCATTCCCTCTCGATCACGCTCGGCACCTTGAAGCATCCCGCGCCCGCTTCGGGGGCGTTTGCGAGCGCCGCTTCCTGGGGCAGCGATTCGTGGTTCTGGTCGCTCCGCAGGGACGCGTCCGGCAAACCGCCGGCGATCACCTGGGCCATCGGCTCGACGTTCGCTGTGTCCAACTGATTGAGTTTTTGCACGTATTCCAGGATCGCTGCGAGCTGCGGTTGGAACCGCTTCAATTCGTCATCGCTCAGCTCGAGATGCGCAAGATCGGCCACGTACCTTACGTCTTTTTCCGTCAGCGTCATGCCTTGTTCCTCTCCGCGCCGCGGGAAAAATATTTCACAAATGATCGCTCGACCACCTCCCTGACGTCCGGTGGCAGGTCAAAAACGCCTTGGGCCCGCAAGATATCTGCCATCTCGCCGGAAGGTGGGGGCACACGGGCCCGGTCAAAGGGCGCGCTCTGCGGGCAGGCCCGGCTCGCCTGCCCGCTGGCGAAAAATGATCCCGGGGCTTGATCCCTTGCCGTGTGCGGCCGGATGCGGAGTTTCTTGATCACGGGAGCGCCGAGAAAGCTATTGATCTGCGCCCGCAGCGGTTCGGACATCGCGCGCAACTGCGTCTCCCAGGATGGCGATGCGACCGCCAGCGTCAGCCTTCCGTCCTCGAACTCGACGGGCCGCGAGAACTGGCCGATGAACTTCCCCGTAACCCTCGGCCAGAGGGGTGCGAGGATTTCAATCACCGGCTTTCTGCTGCCCCGTACGTGCTTTTGCAACGCTTTGGGGAGGATGCTGCCGAGTTCTTCCATTGCGAGCCTCGCGTGCGGGTGGAATGAAACGCGAAAAAAAGTTTAACACACCGGCCGTGCCCGGCGCGAGGACGAACGGCGCCGCCGGTGCGCGACATAAGAATGGGTGTTCAGGATTTTGCTTGATTCTCTGCGGCCGTCCTTACGTCGTGGGGTAGGTCAGGTCCAATCACAGCGGCGGTGCCGCGACGCGGCACACCCTGAGTCGCCGCAGTTTAAGTCTGCGGCTGTTCAGAAACGGGTCCGTGCGGCGCCTTGCTCGTCTCTCGCTCTCCTGACTTCTGTGCCGCTCGCCCACACACCTACCTTCCGTACCTTGGGTGCGTGGCTGTATTATAATTATGACGTTGAATGGACAGACCGCTCCCGGCACACTCTCTCAAGCGTTGCCGGACTAGGACGATCACAATTTGGCAACAAGATTCACGCGACGTAGCCTGCTAACCGCCACATCTCTTCTCCTGGGCGACAAATTCCTTGAAACGCTGGCGAAGCCCCTCGGACGCTGGGACTCGTCCGTTCGCCTGGAAGCCGGGCAACTGCCCGGCGCTTCGCCGCAGCCTGGACAGTCCCCCGTCATTTACGTCGACGTGGCCCGGAAGGCCGGTCTCACGGTTGAGAACGTCTGGGGCGGCGTGAAGCACAAGAATTATATTATCGAGGCCAAGGGCAGCGGCATTGCGTTTTTCGATTACGACCAGGACGGTTGGCTTGATATTTATCTCACCAATGGAACCCGGCTAAATACCACCTGGCCCCCAGGACACGCGCCGCATACGCACCTGCTGAAGAACAATCGTGATGGCACGTTCACCGACGTCACGGAGAAGTCCGGCTTGGCGCGCACCGGCTGGCAGGTGGGCGTTTGCGTCGGCGACTACGATAACGATGGCTGGGATGATCTGTTCCTGACGTTCTGGGGCCACAACGTGCTTTTCCGCAATAACGGCGACGGCACGTTTTCAGACGTCACGAAGAAGGCCGGTTTGTGGAAAGACGAAATTCGCTGGGGTTCCGGCTGCTGTTTCCTGGATTACGACCGTGACGGCCACTTGGACCTGTTCGTGGCCAACTACATCGTGCTCGACCTCGCCAAGGTGCCCGCGCCCGGCCAGACCGGATATTGCCAGTGGAAGGGCGTCCCCGTGATGTGCGGCCCCCGCGGTCTGCCGGGGGGCAGCAACCTTCTTTACCACAATAACGGCGACGGCACGTTCACCGACGTTTCACAAAAATCCGGCATTCTCGCGACTGGCCCGCGCTATTCCATCACGCCGGTGTCGTACGATTTTGATAACGACGGCTGGCCGGATATTTACGTTGCGGTTGACTCCGAGCCGAGCATCTTATTCCATAACAACCACAACGGCACCTTCACGGACGTTGGCGTGATGTCCGGCGTGGCCTATAACGAAGACGGCCAGGAACAGTCGGGCATGGGCGTCGGCGTGGGCGATTACGACTGCGATGGCAACCTTGACATCTTCAAAACCAATTTCTCCGACGACACCTGCGACTTGTATCACAACAATGGTGACGGAACGTTTCAGGACGTCACTTTTGTCTCGGGCATCGGCGTCAACACCCAGTACGTCGGCTGGGGATGCGGATTCATGGATTATGATAACGACGGCTGGCCGGATATTTTTCAGGCGA
The DNA here is from genome assembly GCA_050745065.1 of Terriglobia bacterium. Taxonomy (GTDB): domain Bacteria; phylum Acidobacteriota; class Terriglobia; order UBA7540; family UBA7540; genus RH2-MAG17b. The sequence continues at coordinate 4,329 of JBOGJT010000069.1, forward strand.
ATGGCCACGTGTATCCGGGGATCGACAGTCTGCACCTGGACCAGACGTTTGAAGAGCCGCGCATCGTCTATCACAACCTTGGGAACGGGAAGTTCAAGGACGTTTCGAGCATCATGGGACCGGGTATTAGCGCGAAGCACTCGAGCCGGGGTTGCGCCTTTGGGGATTATGACAACGATGGCGGCGTGGACGTGCTGGTGCTGAACATGAACGAGACGCCGTCGCTGCTGCTGAATGAGGGCGGAAACAAGAGGAATTGGATCAAGCTGAAGCTGATCGGCACACATTGCAACCGCACTGCGATTGGCGCGCGGGTCTACGTGACCACGGGCAAGCACCGGCAAATGAACGAGGTGGCGAGCGGCGGGAGCGTCATGTCGCAAAGCGACCTTCGGCCGCACTTCGGGCTTGGCAACGCGCGGGTGGTTGACTTGATCGAAGTGAAGTGGCCGACGACGTGGAAAATTGAAAAGTTCACCGGCGTCAAAGCCAACCAGATCGTGACGATTAAGGAAGGCGCGGGCATCGTGAAGCAGGAAAAGGGCCGCGCCTGACGCTAACAACTTGCCGAACGACTTACTACAGCGGTCATTCTGAGCGACGCGAGGAATCTGGTTTTGATTCGATGCGATACCTTACGAGATTCGCCGCCTTCGGCGCCTCAGCATGACGCGCTCACGGAGTTTTTCCGCGACCCGCTAAGGACAACGACCGCATGGTGGTAACGTGGGTGGTGCTGTTTCATATCGTGGGCCTGGTCTTCTGGATCGGCGGACTACTCGTGGCCACCGCGCTGCTCGGGCAGCACGCGGGGGAAGATCTCCCCGAAGGCCGGGCGGCGCTTGGACAAGCCGAGTTGCGCATGCTGAACGGCATGGCAAACCCGGGCGCCGTGATCACGATTGCCACAGGGTTGATTCTCGCTGGAACACGCTGGACGTATTTCATACACGCGACGTGGTTCCAGGCTAAGCTGGTGCTTATCGCCTGTCTGCTCGTGCTTCACGGCGTCACTCTGGTGCGCGCGCATAAATTCGTCGCGGGACGCCTCATCGTGCCGCGCAAGAATTGGATGATCCTGCACGGGGCCATTTCATTGGTCTTTTTTTTGATTTTGATTTGTGTGCTTCCGGGCAGGATTTATTGGAAGTAGAGCGGCAGGGATAGACGGCTTCGGGGCAGGCGGAAAGGTCGCTACGGTCAACGCTTTTTTGCCCGCGGGTTTTTACCCGGTCGGCAATTCACATCGTTCAGGAGGACAAAAAACATTGGCGGCAACTAAAATCACGGTGAGGAACAACGGCTCTCTGCGAGTGGAGGGTGACTTTGAAATTCTCGACCAGGATGGCAATGCGTTTGGCCTCGCCGGGCGCGTGAAGGTGGCTCTTTGCCGATGCGGGCAATCGCAGAATAAGCCGTTCTGTGACGGAACCCATCGCGCGGTGGGCTTTCAGTCAGAGGTGCAGGCGCGAGAGCTGCCACCCGTCGAGACCAAGCCGGCGCAGGCTTGATGCAGGGGCGAATTTTGGCAATTGATTTCGGAATGCGGCGGTTTGGTCTCGCCGTGTCCGACGCCTCGAATGTCATCGCGCTCGGCTTACCCACCCTCGAACGTAGAAATGCCGCAAGCGACCTTTCGGCGCTTGGGAAGCTGGTGGAAGAACACGGCGTCAGCGAAATGATCCTGGGGCTGCCCCTCAGCAAGAGTGGCAGCGGGACCGCGATGTCAAAGCGTGTGGAGGAGTTCGCGGAAAAGCTGAGGCGCCGATGCGGTTGCGCCGTGCGGCTCTGGGACGAGCGTCTGACGAGCGCGGAGGCGAACCGCATGCTCCACAGCGCCGGGATCAGCCTCGGGGCCCGCAAGCGCGCGGTAGACCGTGTGGCCGCGACGTTAATCCTGCAGAATTATCTGGATTGGCGCGCGCACGAGCGAGATCGCGCGCCCGAGAAGGCGTGAAAAGATCAGCCAACAACGACATTGCGAGCGAAGCGGGGAATCCCGCCCTTTATTTTTGACCAGGAGCAGATGCTTCACGGATTTTACCCCGAGTGCGGTTCGGAGATTATTGGCTCCGCTCAGTCGGTCATGTCGCTTCGCGACACCCCGAAGGATGAAAATGGGGCGTAGGGGCGCTGCTTGCCGCGCCCACCGTCGAAAGGGCGCAGGGGAAGCAGTGCTTCCCGTCAGCAGTGCCCCTACGGTGAACGTCGCAAGCCGGTTGCTTTTAAAGTTGCCTTTTCCCATTCTCAGGACAGACCCCATGCGCCTGCGGCGCACCACGTAGGATGAAAATGGCCCTGCGGACATAAGTCCTGTGTTTTCAGTGTGCACATGGGCTATTTTCATAGCAGAATGACGAGCGAAGGGCTCAGCATTACATATTCGCTTTTTTCTCATCTTCTATACATGACGTTGCAAGTCGGCGACGTTCGACTTTGTAGCGGCGGCCTCTGGCCGCCGGCATTTCGGCGCTCAGAGAGCGCCGCTACAGCAAATGCCCGTCGCTGACTTATGACGCTGCGTATAATACCCCGGACTCGTGATGAAGAAATGGCTGGGCATCGTGCTTCTGCTTATCGTAATTCTGGCAGGGGCGTGGACCGCGAAGGAGCTGTACGCTCCCTACCAGGGTTACGCTGGAAGCGTGATACTCGAGATTCCGCCGGGAACGAACGCCCCCAAGACCGCCACGCTGCTGCAGGCGCGCGGCATCCTGGCGCGCCGGATTCCATTCCTCTTCCGCTACGGGCTGGGGCGCCCGCGCCGTGAAACGATCAAGTCCGGCGAATACCAGTTCACCCATCCGATGAGCGCCTCCGAAGTCTATGAGAAGCTCGTGCGCGGCGAAGTTTATCTCCACGCCGTCGTAATCCCCGAGGGGTCGGACCGCCTGGATATGGCGCAGATTTTCAGCCGGGATATCGGAATCAATCCTGCTTCATTTCTTGCCGCGACGAGTGACCCCACGGCCATCCGCGATCTTGACCCGCAGGCGCCTTCACTCGAGGGTTTCCTTTTTCCCGACACCTACCGTTTTCCGCGGGGCGCCACCACCGCGAAGGTGGTCAGCGCGATGCTCGCGCGCTTCCGCGAAGTATGGGACTCTCAATTCCGTCCAGACCTACCCACGGGACCGGATGGGCTGCATGACGTTATCACGCTGGCCTCGCTGGTTGAGAAGGAAACACCCAGCCCGGCGGAGCGGCCGCTTGTTGCCGGCGTGTTCGCGCGGCGGCTGAAGCTGGGCATGCCGCTGCAGTGCGACCCGACGGTGATTTACGCCATGCGGCTCAGTGAGCAGCTCAGCGATCCCGCCAGCTTGTTTACCGGCCCGCTCACGCACGATGACCTGGAGACGCCATCCCCTTATAATACTTACTTGCATTCCGGTCTGCCGCCGGGGCCCATCTGCAGCCCCGGTGCGGCGTCGATCCGCGCCGCGCTCGACCCCGCCGCCGGGACCGCTCTCTATTTTGTCAGCAACAACCACGGCGGCCACGTGTTCTCCGACACTCTGCGCGAGCAGAATCGCAACGTCATGCATTACCGGGAAGAGCGGCAAGCCGGGAAGCGCTGGAAGTGAGCGGGCATTGGCTGCGCGGTGGTGCACACGCCGCCCGGCGCGCTCTCTGCATTGCAAGATCGTGATTTGTTTTTTTTATTTTTTTTAACAAGATTATCCGGGCCTGTCATTCTGAGCGCAGCGAAGAATCTACTCTTCCAATGGCACACCAGCAGATGCTTCGCTTCGCTCAGCATGACATTTCATTTGGTTGCAGCTCTGCCGCGCACGCACCGCCGAAGCGTCATTTGCTGGTTTTCCAAAAAGCATTTTGGCCGCCCGTGGCCATATGACCAGGGTTCCAACGCATGGACGAACGTTACGCGCGCCGTCTCGAGCACGCCCTGCATTTCCGCGACCTTGAAGACGCGGAAGCGTGTCTGCGAAACCTCGATACCGTCTATCGCGAGTATTGCGCCGCGGGTGACCGTACCGGCATGGGTCTTGTGCGGGCGATTCTACTCAAGGGAAAAATGCGGGCTGAACAACTCACCGCCAATCCGCGGGTGCGCGAAGCCAAGAGGCGGGAGAAGCGCGAGATTGCCGCCTGGTTCAGGGTGTGGCTGCAAACGCCGGACATCTTCTTTGACTGGCTGGAGTTGAGGAAGCAAACGGACGCATTCCGCGGGGAGTTTTTATGCGGCTCCAACAAGGCGGAGGAAGGATCGTGCGGAGATCACCGTGCCGCACGAATCGCGCATCACTAAGCGATGAAGCGGGACGGCCTGCTTTGGATGCTTGGAAATGGCCGCCCTCACGAGCCAGCGCAAGCCCTTTATCGCGCGCGCTTCCGGCGCCGGGGCCGATGATCTACGCGGATCTCTTCCAGCTTGCGGCGCAGGGTGTTTCGGTGGATGCCGAGCGACTCCGCCGCCTTTGACTGGTTGCCATTACACGTGTCGAGGACTTTGCCGATGAAGCGCTTCTGGAACTCGCGCAGCGCGTCCTCAAAGTGAACCCCGTGCTCCATCATCTGATTAATCAGGGCGTCAAGTTGGTCTTTCACGGTAGAACTCCAGGGTGCGTTAAAGGGAAGCCTTGTTTTTGGACGCGCTCTTGCTATCCTGCAGCACGCCTTGCCGGAACTTCTGAAATCCAGCGTAAAAATCGTCTTTCAAATCCTTGGGCATCACAAATGCGATCACGCGCGCGCCCGCGGAAACGTAAGGCGCCAGTTGCGAGCGGCTCACCGCCGCCGGTTTAATCGAAAACGCGAGCAGGATCATGAGGAAAATTGAGTCCACGATCACGCCGCGAATCAGCCCAAACACCGCGCCCATGAAGCGATCAAACCACTCCACCCCTGCGGTGCGGATGAGCACCCGTGCCAGGAGGGAAACGATCCCGCCCACAATGAGGACGGCCACAAAGACGGCGAGGAAGCCGCACGCCAGAGCGACCTGGTGTGACTTGGTCAAATCCTCGAACCAGGCTCCCGCACGGTGATACTCGATCGCCGCGAGGATCAGCCCCACGACCACCGCCGCGAGCGAAATCAGCTCGCGAACAAAACCCTTTCGGACCGCGAAGGCGATGGAAACGACGACGATGACCGCCAGAATCCAGTCGACCCAATTCCAGATTGCCATATTGTGATCAAACGGAAGCGCTTAACAGGTTGCCGAAAAGCATCAGATACGGCTGTTTCTGAGACCTCAGATGCATTCCAGAACGCGGCCTAAAGAAGAATCACGCCGGTTACTTATCTCACGCCGAAGCGGTCCCGCCGTTCAGACTGGCGTCTCTCCAGCGCATCGGCCCGCGTTCCGCCGCATTTCACCCGATATCGCGGCCTGAAAGCCTGCGCAGGGCCTCCCGGTATTTTTCGCTTGTTTTCTTCACCACCTCGGGCGGTAGATGGGGCGGTGGCGGCTTCTTATTCCAGTGAACCGATTCTAGATAATCGCGCACGAACTGCTTATCAAACGACGGTTGAGGCCCGCCGGGCTTATAGCCCTCTGAGGGCCAGAAGCGGGACGAATCTGGCGTCAAAACCTCGTCGATCAACGTGATCTGACTGTCACAAAGTCCCCACTCAAACTTGGTATCCGCAAGCAGGATGCCCTGGGTGGCAGCATCATCCCGCGCCCGGATATATAATTCGATGCTCAGATCCCTAAGTTTTTCTGCGGTTTCCCGGCCGATCATCGCCACCATGCGGTCGAACGAGATGTTCTCGTCGTGGCCGGACGTCGCCTTCGTCGCGGGCGTAAATATTGGGTGCTCCATCCGTGACGACTCCAATAGTCCTTCCGGCAAGCGGACGCCGCAGACTTCGCCGGTTCGTTGATACTCCTTCCAGCCCGACCCCGCCAGATACCCTCGCACCACGCATTCCACCGGAAACGGCTGCGCCTTGCGCACCATCATCGACCGGCCGGAAAGGCCCTCGGTGTATGGATGAAGCTCTGAAGGATAATCGTGCGCGTTGGATGTGAGGTAGTGACTCCGGCACACATCCTGCAGTTTGCCGAACCAATAGCCGGAAAGCTGATTGAGCACACGGCCTTTATCGGGAATTCCCTCCGCCATAACCACGTCAAAGGCCGAGAGGCGGTCGGTGGCGACGATCAGCAGCCGGTTGCCGCTAAGTTGATAGATGTCCCGCACCTTGCCGCGGGAAAAGGGTTTGATTCCCGGCAAAGACGATTCCAGCAAAATACCGGTATGCGTTGAGCGGTCCACTGCGTCTTTGGGAGCTTGCTGAATGTCTGCGCGACGGCCTCACCGTGAGGAATCAAAATCGCGAAAGGACCTCGCATGCTGTTGATTCAGCAGAAAAAGCAGGCTCTTCGCTTCGCTCGCGATGACAGATTAATGAGGGCTTCTCACCAGCGCGTTTGACCCTGCAATTGTAAATCATCGCATCGCGTTGTCAACGGGAAAACCGCAGCGCCGGGTGACGTGTGAGCCGCAGAAGGAAACGGCAATCAACATCAGGTGTCAGCATGAGTCAGACGCAGCCAAACGCTATCAGCGTGCCGCTGTGAAGCTGCCAAAAGCTGACGACGGATCGCTCCGCGTTAGCCCTCTCGCGTCTCCTGTTTCTCGCCGCTCGCTGCTTGCCTCTTCCACCGCAGCACCGGGTTGCGGGCGGCGCCCACTTCATCCAGGCGGCTCACTCGTGTGCTATGTGGCGCGCTCCGAACCTTTTGGGGGTCATCCATGGCTTCTCCGGCGATGGAAAGCATCGCCTCAACAAATGCATCCATTTCCGCTCTGCTGGCGCTTTCGGTTGGCTCGATCATCAGAGCCCCTGGCACGATCAGTGGAAATGAAGTGGTATACGGGTGAAATCCATAATCGATCAGCCGCTTGGCGATATCCCCCGTCTTCACTCCGTGCGCCGACTGCTTCCGGTCAGAAAACACGCACTCGTGCATAACGGGTGCGTCGTAGGGCAGGTCATAGGCGTCTTTCAGCCGCGCGCGAAGGTAATTGGCATTTAGCACGGCGTCTTCGGTAACCTGCCGCAGTCCCTCGGGTCCGTAGGCCAGCATGTACGCTAGCGCGCGCACGGCCATACCAAAGTTGCCATGGTAAGCGCGCACACGCCCCACGCTTTTCGGGCGGTCCGCGTTGGAGTGGTACGAGCCATCCGGCGCCTTCTCAATAACCGGCGAGGGGAGAAACGGCTCGAGGATTTTCTTCACCGCCACCGGTCCCGATCCAGGCCCGCCGCCGCCGTGCGGCGTGGAAAAGGTCTTGTGCAGATTCAAATGCATGACGTCCACGCCGAAATCTCCCGGGCGGGCGATGCCCACCAGGGCATTCATGTTCGCGCCATCCATATACACCAGACCGCCCTTCGCGTGTACCAGACGCGCGATGTCGCGAATCTGCTCTTCAAAGATGCCCAGTGTGTTGGGGTTGGTCAGCATCAACCCCGCCACGTCGCCGGCCATCGAATGCTCGAGCTCCGCGAGGTCCACGCAACCGCGCGCGTTCGACCTGATGTTGCGGATCTCGTATCCGGCGATGGTGACGCTGGCCGGGTTGGTGCCGTGGGCCGAATCCGGAACCAGAATGTACCTGCGCCGGTCTCCGCGGTCCTTAAGGTATGCGCGGATCATCAAGAGTCCGGTCAGCTCGCCTTGAGCCCCCGCGGCGGGCTGGAGCGAGATCGCGTCCATACCGGTAATTTCCGCCAGGCAGCTCGCCGTCTCGTGCAGAATGCGCAGGCATCCCTGGACGAGCGGTTCGGGGGCAAGCGGGTGATCGGTGGCCAACCCTTCCAGGCTCGCCACCGTCTCGTTAATGCGAGGGTTGTATTTCATGGTGCAGGAGCCCAGCGGATAGAGTCCCGTTTCGATGCCGTAATTCCACGTGGAAAGGCGTGTAAAGTGGCGAATGACTTCGAGCTCCGAAACCTCGGGAAAGTCTTCCACCCCATCGCGTGCAAACTCCTGCCCCAAAGCCTCCGTCGCAGAGAATGCGGGAACATCCAGCGGTGGGACCTCGGCCCCGGTCTTTCCCGGGGAGGACCGCTCGAAAATGAGGCCCTCGTTACGCGTCATGTGAGGGCGTGCTTCTTTGATCATTAGAATTGACTTTCCTTAACTACCGCTCGCCTGAAGGGAGCGCCCTGCTCTACGTGGATACTGGCGCGGCTTGAGAGGTCCGGGCATCTCCATCGCGTAAGGAAGCAAACTCCTGATAGACCGACGCCATGCGGTCGATGGCCTCGCGGCGGACGCACTCCGTCGTGCAAATCAGCAAATGGTTTTCCAATTCGGGGTAGTAGCGCGCCAGGTTTATGCCGCCGACGATGCCTTCATCGCGCAGCGCGTCGAGCAGCTCTGCCGCCACGCCAGGCGCCTTCACCACAAACTCGTTGAAGAACGGGGCGCTGAACGGCAGAGAGACGCCGGGCACGGACGCAAGGCGGTCTGCCGCGTAGTGGGCCTTCGACAGATTGTGTTCGGCAAGGTTGCGCAAGCCCTTCTTGCCGAGCAAGCAGAGGTAAATCGTCGCGGCGAGAGCGCAGAGCGACTGGCTGGTGCAGATGTTCGAAGTTGCCTTTTCACGGCGGATGAATTGCTCCCGCGTGACCAACGTGAGCACGAAACCGCGGCGGCCTTCCGTATCCGTCGTCTGGCCGACGAGCCGCCCCGGCATCTGGCGGACGAATTTCTCCCGCGTCGCCATGAAGCCGGCGTACGGCCCGCCAAAGGCCACCGGCACACCGAAAGACTGCGCTTCGCCGCAAACGATATCCGCGCTGGCGGGCGGCTTCATGATGGCAAGCGACAGCGGCTCAGGCACGGTGACGATCTGGAGAGCACCCGCCCGGTGGGCGATACCCCCAACTTCCTCAACCCGCTCGGCCACGCCGAAAAAGTTTGGCGATTGGACCACCACCGCGGCAGTCTGGCCCTTGAGCTCCTTCTCCAACCACGCCAAGTCTAATTGACCGGATGGCAGGTAAGGCGCCTCCACAACTTCGACGCCCAGGTTTTGCGTGTAGGTGCGCACGACCTCGCGATACTCGGGATGCACCGTACGGGCGAGCACGACTCGCTCACGACGCGTGAGACGCATGGCCATGAGCACCGCTTCATTGGTGGCCGTCGATCCATCATAGAGCGAGGCGTTGGCCACTTCCATGCCCGTAAGCTGCGTGACGAGTGTTTGAAACTCAAACAGCGCCTGCAAAATCCCCTGTGAAATTTCTGCCTGGTATGGAGTGTAGGCGGTAAGGAATTCTCCGCGCGACAGAAGCGCGTCAATCGCTACGGGGCGATAGTGGGTATACACCCCACCGCCAAGGAATGAAACGTAGTCGCGGCTGCTTTCCCGCGCGGCCTGGCGGAAGAAGTCGAGGATTTCCGCTTCCGAAAGCGGTCCGGGAAGGCGCAGCCTTCCGGTGAGCCGCAACTCCTGCGGAATCTGCGCGAACAAGTCTTCCACGGACTGCGCGCCCGTCGCGCGCAGCATCGCGCTGCGGTCTGCGGGTGAATTGGGAAGATATCGCATTAATGTCCGGCCCCAGACGCCACGTAAGCCTCATATTCCTCCGAGGACATGAGCGCCTCCGTCTCCTTGCGGTCCTTCAGCCGCAACTGAACCAGCCACCCCTCACCGTGCGGATCCGTATTCACCAGCTCCGGCGCCCGCTGTAGTTTGGGATTCACCGCCGTCACGTCGCCCGTTACGGGTGAAAAAATGTCGGCAACCGCTTTGACGGATTCGACCGTACCGAGCGACTCCTTGGCGGTGACGTGAGTGCCAGCCGGAGGCAGCTCGACGAACACGATGTCTCCCAGCTCCTTCTGTGCGTGCTCGGTGATTCCGATCGCGGCCGTATTCCCATCAACCCGGATCCATTCGTGATCTTTCGTGTAAAGCAGTTCCTGAGGATACATAGCCTTTTCGTCCTCCGCTTCAAGAAGCAACCCGGCACAAGGAAAATCAAAGGGCGTGATGATCGTGGATACGCGCCGTCAGAAGCGCGCCGCCGGTGCAAAACTCAGGATGGGCCGCCTGATTCTTGTCTTTTAATTTTGTCTTGCTTCCATTCGCTACGCCTTCGGGCGTTTATAAAACGGCAATGCCACTTGGCGGGCCAGAACCATTTTACCGCGAATTTCGATATGCATTTCGCGCCCAACTTCGGCGAGGTGCGTGGATACGTGAGCCAAGCCGATGTTTTTCTTGAGATAAGGCGCGTAAGATCCGCTGGTCACGCGGCCGTGCTGCCGACCGTCTATCACCACCGAATAGCCCTCGCGGGCGATGCCCCGCTCGATCATCTCGAAGCCCACGAGTTTTCTTGGCGCGCCCTGTTCCTTCTGCTTCTGCAACACCTCGCGTCCGAGAAACGGGCCCTTCTCCAGCTTGCAAATCCATCCGAGGTTGGATTCGAGCAGCGTGGTCTCGGCGTCGAGTTCGTGGCCGTAGAGCGGGTAAGCGGCTTCCAGCCGCAAGGTATTCCGCGCGCCAAGTCCGACCGGCACAAGGCCATCGCTGCGGCCGGTTTCGAGAAGCGCGCTCCACACGTGCCGCGACCGGTCAGGCGGAAAGTAGAATTCGAATCCGTCTTCGCCAGTGTAGCCTGTCCGCGCCAGCAAGCCCGTGACGCCGCAGCAACCGGCCGGCGCACACCAATAATATTTCAACGGCGCCGGGTCAGCATCGGCCACTCGCCGCAGAATTTCGAGCGCCCGCGGACCTTGCAAGGCGAGCTGCGAATACCGCGCGGAAACGTTCTCCACGGCCACTTCCGCCGCGCTGAACGTATTGTGGCGCAGGAGGTGCGAGAAATCGTTATCGGTATTCGCGGCGTTTACACAGATGAAAAAATGGTCCTCGCCCAGGCGATGCACCACGCAATCGTCGACAGCGCTTCCGTTCGCTTCCATGAGCGCGGAGTACTGAGCCTGGAAGAGTTGGAGGCGTGAAACGTCGTTGCACGTGAGACTCTGGAGCAGCGCGAGCGCTTTGGGTCCGCGCACTTCGATTTCGCCCATGTGACTGACGTCGAACAGACCCGCGCGTGTGCGCACGGCCGCGTGCTCATCCATAATGCCCGAATATTCCACCGGCATTTCCCACCCGCCAAATTCCACCATCCGCGCTCCGGCCGCGCGATGCGTTTCATTGAGGGCGGTTCGTTTGAGCGTGATGGACGGCGACGAGGCCAACGTGGATCCCCCAGAGGAAAGATGAGCGAGTGCGGTACCATCGGCCAACGTAGCATAGCGTGAGGGAGAGGGTCAAGGCAGCGCAGGGCTGCCCATTTCACTGTGGCGCTTCACTCCGTTCCACGATAACATCATGCGGAACAAATCCCATTCGATTCGAGGTCTCCCAAATGGCCAACCATTCGTCTCGCCGTGAATTTCTCAAGACGTCGCTGGGCGCGGCCGCGGGCGCGAGCATCGCCGGATTGTCCGCGCCGCTGCCCGGCCACGCTGCGCCTGCACGGCCGGTTTCGGGCAACGCTGCGCATGGGCTTTCGCTCAAGAAGGGAGTGTTGGTGGACATGCTACCGAAACAATTGAGCTACCTGGAGCGATTCCAGATGGCTCGCAGCGTGGGATTCGAAGCGCTGCAAGCCAACACCACGCCACATCCGCGCGAGGCGGCGGAGATGAAGGAAGCCGCGGAAAAAGCCGGAATCCGTATCGACTCGGTGATGAACATGGACCACTGGAAGTACCCGCTTTCTTCAAGCGATTCAACAGTCGTGGCCAAGGGCATGGCGGGGATGCGGACATCGCTTCATAACGCGAAGCTCTGGGGCGCGCATTGCGTGCTGCTCGTGCCCGCCGTGGTGAACGAGCAGACAACCTATCAGCAAGCCTGGATCCGCTCGCAGCGGGAGATCCGCAAGCTGATCCCGCTGGCCGAAGAGCTCAACGTCACCATCGGCATCGAAGAAGTCTGGAATAAGTTCCTGCTCAGCCCGCTCGAAATGGCGCGCTATATCGACGAGTTCCGGACTCCCAGCATCGGAGCCTGGTTTGACGTAGGCAACGTTGTACTTTACGGCTATCCGCAGGATTGGATTCGCACCCTCGGACATCGCATC
>JBOGJT010000070.1:0-8390 GCA_050745065.1 Terriglobia bacterium
AGAAGATCGAAGTCCGATGACAATCGCAGGCGAAAGCGGCGCGCAAACTCACTCAAGAGTTCAACCGCCAAGGGAAAATGAAACTGTGGATCCAGTAAAGCCCTGATGCGCTCTTTGCGGCCGATCACGTGATAACCCATGATCTGGGTGAAACCCCAGGAAGTCGAAAAATCCCGCAATCCACGATCCTCCGGTTCGATAGCCTCCTCAGACGTATCCTCGCGAATACTCTGCGTTAGCTCAGTGCCCCCGACCCCGAGCTCGAAGAAAATCACTGCCTGCTTGAGCGCCGAAGAGAGCTCGGTCCGTCCGATACTCCCGTAGGCCGGGATCCGGCCGCTCGCAACCGCCTTCAAATCTGCATAAACCCGGGCTTCAAAGCACCGGGCGCCAGCGCTTCCTCCCGATTCGTTCCCCGTTAGCGCGCCCAGGAATTCAGCGGGCAGGGAAGATCGAGAGACCGCCGAAACGATGTACCGTTGGCAATTGCGGTATACCCGCTCGATGATGATGCGGTCTGTTTCTGGATCGTCCATCACCAGGCGGTCTGGCCCGGATGGAACGGTGGCCTGCGGCCCGGGCTCTCTCGCAATGCACGTTTCAACGTTCGGGGCGTTCTGCGATGGCTTCTCCCGGGCTGTGAGGTCATCACTCACAAACAAACAGTAGCAGGTGAGCGTGAGACGAAGGCGACAGATGGGATAGCTGCGACAGTTTAATTTTGCCAGCTTCGGCGGGGAGCGCCGCGGCGCGACACGCGGGGCCGGCCGGTTCGAAATTCCCGGCACAAGACGGAAGGGCATGACGGGTCAGTGGGCCGGTGAAATCAACGCCCCTACGGTGCACGATGAGCGAAAGGCGGGTATGCGCGGCGGGATGGGCGCCCCGGCCACGGTTTTAGGCGGCTCAGGTTGAGGAATTCGTTTTCATGGCTTGCGACCGCCCGAGATTCCCCGACCAGGATTCAAACGGTCGGCCGGACCTTTCGCCGTCCCTGAAAAAGGCGAGATACGTCATGGTGTTATATCCGGCGAACGACTCATGCTCGGGCTTGAAATGCGTAAGCTCGTAGACCGGCCGCCACGTTCCGGAATTGAAATAGATTTGATTTCCTGAATCATCCCCGGCCGGGATAGAGTCGAGTGGCACCATCTCGTGCTGGTGAGTGTGACCGTAGACGATGAACCGCGCCTGGCGTTTCCTGAAAGCCGGTTCCCTAAGCGCGTAACCGCAATATGACGGCCTCCTCGCTCCGCCGCCAGCCGCGAGCCGGCGAAGCAGCCAGCTACTTCCCGGGAGGAGGGCTCTCCTCGACAGGGCTAAAGCGAGCCGGAGCTTCTCCGCGTGACGGCGCCCATGCCTCACCTTCAGTTGATCGCGCACGAACGGGTTGCGAACGAACCGGTCCGCGACATCGTTCCACACTTGCTGAACTTCCCGGCGAAGGCGCGGATCGGCGCACGTCTGCCGAAGGGTTCCCCCCACCCACACGGGCGCCATGAGAAGGGGGCGGACGTTATCAACGTCCTTAAGGCGTGCGAGTAGTTGCGGTGGGAGTGATTTGCTGAGTTGCGTCCGCACCTCCGTGACAAAGCGCATGACCAGATCGATTACGATGGCGTCTCCAAGGGAGGAAGCGTCACGGTTTCCCGCATAGTTGAATGGATCGAAAATATCTCCATGACGTGCGAAAACGTGATGCTGCTCAAAGACCTCCCGGATCGCGGCAGCGCCCGGCTCTTCCGGATCGTGAGGAAAAGGCACCGTTGGATCGTTCTCCAACCCCAGCGCCGAAACGAGCGTGCGGCGGATCGCGTCATAGGGTGCGTACGGCAAATGAAAATACCAGTCATGGTTGCCGGCCATATAGTAGATTCGCACTCGCACGCGCACGCGCTCGGTGTCCTGGTTGACCCGCAGGGCGGCGGAGGGCGCGCCGTTTTGCACGGCGCGTGGGACGGTGGCAACCGATGTACTTCGGACCTCTCGCAGCAACGCAAAAAAGGTAGCATTCTGATGGAGAATGGCATCGGTAATGTTGGCCACCTTTTTTGCGTAGCGCTCGTCCAGCGGATTGTCCCAGGGCCTCACGGTCTCGTCTTCACCGTTTCCCCGGCGGAGCCAACGGGACGATCGGAGCACGTCAATGGTATCGCCAAGCAAGACCACCGCGAGGCTTTCGATGGGCCGATATTTTCCGTCCGAACGCCATGAGGCCGCGTAAGCGAGGTTGCGCAGTCTTTCGCGAAAAACACGCAGCGTACCTTGATGAACGGTCTCTCCTGAGCTTCCGTCGGTGAGATGAAGGTCACTGATGATAACCAGCATTTGTGCTCCTCGGAGGGACCAGCCAATAGGGTGGTATTCATGCCATCCGGCGGCAAGGACATTGTAAGGTGTATGAGGGGGACGATGGAGACAGACGAGACGTATGAGACGGATTATTTACCCGCAAGATTGGGGATACCTGACCGTGGCCAATCCTGGGATCAGAAGTTTATCGTGCGGCCATGGGCGGGGGAATGCTTGCACCACAGCCGCATACCGCTGCGGTTACGTCGAGGCAAGCAGGGCTTTTTATTCGCGCGACCGGCGGCGCTGCCTTCGTCGGCGCGGCTGACAGTCCGGGCAAAAATGGCTGCTCCTCCCGCTGACCACTACTCGCCGGATCGGCGCGCCGCACCGGCGGCACGGCAGGCCGGTGCGGCGGTAGGCGCGCAGCCGGGACTCGAAGTTGCCCGGGTTGCCCTCGGCATCAACATAATCGCGGAAGCTGGTGCCCTGCAATCTTACGGCTTGCCGGAGTACCTTGCGAATGGAGCGATACAGCAGACGGCGCCGGATCGCAGGAATATCGCCCGCAGGTGTCTGAGGATGAATGCCTGCTTCAAAAAGAGCTTCGTCGGCATAAATATTTCCGAGGCCTGCCACCATCCGCTGATTTAGTAGCCATGCTTTCACGGCGCCGCGGCGGCCTTGCAGGGCGCCGTTGAATTCCACCTCAGAAATCTCAAGAGCGTCAGGGCCGAGGGAGTCGAAAATGGCTTCCGCTTCTTGCTCCGTGCAGCGTCGAAGCATCCCGAAACGGCGGGGATCACGAAACCTGAGCTCCTCGTGTCCGCCCTCCAGGATCAGACGAACGTGTGTGTGCGAAAGGAGCGGGTCGCCGGTTTTTGCGACCACCAATTGACCGGTCATGCCGAGCCGGATGATTAAATGGACGGATGGGCGAGCGTCCCCGGAGTGCAATTCGATTGCGAGCGTCTTTCCTTTGCGGAAGAGGCAGGCCACGCGTCGGCCTTCGATCTCGCGGCAAAAGCGTGCGGCGTCTCCCCGAATGACCTGCGGGTAAAGCACCATGACTGAGGATATTGTCTGGCCCAGAACACGTCGTTCCAAGCCGCGTCGTACGGTTTCAACTTCAGGAAGTTCTGGCATAAGACATCGCTGCTGGTACCACGGCGCCCGATGTATAGCTATCGTCGAGACTCCCAGGGCGCTCGGCACGGATCGCTCGCTCAGGCGTTGCGGCCCCAGGCCGGCCGTGCCCACACGCTGCCCTTAGGCGGCGACGAAAATCTGATTGCCATCCAGCTTCACCTCGTAGCTCACGACCTTTTTTGAAGCGTCGCCGCACTTTTCGCCGGTGCGCACGTCGTACTGCCAGCCATGCCATGGACATGTCACGACGCGGCCTTCGAGATCGCCCTCACCGAGAGGGCCACCGCGATGGAGGCAGGTGTTATCGAGGGCGTAGATAGTCCCCTCAACGTTAAATAACGCAACGCCCTTGCCGGCAGCGTCGACAGCGATGCAGCTTCCGGGAGCAAGATCAGATAATTCCGCTACCTTCACAAAATCCGCCAAGATACCTCCTGAACACATCCGCAATTTAATCGAACCGGCGTCCCTCGCCGTGCCTACACATTATAACCGGCCGTGGTGTCCGCGAGGGCTGCCGCCTCTGGACGGACCCTCGCGGCTGTCAACGCGCTTCCACGGATACTTCCGAAGAAGGCTGGCTTTCCCGCCGATTGGCGCCGACCGCTGTCACCCAGTAGCTATATCGAGTATCTGGCGCCACCGCCTTATCGGTGAAAATGGGAGTGCGAAGCAATTGCTGATTAATTCGCCGTCCCGACTGCCCTGGCTCCCGGCGATAGACGTTGTACCCCGCAACGCCAGGCTCAGCGCTGGGCCTCCAGATGAGATCTACGGTTTCACCCGTGAAGACAGCGGTTAATCCCTGGGGTGCGAGCGGTGGGAATATGGGAGCAGGAGTTATTTCAACCGGGCTTGAATCCGCGGTTTCGGCAGTGTAACCATCCTGGGTGAAGACGGCGCGTATCCGGTAAATGTAGGTGGCGCCGAACCGAAAATGAGTATCTCGATATGCGGGCAAGCTCGTTTGTCCGATCACGGAGAAAAGCTCAGGCTCGGCGGCGGAACCTCGGTAAACCTGATATCCGCGTAATTTTGGCGGTGGGATTCCGCTCAACCTGCGCTCTGGAGCGGTCCAGCGCAACTGGATCGCTTGACGCCCCTGGACCGCTCGCACGCCGTCAACTGCCGGAGTAACGTTCAGGAGCTTTGCTTGCGCGAGGTTGGAGCGATCACTTTTCCTCACGTGGCCCCGGAAGCCCCGAGTGAGGGTGACCACCGTGAATGAGAACACCGAGCCCGCGGATTGCCGGAATTCCTGCGGTGAGAGATCGTCCCGATACGTGATTTTACCGCCGCGCTCAAAACGGGCAAGCTCTTGCGGCTTGATGGTGACCCATGGTGTCGAGGCCGTGATTCGCCTGACTCGACGCGCGGCAACCTCGCGGAATAATTCCACTGCGATGGGCTTTGTCAGACCACGGCCGTCGGTGGCGAGCCGCGGCGCCGGAAAACTCAAAACCAG
This sequence comes from Terriglobia bacterium, assembly GCA_050745065.1. Taxonomy (GTDB): domain Bacteria; phylum Acidobacteriota; class Terriglobia; order UBA7540; family UBA7540; genus RH2-MAG17b. Next base: position 4,907 of record JBOGJT010000070.1, read on the forward strand.
CGTATGCCCCACTTGGGCAACCGCCAAGTCACTCACGGGTTGTGGCGTTTGAATGCGAGGCGGGCGGGGTGGCGCTTCGGCTGCGCAACCCCCCAAAAAACAAAGGGCGAGCCAAAGCAGCAGCCAGTAGGGGCAGGATAACGGTGTTTTCCTTTCGATATCGAGGGGTGCCGCGGGCATGGGCTACAGGATGTACCGGCTCAGGTCCTGATCCTTCACGATCTCCGCCAATTGCTTCTGCACGTAAGCGATGTCAATGCGCACGGTTTTTTTCTTCAGGTCCGGACCCTCAAAGGAAATCTCATCCAGAAGTTTCTCCATGATGGTGTGCAGGCGCCGCGCCCCGATGTTTTCCGTCTGGTCATTCACCAGGGCGGCGAACCTGGCAATTTCTTCGAGGGAGTCGTCCGTAAAGCTCAGCTTGATGCCTTCCGTTTCGAGCAGCGCGACGTACTGCTTTACCAGAGCGCTCTTGGGCTCCTTGAGAATGCGGATGAAGTCTTCCACGGAAAGCGAGTGCAATTCGACGCGGATGGGAAAGCGGCCCTGCAGCTCGGGAATCAGGTCCGAGGGCTTGCTCACGTGGAAGGCGCCCGCGGCGACAAATAGAATATGATCCGTGCGCACCATGCCGTAGCGCGTGTTCACCGTCGTTCCTTCGACAATCGGTAGAATATCCCGCTGGACGCCCTCGCGGCTCACGTCGGGCCCGTGCCCCTGTTCGCGGCCGGCTATTTTATCAATCTCATCGACGAAAATAATTCCAGATTGCTCGGCGCGCTCGACCGCGGCGCGGGTGACCTGATCCATATCGATGAGCTTGTTTTCCTCCTCCTGGATCAGATAATCCATCGCTTCGCCGACACGCATGCGGCGTTTCTTCGAGCGTTGGCCGAACAGTCCGGGGAGAATGTCCTTGATGTTGATGTCCATTTCCTCAACACCCTGCGAGGAAACGATTTCGAACGCAGGAAAGCTGCGCTCGCGGACGTCCACTTCGACCTGCCGCTCATCGAGCTTCCCTTCACGCAACTGCGCGCGCAGTTTCTCTCGGGTGCGCTGCTGGGTTTCGCGCTGGGGTGCGGCATCTTCGGGCAGCGCCAGGCCGGGATTTGGCTCGAGCTTCGGCGCGGGCGGCAGGAGCAGATCGAGCAGCCGTTCTTCGGCGTTTTGCTCAGCCTTCTCGGAGACTTCGCTTACTTTTTCTTCGCGAACCATGTCGATGGAAATCTCCACCAGGTCGCGGATCATGGACTCGACGTCGCGCCCGACGTAGCCTACTTCGGTGAAGCGCGATGCTTCGACTTTGATGAACGGTGAATTGGTCAGGCGAGCCAGGCGGCGGGCGATTTCCGTCTTTCCGACGCCGGTCGGTCCGATCATGATGATGTTCTTCGGAAGGATGTCGTCCGCCAGATCCTCTGGCAGCTTCTGGCGTCTCGTCCGGTTGCGCAGGGCAATCGCCACCGAGCGTTTGGCGCTGGACTGTCCAACCACGTACTTATCCAGCTCCGCCACGATCTGGCGGGGCGACATATCATCTGCAGCGGTCGTCGTCTCTATATTCTCAGGCAAGTAGAAAACCATATGTAGCCAGGCGCGGGCGAATGCCGCCGGGATCAAAGCGGCGCACGTTCCACTTCCGTCAGACTGATGGCCAAAAGGAGTCTTGCGGCAACCCGCTGAACTCCTTCTGTGGCCGGTTAGAAGCCGGCCGGGATACCCGGCGTCCCTTTCTCCCCACACCACGGGCCGGAGCGGAAGCGGATGGGCCGCCGCACGGTCTTGGGCGGATTACAATTCCTCAATGGTGAGGTTTTCGTTGGTAAAGATACAGATCTGGCCTGCGAGCCGTAAGGCTTCTTCGACAATGGTTTTGGGCGGCAAGGTGGTATGCTTGCTGAGCGCGCGGGCAGCGGCCAACGCGTAAGGTCCGCCGGAGCCGATGGCGACGATGCCGTCGTCCGGCTCAATCACATCGCCGTTCCCGCTCACCAGATAGGTATTTTTGTCGTCGGCCACGAGGAGCAAGGCTTCGAGGTGGCGGAGCGCGCGATCGGTGCGCCAATCCTTCGCCAGCTCGACGACAGCACGGCTCAGATTGCCGTGATACTCGTCGAGTTTCTGCTCGAAACGCGCAAAAAGGGACAGAGCGTCTGCGGTGCTCCCGGCGAAGCCGGCAATCACCTTCTGATTGTAAAGGCGGCGTATTTTACGGGCGTTCTGTTTCATCACGCTCTCGCCCATGGTCACCTGCCCATCACCGCCCATGGCGAGATGCCCGTCGCGTCGCACGCTGAGAATCGTCGTCGACCGCACTCGTTGTCCGTGAGTCAAATCTCCTCCAAACGTTCATTATAGCAGATGGGCCAGACGCTATCGGCCCGGCTGGAAATAGCCGGCGGGATATGTCTGGTTATATCGCACCTGGCTACGAAACGTCTCCGCTACGCGGTCGCCGTTGAGGTAGCGGGTCAGGTGCATGGCGGTTTGGATTCCGTCGATGGATTGATAGCCGCTGTAAACGTCGGCGTATTCATTCCACTGATGCGTCTCGGGATCCAGCATGCGGTAGGCAATCCGCACGGGCAGGTCCGCCGAGCTCAGGTAGAGTTGTATCTCCACCTGGCGCGCGTCGACCATCCCTACAATTTGCACGGGAAGATTATCCACGAAGTCCTGCTTGCCCTTCTGAATCAGCATGCCGCGCTCGTGGATGCGAACCCGCAGCAGATTTTCCAGGCTATAACGGTTTGCCAACTGCCACGCCTGAATTTCTTTAGGCGGCTGCTCAATCAGCCCATATCGGTCGACCTCCCAACCCTGGCTGCCGTTATTAATCAGGGTCACAGCCTTGGACTTTTTTTTCAAGCCGTAGAAAAGGCGCCGGCGGGCAGGAAACTCCGCGGCGCTGGTGTAATGAACGAACCCCTGCAATATGCCGTCGGCGATGGAAAAGGCGCGCCCAGTTGAACTCATGGTCTTAAAGTCAAGGAACGCCGCGCCGCCCAGCGCTTGGATCGCCTGATTGAGAAGCGCTTGTGCGCCGGGGCCGATTTGCGAAGGCGGTGGGGAAATTTGCTGGCCGGGCCGCGCACACGCGGAACCGATCACCAGCAATAGCGACGCCACCGTGCGGTACGTTATTTTGAACATGTGTGAGCGCAACTTCTCAGATCTGTCTTTCAGGGCCGGTGGCCCGCAAAAGCTGCTGAAAATCATTCCGAACCAGCCCTTCGTGTCGCGGCATGGCTTCAGCCCTGCCGTGGACCCGCTGAAATGGAACGGTCGTAAGCAGGCTGCGGAAAAACACTTTAGAAGACTGTCATTCCGACCCAAGCGAGGCATCTCATTCTGCGAACAAATCAGTGCGAGATTCCTCGTCGCCCTCGGCTGCCCTGAAAATAGCCAGACCCGGTGTTGAAAACAAATTGGGTTGTGGTGCTTTGGGTAGGGGCGCTGCTTGCTGCGCCCGCCAATGTAG
>JBOGJT010000071.1:0-10835 GCA_050745065.1 Terriglobia bacterium
CATGAAATCGGCATTCCGATGGCATTGGGCTCAACGCCGGGAAAAGTACAACGAGACGAGCTAAGAAGAACATAGATACTGACTCTTGACGGAATCTCAGGGGGGGTGGTGACTTCTTTGCTTATCACGCGCTTGATAGCGTCTCTGCTGTTCGGCATTAGTCCGGCTGACCCGGTGGCGTTTGCAGTGACCGTGATCGTCCTGACGCTGGTCGCGCTTATGGCGGGGTATCTTCCCGCCCGGCGCGCTTCGCGAATCGATCCCATGTCGGCGCTCCGCGCAAGTTAATGCGGCCGCCCTAACACTCCGATTTATGAAAATCTGAGGTGTAACGTGGCCCAAACGGTTGGCTGCCCTGCCGCGCCCGCGGTATCGCTGCGGTTTGCATTTGACATCCGGCCACCCGATTACTAACCTGATTCTTCTATGGGCACGGACATTTACGCTGAAATTGCGCAGTTGAGGCGGGAAGGGCGGCGCGCGGCGCTGGCCACGATTATTCAAGTGCAAGGATCGATCCCGAGCTACGAGACGTCGAAGATTCTGGTGAAAGATGACGGATCGATCGTGGGCACGGTGGGCGGCGGGTGCGTTGAGGCGGAAGTCTGGTCGGTGGCGCAGGAAGTCATGCGCGAGGAGAAGCCGCGCCGCCTGCACTTCAACCTGAACAACGTTCCGGATGACACCCAGGGCTTGGTTTGCGGAGGCTCACTCGATATCTTTGTCGAGCCTATTCTGGCTACTCCCACGCTCTACCTTTTCGGCGGAGGACACGTTTCGCTGGCCGTTGCAAAAGTCGCGGGCATCGCCGGCTTCGAAATCGTGGTGGTGGACGACCGCGAGGCCTTCGCTAGCAAGTCGCGCTTCCCGGATGCAGTCGGCGTTTACTGTGGCGCGTGGGAAGACGTCTTTCCCAGGCTCCATCCCAACGACTTTTCCTATCTTTTGATCGCAACACGGGGGCACAAGAGCGATCTCGCCTGCCTACGCTGGGCGGTACGGAGCCCAGCCCGCTACGTGGGCATGGTCGGTAGCCGCCGCAAGCTGATCGAGTTCGACCGGACGCTGAGGCAAGAGGGTGTGCCGGCGGGCGCGCTCGATCGGGTTCGCTCACCGGTGGGCCTGGATATCGGCGCGCTCACGCCCGGAGAGATCGCCGTCTCCGCTGTTGCCGAGATGGTAGCGGTCCGGCGTAACGCCCTGAGTTCAGCCGCCGCGCTAGCCTATCGCCCGAAGTCCCGCCAAGCGTCATGACGGAGGGCACGAAGGAGAGGTCGATCGCCGGTCTGGTACTTGCCGCCGGGGAATCGCGGCGCATGGGCGAAGACAAAGCTCTCCTCGATTATCAGGGCCGGCCGTTTCTCGAAGTCGTCCTGGACAACCTCCGTCTGGCGGGAATCGGCCGGCGCGTTGTGGTGTTGGGGCACAACGCCGCGACAATCCAAAACAGAGTGAAATTAGGCGATGCCGCCGCTGTGATCAACGTGGAGTATCGCCGGGGTCAAACGTCATCCTTGCAAATTGGTCTTCGCGCCATCAACGCGGCTGGCGTTGACGCGGTTCTTGTGTGCCTCGTCGATCATCCCGCGGCCGGGCCGGAAACCATGCGCCAGCTTGCGAGGGTGTTTTTGCGCACGGGCGCCCCGGTGGTCATCCCGGTCTATCAAGACCGGCGCGGGCACCCCGTGCTCGTCAGCCGCGCGCTCTTCCCGGAGCTACTGGATCTCGACCCGGAGCAAGGGGCGAACACCGTCGTACGGAAATATCGCAGCACGACTGAATGGGTACCGGTGAACGACCCCGGCGTGCTCTTGGATATCGATCAGCCTGGTGATTATTGGGATTTGATCCGGCGGGACTGATGTCGTGCGGCCGAGCGCCCGGCACTTTCGTTGGCGTTGTACAGCCGCTGCGCGATTTGGCGGCTGTCACTTTGCGGCGTTTTGAAGGAGGCGGAGAAAAACGCCGGTCGATCCCGAACCGGCGATATCAACGCGACTGCCTGATGAGCTGATCTGCAAGCCCTGAATGAAATCCCCAACATCCGCCGGCTGCCTTCCTGTTAGCGAAGCGGAATCCCTCCAGATTGAGAGAAGCCGGGAAAGTACCTGGGCGCTTTGCGCGTTTTCGCAGATCGCGCTGGCTTGGAAGGAGAAACCGTTATCCCAGTTGGCCTGGTACAGCACAGCCTTGATCGGGCCAAAAACAGCGGAGAGGTCTAATTTCTGCTTTGAGCCGTTCGATTTTGCGCCGCTCAGCAGCCACGGTGCGGCCAGATTCTGTGCGGCCTTGCCGGTGGTAATGCCCCATTCGGGAGCGGACCCATCGAGCACACCCTCCCATTTTACAAAGTGCTGGTTCGAGCTCAGCGTCGCGCCCTGTCCGTTGTAGCGGTCGAGAATGGCCTCGATATCGCTCGCCCGCCCAAAAGCGGCGAGTCCGGGATTGATGAACGTAAAGAACAAGTCGTTGGGCGAAAGGCCCGGGCCAAACGCGTCAAGCGTATACCCGGAGTATTGGCGCGTGGGCAGGTTCTTCTGGGCAATGAAATTCTGCGCGTGAGATGGGTTGAATTGCCCCGCGGCCAATCCAAAAAGGGTTTGTCCACCCGTAGCCCTCAACCCCACAACCACCTCGTCCACATCTTTGCCGGGGTCGGAGCCAATCGAGCTGAGAAAGTTTTCGAAAAGGCGCATCTGCCGGTTGAGCAGAACGGCGCGGATTTGCCAGTAGCCGGGCAGCGCGCGAAGTTGCGCAATGTTAACGTATGCAATCTGTTGGGTGTCGGCCGGGAAGGCCGACAAGGCCACTTGCGCCACGTCCTGCGCAGATGCGCTGCAGGGGAAAGCCATGCCAACCAAAATCAGGCAGGAAATCGCTGCGCACAGCGAGCGGCAGGGCCTTTTGATTTTCGACACCAGCCCGGACTTCTCACCAACACGGCGTCCAGAATAGGGGGGCAGGGTTCCAACCCGACCGTAGGCGCAGCCACACCCAAGGGTTTGCCCCCGGTGGCCAGCAGGTTGGCGCCGAGAAGACTGGCAAATTCTCCGGGCGAGCTCGGCAGGTTTTTGGTGAGAATTATTCACAAGGCTATAGTGTACAGGAGGCTGGAAGCGGTAGGAGGACAATATCCTCGCGGAGAAGACCCCGAGGGTTGAAGCAGGCACTTGCAAGAACCCTGGGGTCTTCCGCCACGAGTCTACTAATCCGCGGGGAGGGGGGTCCGCGGACATGACTAGGCCCTTATTCTAGCACCTTTGAAGTACCAGAGCTAGCGTAGCCACGCACTTTTTTCTAGGCAAGTTATTGACCAATGTCGAATCGTTTGTAAGTTATTGAAAAGCCGTAACAGATGATCGGCTGATGCGTCCGAAGCGCGTAAAAAACTCCAGTCCCCATGTAATAATTCCAATAGCAATACCCGAAGTAGCGACAAGACGAGGCGGGAGGATTATACGTGGACTGGGTCTGTGGCCGGGGGGTTAATCCAAGGGGAAAATCCGGCCATCCTCGCGGCAAACGATTCGGCCCTCCCGCTCTTCGAGCCGCGCCCACGGCGCCGATGGGTCGTGCGGAAAAACCACTAGCGATCGCCTCTGAGCCAACGCCGGAAGCACTTTCTTCTTGTTCGCCAGCGTATCGAGCGGATACAGATCGAAGCTCATCATCCAAGCGTAAGGCAGGTGAGCGCGAGTGGGAACCAGGTCTGAAATAAAAAACGTCTCCTCGCCGCCTGATTCGACCCGGACCCCCTGCATGTGCCGGGTGTGGCCCGGCAGAACTTCGACCTGAATTCCGGGCAAAATCTCCGCGTCGCCCTCCAGAAACTCTGTCTGCGCCTCAGCCGGCGTGAAAAATTCCTGCACGAAACTGCCGCGGTCTCGCTCCGTCGGCTGACAGGCATGCTCCCACTCACCGCGCTGAATAAAATAGCGCGCGCGCGGGAAGGACGGAAGCAGACGGCCACCCTCACGCCGCGCGTTCCATCCACAGTGATCAAAATGAAGGTGGGTGTTAATGACGATATCAACGTCTTCGAGCGCGACACCGTGCGCTTTGAGGTCGGCGGGCAAAGACGCGCCGGTATGGTCCACTCCGTAGATGCGCGCGCGCTTCGCGTCAAATTTATCGCCAATCCCGGTTTCGATCAGGACGTTATGCTTGCCGGTTTGAACGAGCAGGCATGTGAGCCCTAGAGCCACGCGGTTGGCGGCGTCGGACGGAAGCTGCTTTTCCCACAAAGGCTTGGGCACAACGCTGAACATTTGCCCGCCGTCCAACTTGAAATTTCCGTCCGATAAAGCATGAATGTGAAAATCGCCCAGTTTCACTCTGTTCGCGTTCCCTCCCCTTTGTTGCTTTCCTCCATCAATTCAATCAGCACTCCCGCGGTGCTCTGAGGTTGCAGGAAGGCGATGCGGCGGTTTCCCGCGCCCACGCGAGGCTGACGATCGATTGCTCGGATTCCGGAGCGCTCCATTTCCACCAGCGCCTGCTCAAGATCGGGTACGGTTAGCGTGAGATGATGCATCCCCTGCCCACGCTTGGCGATGAATCGGGCAATCGGCGACTCAGCGCTTTCTGCCTCCAGGAGCTCGATACGGCTGCCGCCCACGCCGAAAACGGCCACGCGCACCTTCTGACCCTCCACCCGCTCCGTGCAGACGGGAGAGCATCCGAGGAGTTTTTCAAAGATTGGGACCGCATCCTTGAGTGATTTAACCGCGATGCCAACGTGGTGGAGCTTCATAAAGATAGGTTCATTGGTTCATTGAGTCATTGCATCATTGAAGGATTGAACCACCCGCACTCACATGCGGGATGTGTTTTTGTGGCGCCAAGGAACAATCTGCCGGAACCGTCAAATGATTCAATGACTCAATGATTCGATGGATAAATCTTAAGGAGCTCCTCGACGACGGTATACGGATCCGTCTCGTGGTTGAGCATTTGCTCCACGCGAGCCGCAATGAGTCCCTCATTTTCAGGCCGCGCCATCACGCGATCGAGCAGGCGCTGGCGCGCCATCTGGCCGATGCGCAGCCGCAACCGCTCACGCTCGCGGTCTTTGGCCAGCGAGGTTTCTTCGGCGTAAATCCGGAACTCCTGGATGGCGGCGAGAAGCGGCTCCACCCCTTCACCCGTTGCGGCCGAAGTTTTCACAATGGAGGTGGGGTGGTGGTTGCGTTCGGGAGCCAGGCTGAGCAGCGCTCGAATCTCACGCTCCGTGCGGTCAGCGCCGCCGCGGTCCGCCTTATTGATCACGAAAACGTCCGCGATTTCCATCACGCCGGCCTTGAACGCCTGGACGTCATCACCCGCGTCCGGTGCAAGCAGAAGAACGGTAATGTCCGCTAACCTTGCAATCTCGACCTCATCCTGGCCAACGCCCACAGTCTCGACGAAAACCACGCCGCAGTCGGCGGCCTTGAGAACGATGACGGCGTCCGCCGCGGCGTGGGCAAGCCCGCCCAGGCAGCCGCGCGTGGCCATACTGCGGATATAAACTCCGTCGTCATCCTGCAGGTTTTGCATGCGGATACGATCACCGAGGATCGCACCGCCGGTGAAAGGGCTCGTGGGGTCAATGGCCAGTACGCCCGTCCGCCGTCCGGCCCGCCGATGGGCCGCCGCCAGCTTTTCCACCAACGTGCTCTTTCCAGATCCCGGTGCGCCCGTCACACCAATGACGCAGGCCCGACGACCCGCGCGGAAGAGCCGTTTGAGGAGCGGAACGCTGCCAGCCTCCCCGCCCTCGACGGCGGAGATCGCACGGGCGGTGGCGCGGCGGTCGCCCGACTGGATTTTCTGCGCCCACGCTTCCGTCGAATCCGTCATAAGCGCCTGCGGCTGGCTTGAAACCGTGCCCCCTAATGATTACATACTATAGTGATAGCTTTCGCTGTAGCGGCGCTCTCCGAGCGCCAAAAAACCGGCGGTCAGAGGCCGCCGCTACCACATTTGGTGTCACTCTAATATGGAATCCTCAGTAGTCCAGCCGCCAAGCTGGTGAGAAGTCCCGGCTACGCTTGGCCGGGGTCGCGCAACAACTCGCGAGCGATCACAAGGCGCTGAATCTCGCTCGTGCCCTCCCCGATGGTACAGAGCTTCACGTCGCGGTAGTACTTTTCAACCGGGTAGTCCTTGATGAATCCGTAGCCGCCGTGGATCTGCACGGCTTCGTTGGCCACGCTGACAGCAGTTTCGGCCGCCACCAGCTTCGCCATGGCGCTTTCCCGTGTTACCCGGCGCCCACGATCCGCGTGGACGGCGGCGCGAAGGGTGAGTAACTGAGCCGCCTCAATACCGCAGGCCATGTTCGCCAGTTTTTCCTGGATAGCTTCGAATTCCGAGATCGTTCTGCCAAACTGCTTTCGCTGCCGGGCATAGTCCACGCTGGCTTCAAAAGCGCCTTGAGCCATGCCGACAGCCAGGGCCGCGATGGAAATTCGTCCTTTGTCGAGGACCTTGAGCGAATCGATGAAGCCTTCGCCCGGTTTCCCCAGGCAATTTTGCGCGGGGATACGGCAGTCCTCAAAGATGACTTCCGCGGTATCGCTCGCCCGGAGGCCCATCTTGTTTTCCTTCTTTCCGGGGCGGAAGCCGGGTGTGCCGCGCTCGATGATGAAGGCGGAAATGCCGTGTTTGTGCGCCGTTTTATCGGTAACGGCCATGGCCACGCAGATATCCGCGTAGCTGCCATTCGACGTGAACGTTTTTGCGCCGTTCAATATCCACTCGCCGCCCTCCAGTTTTGCGGTGGTGCGAGTGCCGCTCGCGTCGCTCCCCGCCTGCGGTTCGGTCAGGCTCCAACAGCCCAGCTTCTCACCGCGCGCCAGCGGCGCAAGGTAGAGTCGCTTCTGATCCTCCGTCCCCGCTTCGGCGATATGCCCGGCGCAGAGGGAATTGTGCGCCGCTACAATGATCGCGACCGATCCGTCTACGCGCGCCAACTCCTCGATGACGGTGACATATTCCACGTACCCGAGGCCCGCCCCGCCGTACTCCGCCGGAATCGCGACCCCCATTAATCCGAGTTGCGCAAGCTGCGGCAGTAGCTCGCGGGGAAAGTGCTGCGCCTCATCCCACTCCATCACGTGAGGGCGTATTTCGCGCTCCGCGAATTCCCGGACCGACCGCTTAATTTCTTGTTGATCCGCGGAAAGTTCGAAATCCAACGCCACCCCCGGGAACCACGAATTCCCTTCTAAACCGCACCACCTGAACGCGCGAAAGGGCGTCGCGCGACGCAAAGGCGCCACGTTGAGACGGCTTGATGCCGCCAAGCGGATGATAAACCCGCCGCTCGATCCAGCGCCTTTTCAGAATATAGCATAACGGCCTGCCCACCGCGGGCTGGCAGCTCTGTGCTAAGATGAACCCGCCATGCCAAGCTTCATCCGAGCGTCGGCCGGGGCCTTCACCTTGGTGTTCACCTTCGCGGGAGCGGGCGCCCACGCGGGCGTGTTTCCTCACCGGAAAAGAAGCGCGGCGGAGACCGCGCAGATCACCGTTCAATCCGCCAAACCCGGCTGCGGCGTAGACGTGGATGGCACGCCCGCTGGCAAAACAAACGCGCAGGGGCGGTTGATTCTATCCAACGTTACCGTGTCCAGCCATTACATCCACGTCGATTGCCCCGGACAGCCCGAGGCCACTACGTTCGTCTCACCGAGCGCCGGCTCGACAACGGAGGTTCGGCCCGCGCCTTCCGAATCCGGTGAGGATGGCGGGCCCGATTTTGGCCGCGCGGAAAATAATCTGGAGCTGCGTAAGCTCCTCACGGAGGCCTCCAACGACCGCTCCAACGGCCAATTCCCGGATTCGATTCACGCCCTCCGGCGCGCGATCCAGCTCGATCCGGACAATGCCGGACTGCATCACGAGATCGGCATGACTTTTCTAATGATTCGTGACTGGGCGAATGCCGAGGTGGAGCTGCGCGAGGCGATCCGGCGCGACCCGTCGAGCGCCGGCGCCCACAATGGGTTAGGGTATGCTCTCGAAAAGCTCGGAGACGTTCACGGAGCGCTCGATCAGTTCCGCATTGCCACGCATCTTGACCCGGATGATTCCTCCTATCAGGATCACTACGTGGAAGCGCTGGGTGTGCTGGCCGCCGAGCAAGGCGGGAAGAAGAAACGATGACTGGAACGTCCGAGAGAGGTGCGGCGGGGCATTTCCGGTTGGCTGCCGCCCGCGGCGGGCGACGTTCGACTCTGTAGCGGCGGCGTTCCTGCCGCCGGTCGTTCCATCCTTTCGGCGGCAGGGACGCCGCCGCTAGAGCAAATGCCGATCGTTCACGTCTGACGCTCCGCATAGAAAAACAAGCAATTACGTTTTTGCCATGCAGGCAGGGCATCCCGAGCGGCGTCTGAGCTACCCGGGCGGCTTTGCGGCGAGGAGCGCGGCTTTAGCCGTGCCGTGCGCTACGGCCCCTTCCCAGGGGATGCGCTACCCCCTCCTGGCACGGCTAAAGCCGGGTCCCTCAGCGCCGCAATTCCGACGCGCCGCTCACGCCATTCCGGCGCGGCGCCGGCGAATCAGGCCGTTGGCTGCCAACAGCACAACTCCCGTAAAAAACAGCACCCGGGCGCTATTCTCCGGCGTGGGCATGTTGGGGATTCCGGGCGTGGTGGGGACGACGCATTTTCCGTTAGAGTCCACGGACCCGTTCGTGCACCCCAACGGAGGCGAATTGGGTGTGCCCAGGAACGGAGTGTAGCTTGGCGGCAGAGTGGAAGCCAACTGGCGCGGCCCAGGACCGGAAAGGGTGATCCCGGTGGGCGCCAAAGCCGTTGCAGGCAGGGCCCCCGTGCCGGGCGCCAGAGGAGACTGCGCGGTGAATGCTTCCGTCTCCACGTGCGGCTGAGCCGTGGTATTAAGCTCCGCCTCCGAAGGCTCGTGATTGTAGGTCGGAAGGCGCGGAGTCTCAGACACACGATTTCCGCAACGCGTGCGCCCGAGATGTTTGCCGTCGGAGATCAGCGTTTCCCCTTTGCGCAGTGTCACCTTGTGGCTAGTCCAATAGACGTTATCTCCAACCCGAAACGAGACGTAGGCCTCTTCGGCGTGTTGTAACTTGACCACGTGGAACTTCGCGGCGTCAAAGCTCGCGTAGTGTGCCGCGGCCACCGGATCCGTCCGCATCGCCGCCTCAAATTGCTGCTTGTTATGTACGCCCCCGGCGACAATCGAATAGGGGAAGATTTGCCCTTTTGAGTCCGGCGCCGCCTGCTGCCCTGCGCTCGTCGCCAACCCCAACGCGCTCGTCCAAATCGATCGAACGCCATGCTGCGAAACCGTCGCAGGCCTCATGAGGATGAACGCTGCAAAGGCGCCCAACGCCAGCGCCGCGATAAGGACAAGCCAGAAGCTTAGCGGGGGGCGGGGTGACGTGCGCCGGTAGCGAATGTGACGGCTGCGGATGTTCGGCATATCTTTTCTAACCCTTCTGAACCTTATGGGCGGATTCTGGCCACCCAACCGGTTCAGGCTCGCACGATTAGGAAAGCAATCCTCATGCCAACACCGGACGCGGCCAGCTTACGATGCTATCGCCCACACTGCCGGACGTCGCAGCGAAATATTGCGGAGTTATAATTCAGCGATAACTTATTACTCTGTAATTACCTGCAACGATTCCGGACGCCTCCACAGACTCACACCGGTCGCGCAGCCGCCAGCTTTTGCCGCTCCTTGCCGCATGCCGGCGGCTTGGGTGCCCGGTTCGAGTCAACGAAGGGGAAGCCGCGCACACGCAAAAATAGGTGTTCGATTGCCCAATGTGTGTAATCCATTTCCACACATGGGACCCTTATGCCTGAGCGCGCGCGTTGGCCGGCCAGGGGATAAGCATATCCGCCCGCTTGGTTCGGCAATTGCTCTCTTTACCTCCAGGGCGTTGCCAGTTGGCAATCGGCAGGCCGTAGCCGGATCTCTCCCGCCCGGCACTCCGGTGTTTTGCGTCGAGTTATACGGAGCGTCATAACTCATGGCCAGGCATTTGCTGTGGCGGGAGCCTTAGGGGGAGTTGTCGGGGCGGCCTCTGGCCGCCGGTTCGTCATCGTGAGTAAAGACCGGCGGCCAGAGGCCGCCACTACAAAGTTGAATGCGGCTGACTTATGGCGTGATGTTAGCACTCCGGCAACCGGCTTGCTCGGCCGCGTGCCGTTGACAATCTCACGGGCACTGTGATAACAACGCAATTTGAAAGGCAGTGATCCATGAATACTGAGAATCATCAGTCGGCGTGGGGTCTCCTAAAAGAAGCGTATGAGTATCAAATGGGGGGGGAATACGAGATGGCGGTGGAGCTCTACAGGCGCTCCTTAAACCTCCATCCGACGGCAGAGGCTTACACGTTCTTGGGATGGACTTATCACTTTCAGGGCAAGGTCGAGGAAGCGATTGAGGAGTGCAAGAAGGCCATCCAGATCGACCCGGAGTTTGGCAACCCCTACAACGATATCGGCGCGTACCTGATTGAGCGCGGAAACTACGACGAGGCGCTCCCGTGGCTCGAGCGGGCACTGCAATCGCGCCGCTACGAGTCCTACCATTACCCTCACTACAACCTTGGCCGCGCCTTCATGTCGAAGGGGATGTACGGCGCCGCCAGGCGTCATTTTGAGACAGCCCTCGGCTTGTGCCCCGGTTATACCCTGGCGCGTCAGGCGCTCGATGAAGTTCGCAAGAAGATTCAGTAACCCGGATTGAAGTTCGGTTCGACAGCCAGGAGGGCCCGGCCGCTTTTTCAAAATTGGGCCGTGCCGTTAAGAGGCGTCTTAGATTTCCTTGTCTTTCCGGCTGAGCGGCTCGTTATGACGAGC
>JBOGJT010000072.1:0-7439 GCA_050745065.1 Terriglobia bacterium
GAAGAAGACTATGCAATTCCCATCTGGGCCGGGGTCGTTCCCATTCACGCCCGTGTTGGCGAGCCGATCCCGGACGCTCGCATCTCCCCTGCAGCGCCCCTACGCCGGTTCTAAATCGCGAAAGACCGCAGAGTTTTAAAAGCAAAACTCTGCGCTACAACCTGTTCGTAAGAATTTCACCGGGCAGGTCAAGGATATCACGGGGCGCCCCGGTGGGTGGCAGATGCGAGGTGGATAGGGCAAGCTCATGAGGCGCGGCTCGTCCGGATGGCGTAGAGACCCGTCGACGGGCCTACGCTCTCTGCGTTGGCGCCTGCTCGGCGGCTGCGCGCTGTTCCTCCGTTTCATCCACGACCTGGCCGTCGAATAAATTGACGCTGCGCTGGGCGTGGCGTGCAAAGCGCTGATCGTGCGTGACCATCACGATGGTAGCGCCGCCGCGGTGCAATTCCTGCAGCAGATCCATAACGGCGTCGCCGTTTTTGGAGTCCAGGTTGCCGGTGGGCTCATCGGCCAACAGCACAGCCGGCTCGCCTCCGAGCGCGCGCGCCACAGCGACGCGCTGCTGCTGTCCTCCGGAGAGCTGTGAGGGATAGTGCTTCACGCGGTGCGACATGCCGACGCGCTCGAGGGCCCTCTGCACGCGCTCCTTGCGCTCCGCCGCCGGCATGCCGCGATAGGTCAGCGGCAGCTCGACGTTTTCGTAGACGTTCAGATCGCCAATCAGGTTGAAGCTCTGAAAGATGAAGCCCACCTCGCGGTTGCGGATGCGGGAGCGGTCCCCCAGGCCGAGCTCTTCAACGGGCGTGCCATTCAGCCAATACTTACCCTCCGAAGGTGTATCCAGCAGCCCGATGATTGACAGCAGCGTGGACTTGCCGCAGCCTGAAGGGCCGGCAATTGAGACGTATTCGCCCCGGGTGATATCGAGATGAATTCCCGCGAGGGCGTGCGTTTCCACCTCGTCGGTGTAAAAGACTTTGGTGACTCCTTCGAGCCGGATCAGGTAGTTTCCGTTGGATTCCATTATCTGCTCCTTAATTGGCGGGCGCTGCGTCCTCCGCGCCCGGCGGTTTCTCACGTGTTCCCTTTAGGGCGCAGCAAGCAGCGCCCCTACGCTATGGCGAACCGGGCGCAGCAAGCAGCGCCCCTACGCTCCCCAGGACGTTTTGACATCAGCCGCGTGTGACGCTGCCGGGTTTTCCCGGTCCAGATCCCATCGCAGGGGGTTTTGGTTTATGTCCTCTCGAATTTTCGTTAATTCGTTCTCATTCCGTATCACGTGTTCGTAATAATTTCGTTGCCATACCTGGCGTTGTGGGCGCTTGAGCAGCCGGTTGATCAAAATAGCCGACGTCGATTTGAATGCCCGCATAACGTCACTCAACGCCTCCACAGGCTGTAGGGGCGCTGCTTGCTTCGCGGTGCGCCGGAGGATTCCTGCGCCCGGCGCCGGTGACGACCACAGGGGTGCTACACGCTGCGCCCAATCTAATTCGGGCGGTACAATTTGAATAATTCCGTGCACATGGTTCGGCATGACGACGTACTCATCCAGAGCAACTGCGGAGAATCGATGCGGCAATTGTCGCCAAGTCTCTACTGCAACGTGGCCTGCCTCTGTTAAGTGAACTCCGCCTTCGACGATATCTCCAAATAGGCACGCTTTATTCTGCGTACACACCGTCACAAAATAAAAGCCCGGCAACGAATAATCATAGCCTCGAAAGCGAAGCGGCTGGCGACAGTGGAGGTTGGCATCTGGTTCCATGGTTTTAAGCGGGCGCGGCAAGCAACGCACCTGCGGACGATCCAAAATCAGAAATCGGACTCAATCCGCAGCCTTCGTAGCGTGGCGTGTTTCTCCCCAACGCCTATTCGTACCGCAGCGCTACCATGGGGTCCACTTTCGTCGCGCGGCGCGCCGGGATGTAGCAGGCAAGCAGCGCCACACCTATTAATACGAGTGAGACCACCACAAAAGTTCCCGGATCCGTGGCGCCGACACCGAAAAGCATGCTGGCGAGGAAGCGGGTAAGAATCAAGGCGCCCACAATGCCGATCCCAACGCCAATCAGCGCCAGCCTCGCGCCGTTGGCGATGACCATTTTCAGCACGTCCGCCTTCTGCGCACCGAGAGCCATGCGGATGCCAATCTCGTGCAACCGTTGGCTGACCGAATAGGAGATCACGCCGTAAATGCCCACCGATGCAAGCGCCAGCGCCAGCACCGCAAAAGCGCCCAGCAAGACCATAGGGAAACGCTGCGACGACATGGAATCAGAAACGATCTGCTGCATCGTTTCGACGCCATAGACGGGCTGGTCGCGCCCGGCGCCGTAAACCACCTGGCGCACGGCTGCCATGATGCCCGTTGCGTTAGACGGTGTGTTCACCACCCACGTTAGCCCATTGGTGGCCGCCTTCATCCACGGGTCCGGAATCTGGTAGAAGGATAAGTACATTTCGTTCCGGATAACCTTCGAGCCGGCGTTGAGGCCCCAATGTTTTACGTGTCCTGCCACGCCAATAATCCGATACGTTCCGAGGAGGCCAAGCGTTAGCGCCTGGCCGACCGGGTTCTGGTTGGGGAAAAATTTGTGTGCGAGCGCCTGATCGATCACAACCACCGGCGGCGATTTAGTGGTGTCCTCGTTGGTGAAATACCGGCCCCGCAGCAATGGGATTCCCATGGCGCGTAAATAATCGGGCGTGGTGATATAGAACAGCGACCACGGCGCTTTCTGGAATGAGGCCGGCTTCACGGGACCGGGTGAAAACGGAAGTTCGCTGTCATTTCCGTCCAGCGGAACCAGGTCTGTAACGGCAACCGACCGGACGCCGGGTATGTTTCTGATTCGATCGACAAGCTGATGGTAATTAAGCCGTGTGTCAGCCGGAGTCTTGGTCAGCGAGGGCGAAAGGCCGACGCTGAACGTGATCACGTTCTTGGCGTCGAAACCGGGATTCACGTCCCAAAGGCGGCGGATGGTGCGGAACATCAGGCCCGCCGCCACTAAAAGAATGAGCGTCAACGCCATCTGAAAAACCACCAGGACCTTTTGCGCGCGATGCTGGCCGCTTGACGACGTGCGGCCGCCTTCTTTAAGCGCTTCCTGCAAGTCTGATTTTGAGCTCTTCAACGCCGGCGCCAAGCCAAAGAGAATGCCCACCACGATGGCAACGCCAAAGGTGAAAAGAAGGACGGGGACGTTCAAACCGATATTCTCGCTGCGCGGCAAGCTGCCTGGCACGGCGGCGAGAATGGGCGCAATGCCCCACGATGCGACCAGAAGGCCAAGGCCGCCACCCGCCACCGCAAGCAGCACGCTTTCGGTGAGCAGTTGGCGGACGACACGGGCGCGGTTCGCGCCCAGCGCCGAGCGTATGGCAAATTCACGGTTGCGGGCCGTTGAGCGCGCGAGCAAAAGATTCGCTACGTTGGCGCACGCAATCAGCAGCACCAGGCCGACGGCGCACAATAGCAGAACGAGCGTTCCGCCCACGCCGCCCATAAGAGATTGTTTGAGCGAAACCGCGCCCGCGCCCAATCCCTCGTTCGCGGCCGGGTAAAGCTGATCGAGGCGCCGCTGGACATTTCCCATTTCTGAATTAGCCTGGGCAATGGTTACTCCGGGTTTCAGCCGCGCAACCGATTGAATTCCCGGACTGATTTTGCGGTTGTCCAGCAATATCGGGTCGCCCTGGGCAAGCGGTACATAGACCTCTGCATGTCCCCGAAAGCGAAATCCCTGCGGCAGCACCCCGATGACGGTGTAGTCTTTGCCGTCTAAGTTCATCACTTTTTCGAGAGCGGCAGCGCTGCCGTCGAAGCGCTTCCTCCAAAGGCTATTGCTGATGATTGCGACCGGCGCGCCGCCTTGCTGGTCTTCCTGAGCGGAGAACTCGCGGCCCAAGCGCAGCTTCACGCCCAGAGTGGAAAAGAGTCCGCTGGAAACTGATTTCCCATCCACGTGTGCCGGCGTGCCTGGGCTGGCCAGGTTGAAATCCGTAAAGCGGTAGGCAGCCATGGATTCGAATGAACGTGCGTCGCGCTGCCAGTCCTTGAAATTGGGATAGGAAATGGACATCTGGTTGAAATGGGAATTGCTTTCGTAAACTTTCACCAGCCGGTTGGGGTGAGCGTAAGGGAGCGGGGCAAGCATCACACCTTCGACCACGCTGAAAATGGCCGTGTTTGCGCCAATGCCCAGCGCCAGCGTGATGATGGCCACCGCCGTGAAGCCGGGATTCCTGGCGAGCATCCGCAGTCCGAATTTCAGGTCCTGGAATAGTGCGCCCATATCTTCGCCTCTCAATCACGAGCTGTAGCGGCGGCGTCCCTGCCGCCGAAATGGTTGAAGCCAAAGTGCGGTGGCCGGGACGCCGCCGATACAGAACTACATCCGCCTCTCCTCAGCTACCCCGTTGACATCTTGATGCGTGAGATATACACTTTTGCATATGAAGCGAACCACATTGACGCTTGACGACCGGCTGCTGCGCGCGCTGAAAAAGAAATCCGCCGAAGAGGGACGGACTCTCCAGGCCGTAACGAACGACCTGCTTCGCCGCGCGCTCGCGGCTGGCCCGCGCAGACCTTATGATTTGCGGCTTCAGGGTTGGAAAGCCGCGGAGCTACCGGGCGTCGATCTCTCAGACCGCGACACGCTTTTCGACCTCATGGACGGGCGCTGACGCGTGCAGGCGATCGATACCAACGTACTCATCTACGCCGAGGTCGAGTCCAACAAACGGCATGCGGCGGCGCGCGAGCTGCTCACAAACTTGGCGCAAGGTGATCTCCCCTGGGCCATTCCTTGGCCTTGCATTTACGAATTCCTCCGGGTGGTGACGCATCCACGGGTTTTCCACCCGCCCGTGCCTCTCGAAATCGTGCTCGCGGACCTGAAAAATATTTTGTTATCACCATCACTCGTGCTGCTCGCCGAAACGGACCGCCATGCTTCTGTACTGGAGGAAGCCGTGCGCGGCGCCGGCGCCACGGGCAATCTGGTTCACGACGCCCACATCTTCGCGCTCTGCCTCGAGCACGGCGTTTCGGAACTGCTTACCGCGGACCGCGATTTCAGCCGCTTCCGAGGCGTTCGCGTGCTCAATCCGTTTGAAGGGCAATAGACGCAGCCAGCGGCGCGCTTATTGTAATCGAATGCGATCAAAGGCGTCCCAGCGCGACATGTCCGAAAGGATCACGGTGTCACCCTGGTTGAGTCCTTGCAGAATCTGAACTTCGTTCACCGAGGCTTCGCCCAGTTTCACCTGCACGCGCACGGCTTCTTTGCCGTCGTCCACTTCCTTGAAAAGTCCGACGGTGCTGTAGGCTTGGCCGAAGGCCGGTCGCCCCACGTAAAGCACGTCGTTGAGGTGAGAAATCAGGACTGTGCCATCCACGCTCAAGTCCGGTCGCGCGCCGTCGGGCAGCGCGCCTTCCAGCGCAACGTCGACGGTGACGGTGCCATTGACCACGGCCGGGTCAATGCGCACCACTTTGCCGGAAATGATCCCGTTGTGGGTGTCAATCGAGGCGCTCTGGCCTATCTGGATGTCTTTGGCCTGAGTCTCAGCGATTTGAAGTTGTGCCTTGAGCTTTGTCGGATCGACCACCTTGGCGAGCGTGTCGCCCGCCTTGACCTGCTGCCCCACTTCGACGGGAATATCCGTGAGGATGCCGTTGTAACCCGCGTGGACCATCAACGCGTCCAATTGGCTCTTCTTCAGTTGATACATCGCCTGATCCTGCTCGGCCTTGGCCTGGAGAGCCGCGAGCTGCGAGGTCAGCGATTGCTTCAGCGTGGCCACCCGCTTCTGCTCGATGGCCACTTGCGCGGCGAGTCCGGCGGCCTTGGCGTTTGAAAGTTGCGCTGTCAGTTGGGAATCAATTCCCTTGGCGGCAAGCTGCTCATCCACGCCGCTTTGCAGTTGGGCCTGCTTGTACTCCGCCTCGAGGTTGGTCAGAGTCGATTGCTCGCTCAGAAGATCGTTGTTCAGCGTGGATTTAAGGCTCTCGAGGTTCGCCACGTCCGCCTTGTAAGTCCACTCCGCGCTTTGAGCTTCCTGCTGAAGCTGCGGGTTGGTGAGCTGCAGCAGTAGTGTGTCGGGCGCCACTTTCACACCCGGCAGCAGGAAGCGCCGCTCCACGCGTCCGTCTGTTACCGCTGGAATGAACTGTAACTGCACGGGAACCAGCGTGCCCAAGCCACGCACCTGGACGTCCATTGCTCCACGCTTCACCGTATCCGGCCAAAGCGTGGAGCGGTCAACTCCCGGAGGAGCCGGCTTGAGGCGGGCAAGCCCAACCGTGACAATCAGGATCGCAACCACAGCAACGACGATGTAGATCGTCAGCCGGATGCGCCGTTTATGGGCTGCGCCAACGCGTTGAATGTCCATTGATCGGTTTCTGCCTCCGTCAGGATATTGGCAAGCACGATGCCATTCGCCGATTTAATTCTATTCCATTTATTCCATTGGAGTTAACCGGGAATCTTCGTTGTCGATTAGCCCAACGGATGTCCGATTGCGGGATTTGGGTGTCCGGAAATGGGCAGTAACGAAAAGCGCTGTTAGTCTCGCTATTCAAATCCTCAAATCTCGAGAACCGGAATTCGCGTTTCGGCGCGCTGAAACTTGACGGTCGCTCGGCGCGTTCGATACACTAAAACTCAAGGCAGGCGCGTGAAAAAAGAGACGTGGATCACGGCAATCGTATTCCTGGGTGTGGGTTTTCTGGCCGGCTTTGCGTTCAGCGCGCACAGAAATTCCGTCGAACGGCGGAGTGCCATTGCTAACTCGACCCTCGCCGCCACGCAGGTGGATCCGGCACAAGGCGGCTCGCCTGGGGCGCCAGACGCGAGCGCGGCATCGAATGGCCCTGCGGGTATGTCCGGCACCGTCAACTCGCACCTGCCCAAGGGCCACCCCCCGATCAATGACGCGGAGGTGATCCAGTTTTTCAAGGACGCCTCGGTACGCAGCCCTGACGACCCCTCGCCGCGTTTAAAACTGGCTGATTTTCTGTATGACCGGCGGCGGTTCGGCGACGCGATCCCTTGGTATCAGCAGGCGCTCGCGCTCGACCCGAAGGATGTTGATGCGCGCACAGACATGGCCACATGCCTTTTCAATTTGGGGCGCGCAAGCGAGGCTGTAAATCAACTCGACGACGCATTGAAAATTGATCCGCGCCACGAGCCGACTCTGTTTAATCTGGTCGTCGTCAATATGGACGGAACCCACGATTACCGCGCCGCAAACACGGCTCTCGCGCGGCTGCGCGCGGTGAACCCCGCGTACCCGGGCCTCGGGCAACTGGCGCACGCCCTGGACGAGGTGAGCGCGAGTGATTCCGCGAAGATGGCCACACCCTGATTCCCTGTAGCGGCGGCGTCCCCGCCGCCGGTTTTTAATCAATACCGGCG
>JBOGJT010000073.1:0-2227 GCA_050745065.1 Terriglobia bacterium
GTCACGTAGCCAGCCTCTTCGAGTTTGAGGAGTTGCGCGCCCAGGTTGCCGTCGGTGGAGGCTGTCCTGGCGCGCAGCCAGGTGAACTCCGCTTCTTCGACGCCGCTGAGCAGGGAGAGAAGCGCCAGGCGTAGCCTGCCGTGAATCACCGGATTGAGCTCGGGCAAATCAGGCATGGGCCGGACCGCCATAGGTTTGCCGCAGCTTGCGCCGCTGGGCGTCGGCAATCATCCCGTAGGCGCCAAAGACGATCTGGCAGAGGAAAATCGCGGCGAGACCCGCGATCACGCTCTGCTCGTCCGTGCCAAAGCAGGATGCAACAGTCGCGGCCCACCAGACGATGGCGCACGCAAACTGGATCTTCCATCGCAGGAGCAGCCCTGATGCTCCGTTGGCCATGCCCAGGATGGCCGAGGCCACAGAGATGAAGAGGCGCGGATCGGTGAGTCGGCCGCTCACGCCGAGGGATATGAAGAGCACGAACATCGAAACCCCGAGCGCGATCCAGATGGAGCTGACGGCCCGGCCAAGGGTGGTCCGAGGATGATTGCCGACTTTCAAGCGGGCAACGACAACGGTAACAATGGCAGCGGCGACCATGGTGACGGGCCACGTCCACGCGCTTTGGCCCATTATGCTCCAGGCGATGGCGGCATAGAAGGCTACGCCCCAAAGAACGAAGGTCCACCCACAGCTCTCTGTGGTACGGCGCCCTTCGGAGATCACGCTCTCGATCAGGTTCAGCCTGTCTTTCAGTTCCTGTTCGGTTGCTTTGCCTTGCATGGAAGTTCTCCTTTGCGAGATCTTGACGCCGCCCAAGTTCAATGCGCCAATGGGCATGCGGCGCGGGCACTGTGATGTTGGTTTAAGGCTGATGCTGAAGCAGCATCTCTACGCTGCGTCGCGGAGGATTGCTGTCGACCGTCGCTTCAGTAACCTCGTGCCATTCGCCCTTCCCGGTCAGGTGCATTGTGTTCACGATGTGAGCCGGACCGGACGTAAAGCCCCACGAGAAGCCGCTGCCCTGCAGGCTAAGTTCCGTGTCGAGGTAGTGGCCGTTGCTGTAGGCGCGGAAGCGATACGCATGTGAGGCGTCGTCGTACGCAATCGTCGCTAAAGCCCTGAAAAGCACCTTGCCGTCGGCGCTGCTGCTTTTGCCCTCAATGAGAAGGACCAGTCCGTCGAGTTTGTATTGAACATCTTCGGTTTGGGTGAGATGGAGCAGTTCGCCGGGGCCGCGAAAGATGGTGACCGGACCCGACCAGCGGCCGGCGAAAAAGGAAAGCTTGCGCATGGCTTCACGCTGGATATTGGGGCTGGACGAGGCCGGCTGCTGCGCGGCCCGGACGACGCCGAGCGAAACGAAGAACACTGCTGCCAGCAAGCTTCCGCAATGGAGTTGTCGAGAAGTAAATTTCGGGAAAGCATTTTTCATTTGCGACCTCCTTGGAACCGGAATCGTACTTTCAAAAATTCTCCTTAATCTATTGCGAGACATGAGGAACCGGGTTCCGTGAATTCCTCAATGCAGAGTACTCTATATTATAGATGACTACTTGTCAAGAGAATTCTTTTGACATCACTAACGGACAGTCACGCAGGAGGTTGCATGAAAGGGGATGTCAAGAGAAAGTTCTCTCCCCGAACTCGGCAGTTGCGGGCCACCCCGAAGTTAGCTCACCCTTCGCGGACTCCAGCACGGATCGGGGGTTCAAAATCCAGCTTGACAATGAGGTGGCTATTCGGTATGCTCGGAAATTGCCCCAAGGACAATGTTCCGACAGGGCAAGCGGCGGTCAAGTTAAAGGTTCCGCCGGTTTTCAAACCCCTCCTCGGGGAGCCCGTTCTTCACGGGCCAAATAGATCTTTGACAACTGAGTTGAGCATGCCACGTCAATGTGCGACGCATTCGTAACGCGGGGTTCTGATGTTTGGACTCTGTGGCTTCGAATGCACGAGCGCAAAGCCGAGCAAAGCGTTCCCTTCAAACGGCAACGAAGGGAGCGTTCATTCTCCAGGTCCTCGTCTTAACAGGGTCTGGAGAGCTCCAAAAATTTAGGCTATGCTGTGGCGGTGGTCTATGACTGCTGCTACGGTTATGATGCTTGCCAAGTTTCAAACGAGAGTTTGATCATGGCTCAGAATCAACGCTGGCGGCGTGCCTAACACATGCAAGTCGAACGAGAAAGTCCCCGCAAGGGGATGAGTAAAGTGGCGTACGGGTGAG
>JBOGJT010000074.1:0-2607 GCA_050745065.1 Terriglobia bacterium
CGTTTATACACCGCAGCGTTCACGCGACGCAGAACCTGATGGACCAGAGCCGGGTAATAGTCCAGGTGGTCGATGATCTCTTCTGCCGATTGGTTCTCTTCGATGTAGGCGCGCAGAATCGCATCCAGTGTTTCGTAGGGCGGTAGCGTGTCCTGATCCCTTTGATCCGGGCGGAGCTCGGCGGAAGGCGGTTTTTCGAGGCTCGAGGCAGGAATAGGACCCGCTCCACCTCCGCCGCGGTTCACATAGCGCGCTAGCTCATAGACCATCGTCTTCGGAACGTCGCCGATCACCGCCAGCCCACCCGCCATGTCCCCGTATAGCGTGCAATAGCCCACCGCGAGCTCGCTCTTGTTGCCGGTGCTCAGCACCAGCGCGCCGGATTTATTTGAGAGCGCCATCAGGATGTTTCCCCGGATGCGCGCCTGGATGTTTTCCTCCGTCGTGTCGCGGGGCTGGCCTTCGAAGGCGGGGCCGAGCATCTCAAGGTAGCTCTCGTAGACGGGGGTCATGGGAATCATGCGATAACGAATGCCGAGATTGCGCGCCAAGAGCTCCGCATCCGTCACGCTTCCCGGAGAAGAGAACGGCCCCGGCATGCTGACGCCGTAGACGTTCTCCGGCCCTAGTGCGCGGGAAGCAATCGCCGCGACCAGAGAGGAGTCAATACCACCGCTCAACCCCACAATCACGCTGCGAAAGCCGCACTTCTCAACGTAATCACGCGTGCCGAGAACCAGTGCCTCCAGGATCAATTCGATTTCTTCGGAAGTCTGCCGGAGGACGTACTCTGCGCCGCCAGCGGTATCAAAACAAATCAGGTCTTCGGCAAACGGCTGGGCGCGTGCGCAAAGATTGCCTTGGGCGTCAAAGGCGCAGCTCGAGCCGTCAAACACCAGGCTGTCATTGCCTCCCACAAGGTTGACGTAAACCACCGGAACCTTGCGGTCCTTGGCGATGGCGCGCAGCATTGCCTCGCGCAACTGGACCTTGCCTGCAGCGAAGGGCGAGGCCGCAATATTGACCAGAACCGTCGCGCCGGCCCTCACCGTTTCTTCCACCGGGTCGCGCGGGTAAAGGCGTTTTTTCCAAAATGCCTTGTCGTTCCACACGTCCTCGCAGACCGTTAAACCAAGGCGTTCCCCCGCAAGCGGGTACACGGCCGGGGCGCTCCCTGGCTCAAAGTAGCGCGATTCGTCAAAGACATCGTAGAACGGCAGCAAGCCCTTTTGGTAATCTCGCACCACCGTGCCGTCGTGGAGTAGCGCCGCCACGTCCGCCGCGGGTTTGCCCTGCGCTGCGCCAGAGCGCCGCACTGCGCCCACAAGCGCCGCAATCGGAGGAAGAGCCTGGGCCAGGCGTGCGAGCTCCGCCTCGCATCGCTCCAGGAAATCCGGCCGCTCAACCAGATCACGCGGTGGATAACCGCATAGCGCAAGCTCCGGAAAAACGACCAAGTCCGCCGACTGTGCGTGGGCACGCCGGGCAAAAGCCAAGATTCGCCCACGATTGCCCTCAAAGTCTCCGACTGTCGTATTGATTTGAGCGAGTGCAATTTTCATACGTTCCTTCGCGGTCAGCTTCAAAATCCGGCGTTTTTTGCCCGCAACTGTTGTGCCATAATCAATCATGACACGCAAGACGGACCCGCACTATCCGGGGCAATCCCGAGGAGGTTCTTATGCCGCAACACCTTGATCATCACGACGCGGAAATTTTACTTCGCCTTTACGAACTCCGCCGCGAGGA
Organism: Terriglobia bacterium; assembly: GCA_050745065.1. GTDB lineage: Bacteria > Acidobacteriota > Terriglobia > UBA7540 > UBA7540 > RH2-MAG17b. The sequence continues at coordinate 1,750 of JBOGJT010000074.1, forward strand.
GAAGCTGCGCGCCGCTCGCCAGTGGTTTTTCAGCGGGCTGCGGGCGGATTCGGCCGAAGAGGTGACAAAACGCTACCCGCCGGGCAGCGAGGAGGACGCCTATGCCCGCATGGTGGGCAGCTACTGGGAAATGGCGGCTTCGATTTTGAACCACGGGTTGATTAACGAGGAGCTCTTCTTCGAGAACACCGGCGAGCTATGGGCCGTGTGGAACAAGATCGAACCTTTGGTTGCCGGAATGCGCGAAAGGAGCAAGAACCCGCACCAATTCGAGAACCTGGAGCGCGCCGGGAAGAAGTACGAAGAATGGATGGAGAAGCGCGCGCCTGGCGCGCTTGCGCTCCGTAAGGCGTGGTTCGCGTCGATGTCAGCAGCCTCGGCGCAGAAGAAGTGACTCGTACGCCACGCCATCTTTTCAGCCCTTCCTTTTTCTCCGTGTTTGCCGTGGTTCACGGCCACCCGCCTGCTCCTGAGCGTTATACATCGCTATGATCGATCGGAACCATCCGTTGAATCGTGCATGAGGTCATAAGTCGGCGAGGTTCAACTCTGGTGCGGCGGCCTCTGGCCGCCGTCATTTCGGCGGTCAGAGATCGCCGTTACAGCAAATGCCCGCCGCTGACTTATGACGCTCCATATGCCCATGCCCGCGCTGCCATCGTATACCAAATGATAACCCGATTCCGCCGGACGCCGGTACGCAGAAACAGTTTGACAGACACCTATATCAGTAGTAGCATCGCACACATGAATAGGAGATGCGCGTGATTGAACCCAAACTGACGAAACTTGAACTTCGGATCATGGAGGCGCTCTGGACCCGGGGCGAGTGCTCCATACGCGAAATCCAAGAGAGCT
>JBOGJT010000075.1:0-17554 GCA_050745065.1 Terriglobia bacterium
TCATAGCACGCACGGTCAACCGAGGGACGGGCGACCGTCGGAATCCGTGGCGCCACAATGGGCGGAATTGAGGGTGAAGAAGAACGTCGCGCCATTTCCCGGCTCGGCGTCAGCCCAGATGCGTCCGCCGTGGTTTTGTATGATTCTTTGCACCGTGGCGAGACCTACGCCGGTTCCTTCAAACTCGTCTGCGCGGTGCAGGCGCTGGAAGACGCCGAACAGCTTGTCGGCGTATCGCGGGTCGAACCCCGCGCCGTTGTCGCGAATAAAGATTACAGGCTCGCCGTCCTGCATGGTCTGGCCAATTTCGATCACCGCGCGTTGCTTATAACGGGTGTATTTTGCCGCGTTTGAAAGCAGATTTACAAACACCTGTTTGACCAGGCCAGCGTCGCAAGCAAGCGCGGGCAGCGCGGCGACGCGCCACTCAATTTCGCGTCCCTGCAATTCCGGCTGGAGTTCCTGGAGCGCGGACTGCACCAGCCCGTCGAGGCCGGTTGGGCGCCAGACGACCGCCTGCCGGCCGGTGCGCCCCATATTGATTAACGCATCCACCAGGTGGCCCATGTTGTGTGCGCCGTCCTGGATCAATTTCAGGTATCTGCGTCCGGTGGTGTCAAGGCGCGCTTGATATTCTTCCGCAAAGATGCTGGCAAAGCCGTTGATTTGGCGTAAGGGCGCGCGCAAGTCGTGGGAAACCGAATAGGAAAAGGCCTCGAGTTCCCGATTGGAGGCGGCAAGCTGCGAGGTGCGTTCCTTCACGCGCTGGTCGAGGTCATCGTGCGCGCGCTGCAACGCCATATCTCGCTCCTCGATTTGCGCGAGCATTTCATCGAATGAGCCGATTAGAAAATCTATCTCATCATGGGTGCCGGTGCGCGGAATCCGGATGGAATAGTCCCTGTCGCGGGAAATCGCCCGGGCCATCTCCGCCAATCCGGCGATCGGTCCTGCAATGGCCCTCTGCAGGACTGAGGAGAGCACAAGCGCCGTGGCCAAGCAGGTGGCAAAGACGATGGCGATGATGCCGGCATACCCTGCCAGACGGTGGTCGATCTCGCGCAAGTCCGACCGGATTAAGATCGTGCCCTCTGGCTTCCCCTGGAAGATAATCCTCCGGACCAGCACGAGATGGCTGCCGCCAAACCTGTGAGCTTCAATTTTGTGTCTGAGAACGAGTGGTGGCAGCGAGACGGCCACACCCTTCCCTCCCCAGCCATAACCTGCGAACGGCCGGCCATTTCTCGTATAAACCTCCGCGTTCACGATGTGCGGAGCGGCCTTGAGCGCTGCCAGCGTGCTTTCTGCGGAGCGCGGGTCATTGAATAACAGGGCGGAAACGCAGTTCGATCCGACGATCTGGGCCTGGATCGACAGATGCTGCACCATCGATTGGCGGAACGACTGCAGATCGTAAGCGGTGAATCCTGCGGTCGCCAAGATGAGCGCGGCGGCGCTTACCAACATGTTCATCCACGTCAACTTCCTGGTAATCGATGCCGCGCGGTCGCTTAACATAGCTCATCTGCCCCCGGGAGCAGTCCCTTTGATTACCTTCACCGCCAATTTGAGCACTTGGGAGCTTACCTTAAGGCCTGCCCGTTGCGCCGTCGCCGCATTGACCTCAAAGCGCACCCGGTTGCCTTCGAGAACGAATCCGATCATTCCTCCGTCGTCAGTAAATTCCGGCAGATCACTTACGGTCAGAACGTCGCGATTTGACAGCGCGGCGAGAATCTGCGCGAGCTTGCCCGCCTCGGAAGAACTGATGAAGAGTATCCGGCAGCCGGTCACTTCGTCAGGTAGCGATATCCGGCGTGCAACGATCCTGACGCCATCCATGCTCTCGCCGGCAATGACGCGATCGAGAACCCGGCCGAACGGGTCCGTTCCGAGCACGCAAATGCGGAAAAAGTCGGCCGTTGTGTCCGCCGGAGGCCACCGCACGAACCTGCTGAAGTTGTAAAGATAAGCGGCTTTCACGGCGTACTCGCTTGGCGCCGAAGCCCCGGCCGCGCCTAACGAACTAACGGCCGAGCCCGCTGCCCACAGCACCACCCCGGCCGTCAACCCGGCACAGATTTTGAGCCGCAGGGCTTTCCACGACCAGGCATGAGGGCGTCGCGTTTCTGGCTGAGGGCTTTTTACCATGTAAGTTTGGCCGCCGGGTCGCTGCTTGCGGTGGCGTGGGTAGCGGTGGTGTCTGGCTGCCGGTCCTCACTTCTAAAAACCGGCGGCCAGAGGCCGCCGCTATAACTGCGGCTACAGCGAATAGCCATCGCTAACTTATGGCGCTCCACATAACTTCAAATCGACCCTCGTGAATGATTCAGCTCAGGAAATCCGGTGGCGTGACATCGCCGCGGCCTTCGGCTACCACCTCATCGTCACCTTCCCATAGACACTTCTCTTAACCTCGACCGGCAGGCCTGGGTCGCTCCCTGCAAACTCCATGTGCTGGGGTTGTAGCAGGTTTTGGCCGGCCAGAGAAAACTCCAGATGTGAGTTGGGGCGCCAGCCCAGGCGCAAGTCTGCCGTTCCATATGCCGGGACCGGCGCCGGGTAGCTCGGAACGTCCGCCAGCGCGCCTACATAGCGATACGTTTGATCAAATTCGAAGTGCTTGGGAAGGTTAAATAGAGACTGGATTGTCATTTCATGGCTTGGGCTTGATCCCTCGTCGGCAAGAGCGGTAGCCATGTCCAGGTTGCCGGGCCTCCGTCTCAGGTCCATGTGTAAGAAAGAATAAGAGCCCTTCAACTGCCACCAATGCCTGGGCTTCCAATCGGGAGATAGTTCAAATCCACTCGTGGTGCCTTCGATTCCGTTGACGTAAGGGAACGCAAGGACGATACGCAGCGGTGGCGGCGAGTTTTCGGCAAAAGCGGAGCCAAGGCCGTAAGCGCTGAGATAGTTGTAATCGTTGTGAAATGCCGCGACATCAAGGTAGAGCTTGGGCCGGATCAGGCTCCGGTATCCGGCCTCGTAACTAATCAGCTCTTCCGAAAAAAATCCTCCATTCGCGGCGATACGCACGTATATGGGCAGCGGGTTGGTTGAGTAAAGCCCTGTAAGCTCCAAGTCCTCGTCGAGCCGGGACGGGGTGCGAACCGCACGGGAGACAGCCGCCCACACGCTCTGTCGCGGACCGGGAGTCCACAGCAGCCGCGCCGTGGGCTCGACCTCGAAGCCGGTGTAGTTGTTATGTTCAAGTTTTGAACCTAATGTTAGCCAGAGCTGATTTTCGATCAGTGGAATACCATCCTGCGCGAACCCGCTGTAGATTTCATCCGTTTGATGTTGCGGAATAAAGTTGAACGTCGGAATCATCTGGGTAAAATCGCTGGGACTTAATCGAGCTCCGAGCCCCCAGATGAAATTCTGGTGATGCGCGAGCGTCAAATGATGCAGGAAATCAACGTCGTAGGTATCACGAGTCTCGCCGGCGACGCCGGGGGCAACGCGGTTCGTCCGGTCAAAATACCCTTGAAGCTGGATATCCGAGCCCTCTCCCAGCTCGCGCTTCCATCGTCCTAGGATGTGGCCGCCCGACGCTTCCCCGATCATATCGACGCTGCTTTGAGCGGGTGGAGAATAAGTCGCAATCGTGTCCCTTTCCCCCTCATCCTCATCGTAGATACTGCCTTCCAGCATGAAGGAATCTCCGCCGGCTGGATCCCAGTCCGTGCGGAAGCCCGCCTGCCCCGTTTCCCATGCGTCAAAGGGATCGTGATCAAGATGAAATTCAGGACCTCGAAGGAACCCCATGCCGTATACGCGGTAGTTAAAGCCCCTGCCGTTTCCGCCGCCGTAACGAAACTCTCCCGTGCCCTGATCCACATTTCCACCGCCCAGCGCGAGAAGCGCGCCGTGAGTATCCTTGGTGTTCTTGGTGATGATATTGATGACCGCATTGACGGCGTTTGCGCCCCAAATGGAGCCGCCAGGCCCGCGGATAACTTCGATCCGGTCGATGTCTTCAAGAGGTAGATTCTGCACGTCCCAATAGACGCCGGCAAAAAGCGGCGTGTAGACGCTCCGCCCATCAATGAGTACGAGCACTGATTTGGAAAATTGGCTATTAAAACCACGCACCCCGACAGCCCAGTGGTCAGAATCGATCCGCGCGACTTCGACCCCGGGCACGAGCCGCAGCACTTCCGGAATGCTCGTCGCACCCGACCGGCGGATGTCCTCCTGGGTGAGGACGAAGATGGCCGCCGGAGTCTGCCAGACCTCCTCGGGCTCCTTCGACACCGATATGACCTTGATGGTCCCGAGGTCCGCCAAGCTCATTTTGGAAAGCGACGCAGCGCGGCGCCGCTTCGCTTTTGCCGCCGGCTTCGCCTTCTGCTTTTTGTGTGCGGCGTGGCGTGTGAACAGGTTCCGTAGCTTGCCGGCCGTTTGCGAGGCGGCTGCCTGGCCCGTGCGCGGCGTCCACGCCATCATCACCAGCACCCAAAGCGCGATCGCACCGCCGATGTTCAGCGTTCGAATTGCTGCGAGCTTCTTCATTCCCATTCCCTCCGCTATGCGTGGTTTTAAGAGATCGCTGAAAAAGGCGAAAACAGTGCCGTCCACGGTAATCGAAGGCGGCGAAAAGTTCCGCAAGCTGTCTATTCGAGCGAAAAGCAGGTTCTTCGCCCCGCTCCGAATGACACCTACAACGAATTTTTCAGCAAGAGGCTGAACCCATTCGCGGCCAGGGTGCACGCCGCGTGCGTCGCAGCCGTTGCGCTTACGGGGCCTCCGGATACCGCGCTGCCGCAAGGCCGGGGGTTAGAGTATCGAGGGAAGAAATGGAGTGCGTGTAAATGTGATAGGCTACATTGCTAGTCTATACGTTCTTGAGCGCCAATGCAAGCTAAATCGTTGCCTTTCATGCGATACCGCGAGCGCCCCGTTAAACGCCGCTCTTCACGCCGCCCGTTTCTCACCGCGGAGCCCGCAAATTGAGGTAATGTAACCCATGCGGCAACGCGGTCCGCGCGGGAGGACACTATGGCTTACGTATTGGGCATTGACGGTGGGGGAAGCGGCACGGCGGCGTGGCTTTCCGGCACGGGGGGTCGTATTCTTGCGCGCGCCACCGCGGGCCCTTCGAATCCCGTAAAAGTGGGCGACAGCTTGGCCGGGCAACGTTTGGTTGAAGCTGCTCAATCGGCGTTGCGCAAGGCGGGACTGAGCCGCACGACGATCGATGCTATATGTGCTGGCGTCGCAGGCGCCGGACGGCCCGGCATCGACCGGCGATTGCTCGCGGCGATGCGACGCGGCATTCGTGCGCGGCAGTACATTCTGACGACCGACGGAATCATTGCTCTCGAATGTGCGTTAGAAAGGTCTCCGGGAGTTGTCGTCGTCGCCGGGACGGGATCGATTGCGTACGGCAGGGACTCCCGCCGGCGGATCTTCCGGTGCGGTGGTTGGGGGTCCGCTTTCGACGACTCCGGCTCCGGTTACGACATCGGCCGGCGTGCGGTTGCGGCCGCGCTACGCGATTTTGACGGGCGGGGGCCCGCGACCCGGCTACGACGTGATATCTGCCGTGCGCTCCGGATCAAGGAGATTACGCAGGTTGTGGAAATGTCTCTAACCCCGGACCGCGTAGCGGCGCTATTTCCCGCGGTGCTTCACGCCGCGGCCGCGGGTGACGCGCTGGCGAAGCAAACATGCCGTGAAGCGGGCAGCTTTCTGGCCGAAATGGCGGGGGCTGTTCTCAAGCAACTCGATGGGCTTCCCGAAGACCGGCGCGTGGTTTGTGCGGGGGGTGTTTTCAAGGCCAGCTCAAGCGTGCGCCGGAGCTTCGCCGCTAACCTTCAGCAAACTGTACCCGGCGCCAAAATCACCCTGCTCCGCCGTGCGCCGGTCGAAGGCGCCTTAGCCATGGCGCGAGCCTGTGTCGCAGCGTGTCATAATAACTAAAGAGTGGCCGCAAGGTTTGAGTGACACTCTGGACCCGGTGCTGAGCCGGTGAGCTTCGTGCGTGGTCCGCAAGAAAGGTCCGTTTCCGGGGAAAGGAGAGCAGTTCTGAAAGAAGAGTTGACCAAAAACCGCGATGCGCCGTCTCTGCTTGCGCCTTTCCGCGTGGCCATTACCAACATTAACCCGGAAGTCGAGTGCGGACGCTTTGCCATCAAGCGTGTCGTGGGCGACGCCGTCGTCGTCACGGCGGACATCTTTGCGGACGGGCATGACCTGCTTACGTCGGTGTTGCACTATCGCAAGATCCACCAGGATGCGTGGCTCGAATCTGCGATGCGCGAGCTCGGAAATGACCGATGGGGCGGCCAGTTTACTGTCACCAGCGCCGGCATCTACGAGTACACGATCGAAGCGTGGGTGGACCATTTCAAATCGTGGCGGCGCGATCTGGCTAAGAGATTGGAAGCGGGGCACGACGTCACCGTGGATTTGCTAACCGGGGCGCGATGGGTTGAGGAAGCCGTCGAACGCGCCACCGGATTTCCGGCGGACGCCGCGGCCCTGAGCGAAACAGCTCGAAGGATTCGCTCTCGCGATCCGGAGCCAGGCGGCGCGCCAAATGGTCAAAACGATTTGGCCGCGGTCCGCGCGGCGTTGGATCCTGACGTGGCCGCGCTCATGGAAAAATATCCTGACCGGCGATTTTCCAACACCTGCGACCGGCCGCGAATCGCGGTGGTTGATCGCGAAAAAGCCCGCTTCAGCGCATGGTATGAGCTGTTTCCGCGATCCTGCGCGACCTCAACCGGCCAGCACGGGACATTTAAGGATTGCGAAGCGCGCTTGCCGGGTGTCGCCGCGATGGGATTCGACGTGCTTTACCTTCCTCCGATCCACCCGATTGGGCATACCCACCGCAAGGGAAAGGACAGCTCCCCATCGGCCGGCCCGGACGACCCCGGGAGCCCGTGGGCGATTGGCGCGAAGGAAGGCGGGCACACCTCCATCCATCCAAGCCTTGGGACGGAGAAGGATTTCGCGCATCTCCTTGCCAAAGCCGGCGAGCACGGCCTGGAGGTGGCTCTCGATCTTGCCTACCAGTGTTCACCCGATCATCCGTGGGTGGCAGAACATCCCGAATGGTTTCGCCACCGTGCCGATGGCTCGATCCAGTACGCCGAGAACCCGCCCAAGAAGTATCAAGACATCTACCCGCTCGATTTTGAATGCGACCACTGGCGGGCCCTTTGGGATGCGCTCCGGGATATCGTTTTCTTCTGGATCGAGCGGGGGATTCGCATCTTCCGCGTCGATAACCCGCACACGAAGCCTTTTGCCTTCTGGGAGTGGTTGATTCACGATGTCCGGACCTCGGATCCGGACGTGATCTTTCTGGCCGAGGCGTTCACGCGGCCCAAAGTGATGCAGCGCCTGGCGAAGCTGGGGTTCACGCAGTCTTACACGTACTTCACCTGGCGAAACACTAAGCAGGAGTTGACTGAATACTTTACCGGGCTGACCGGGACGCCAATGCGGGAGTATTTCCGGCCGAACTTGTGGACCAACACGCCCGACATTCTGACGGAATATTTGCAATACGGGGGAAGGCCTGCGTTCATGATCCGGCTGGTACTGGCGGCGACGCTGGGGGCGAATTATGGAATCTACGGACCAGCGTTCGAGCTTTGCGAGAGCGCGCCCCTTGCCGCGGGAACCGAAGAGTACCTGCACGCCGAGAAGTTCGAGATCCGGCGCTGGGATTTTGATCCATCGGCAGGCTTGAATAGTTTCATCGCAAAGGTAAACGGCGCGCGCCGGGAGAACCCCGCCTTGCAGAGCGATAGAAACCTTCGCTTTCACGGCACGGAGAACGACCAGTTGATCGCCTACACCAAGTCTACGGATGACCGCTCCAATGTGGTGCTGGCGGTGGTTAATCTCGACCCGCGCAACGCGCAGGCGGGCTGGGTCAGCCTGCCCTTGCAGGAGCTCGGGCTGAATTCCGAAACGTCATTTCAAGTACACGACCTGCTGACGGATGTGCGCTACCTTTGGCAGGGTTCGCGCAACTACGTCCGGCTTGACCCGCAGCAGGTTCCGGCGCATCTCTTTCGCATTCGCCACCGCGTGCGAAGGGAAAATGATTTCGATTATTTCATGTGACACGCGCGCGCGCCGGATGGCGCGAGCTGCGGATGCAACGGTGTACTAGCGCTGCTTGCCGCGCCCAAAGCGGGCAGGCGCGGCGAGCAGCGCTTCTGCTCAGGATTGCATATTGCCGTGACAGCAGATGTTGTCGCGGCGGCCTTCGGGCGGCGGTCTTTCGGCGCTCAGAGAGCGCCGCCACAGCGAAACTCAATGCCACCGCACGAGCCGCACGCGGGTCCTTCACGCGCGAGTCCCCAAACCATGACCGATGCACGTCCGAACGTAATGAATCCGGTCGGCGATCCACTTTGGTACAAGGACGCGGTCTTCTACGAAGTCCACGTGCGGGCCTTTAAAGACAGTAACGGAGATGGCATCGGAGACTTCCGCGGACTTCTGGAGAAGCTGGATTATCTGGAGGACCTTGGCGTCACCGTCTTGTGGCTATTGCCCTTTTATCCTTCACCGCTGCGGGACGACGGGTACGACATCTCGGACTACACGGACGTCCATCCTTCCTACGGTACGCTTGACGATTTCAAGCTATTCTTAAACGAAGCACACCGGCGAGGCATGCGCGTTCTGACTGAGATTGTGATGAACCACACTTCTGACCAGCACCCGTGGTTCGTCGAGGCCCGGCAGTCTCGCGGGAGTCCCCGCCGCGACTGGTACGTGTGGAGCGACACTCCGGAAAAATACTCCGGCGCCCGCATCATCTTCACCGACACGGAGCAATCCAACTGGGCTTGGGATCCCGTCTCCAAGCAGTATTACTGGCATCGCTTTTTCAGCCATCAGCCGGATTTGAACTATGATAACCCGGCGGTGCTCGAGGAAGTGTGGAAGGTGATGACCTTCTGGCTCGAGCTCGGCGTGGACGCGTTCCGGCTTGATGCGGTGCCCTACCTGGTGGAGCGCGAGGGCACTAACTGCGAGAATCTGCCGGGCACGCACGCCATTCTGCGCACGCTGCGAAAGCGGATTGATGAAGCTCATCCCGGGCGCTTCCTGTTAGCGGAGGCAAACCAGTGGCCGTCGGACGTCCGGGCGTACTTCGGCGACGGCGATGAATGCCAGGTGGCCTTCCACTTTCCCCTGATGCCCCGCATGTTCATGGCGGTGAAATTGGAGGATCGCAAGCCGGTCATCGAAATTCTTCAACAAACCCCCGCCATTCCTGACCCGTGCCAGTGGGGCATCTTTCTCCGCAACCACGACGAGCTCACGCTCGAAATGGTGACCAACGTGGAGCGCGATTACCTCTACGACGAATACGCCAGGGATCAGGCGATGCGCCTGAACGTGGGCATCCGCCGCCGGCTGGCCCCGCTGATGGAAAACGACCGGCGCCGCATCGAGCTGCTGAACGGCATGCTCCTCTCCCTGCCGGGCAGCCCCATTGTCTATTACGGGGATGAGATCGGAATGGGCGACAATATCTACCTCGGAGACCGGAACGGAGTGCGGACTCCGATGCAGTGGAACGGCGGCTGGAACGCCGGATTTTCCACCGCAGACCCGGAACGCCTGTATATGCCCATCGTGTCAAACCCGCTTTACGGCTATCAAGGGGTGAACGTCGAATCGCAGCGCCGGTCCTTGAACTCTCTGCTCTCGTGGATGAAGCGGATCATCCGGATTCGCAAGTCGACTCGCGTTTTCAGCCGCGGATCGCTCCAATTTCTGAACCCGGAAAACCACCAGGCGCTGGCCTACGTCCGCGAGATCGAGAACGACAAGGTGCTGGTGGTCAACAATCTCTCGAGCCTGGCGCAGGCTGTCGAGCTGGACCTCGCGCGCTTTCAGGGATTCATCCCCGTTGAAATGTTCGGGGGCAACCCGTTTCCCCGCATCGGCGCGCACCCCTATCTGTTGACGCTCGGTCCGTATCAGTTTTATTGGTTCAGATTGCGGCGGATTTGATGGGCCGGAAACGCCGCGATTCGGCGGCCAAACCCACGGTCATCCTGCTATGAAATATTGCCGATGCCAACCTCGCGAAGGCGGCGTCCATATAGATTCCCGCTTTCGCGGGAAAGACGGTAGCCGGACTTTTCATGATTTGCGGCCGTCCTGGCGGCTAGGGACCTGACAGACTGGGCCCTTCGCCGGTCATTCTGAGCGAAGCGAAGAATCTCCGTATTTCGCTCAGGGTAAACTCCGCGAAGGAGCTGAGCCGGCCGGATGACTCCTAGGGAAGGCATATTCTTCGCTGCTCCCGCAACGACCGGGGCGGAGAATCTTGTTCAAAAGACAGACCATGCCGGCCATATAATGCAAGGGCCCTCTTCCGGCCGAGGAACTCGCGGGTGGCGGAAACTCCATATCTCTCAGACGATTTCCTGCGCCAACTGACGGCGGCGGGCGGGGTGGATATCCTCGTCGCCGTCCCGACGTCGAATAACCGCGAGACCATCGAGCACGTTGTCGACGCTATTCAAGGCGGGTTGATGAAGTATTTCCCGCGCGAGCGCGCGGCGCTGATCAATCCCGACGCGGGTTCCCGAGACGGCACCGTTGAGGCGCTCAAGGCGGCCGCCTTGCGCGATGACCGAGGTGTCCTAGCGGCAGGCCCGCTCCGCAGCGTGCGGACGCTCACCGCAAGCTTCCATCCCAGCCAGGGGCACGGCGGAGCGCTGCGGCTCGTGTTGGCTGCCGCAGACCTCCTGCGGGCAAAGGCCTGCGCCGTGGTTTCTGCCGATCTCTCGAGCATCACCCCCGAGTGGATTGATGCGTTGATCCGCCCCGTCTACCGCGAGCATTTCGATTTTCTCGCCCCCGTCTATGAACGCCGCCCGTTTGAGGGCCTGCTCGTGCGGAACCTTCTTTCACCAGTTGTGCGGGCCGCCTACGGCTTCCGGATCGAAGAGCCTGCGCCGGGAGAGATGGGCTTCTCGGGCGATTTTGCCTGCCATTTTCTCGCGCAGGACGTTTGGCGCGAAGACGTGATGCGCCATGGCGCATCAACCTGGATGACCACTACGGCTCTCACGGGCAATTTCCGTGTGTGCCAATCGTTTCTCGGCCCGAAGACCAGCGCCGCCAAGCACCCTACCCAAAACCTGGCGACCGCCATTCAAAACGCCGTTGGCGCGGTGTTCCAATCGCTCGAGGCCCATCAGGACGTGTGGCCCGGGCTGACGGGATCGCGGTCCGTTCCCTCCTTTGGCACCCCGTCGAGCGACGATCTCGGGCCGGATCGCTTGAACCAGCGGCGCATGTTTGAAATGTTCCGCAGCGGAACGACGCAGATAACGTCAATACTTGAGCGCATCCTTTCCGCCCAGACGCTGGAGGGCATTCGCGGCGTGGCGGCGGGAAGCGACGGCCATTTTCCGGACGACCTGTGGGTGAAAACGGTCTATGAGTTTGCCGCCGCCTTTCATCGCCGCACCATGAACCGCGACCATCTTTTGCAGGCCCTGACCCCGATTTATCGCGGCCGAATCAGCTCGTTCTTACGGGAGAGCCACGGAGCCGGTGTGAAGACGCTGGAGGAACGGCGGGAAGCGCTACAGCTTGAATTCGAACGCATGAAGCCCTATCTGGTTGAGGGCTGGTGCGGCAAAGCATGAGGTGACGTATGGGGAATCGTCTTTTGAACAGTCTGACGGAAACAACACAGAATCTCGGCGCTATGGTTGCCCAATTCCTGCCTCACTTGCTCGCCATGGTGATTATCGTCGTATTGGGCGGCATCGTAGCCTGGATTCTGAAGGTGGTCGTCCGGCGTATCTTGGGATGGGTGAAATTTAACCAGGTTTGCGAAGCGGCGGGATTTTCCCAATTGCTAGCCAAAACGGCGCTCCCCTCGGCAACCGAGCTGCTGAGCCGCCTGGTATTCTGGGTCGTGTGGGTTGCATTCTGGCTGGCAGGCCTTAACGCGCTCGGCGTCGCCGCCCTGCAGCAGGAACTAACCCGCTTCTATTTCTTCCTGCCGCAGATTTTCGTCGCCGTGATCATTCTGATTGTGGGAATGCTCATCGCCAATTTCTTCGGGCGCGCCACCTTGCTCGCGGCGGTCAACTCAAATTTTTCGTCACCCCGCCTGCTCAGCAGCGTGGTGCGGTTCCTGATTATCATCCTGGCGGTGACGATGGCGCTTGAGCGCATCGGGCTGGGACACGGCGTGATTATCGTCGCCTTTGCCATTGCCTTTGGCGCCGTGATGCTCGGGCTGGCGCTGGCTTTCGGACTTGGGGGGCGCGACGCCGCGCGGCGGCTGCTTGAACACCACGTGCTGGAAAACAAGAAGAAGAACGATGATGATGAGATTTCGCATCTTTAGCCCGGCCTTCTCACCAACGCCGCGGCTGGAACAGGAGGGCACAGTTTTAACCCTGCCGCAGGCGGGAAACGAACGAACGCAGAAAACCCTCGCTACGGCGCGGTTGTGAAACGTTACCCTCCTGCCGCCGCGGTCCTGTGTGGGGGCACCCCCGCCCCGTCTAAATTCGTTGCGTTATGTTGCGCGGTCGACCCCGCCCGATTTTAAAGCTTGAGATAACGCGCGGGCGTTATGATCGGTATACCGTGGAAGGGGTTGAGGGTTAGAAGGTCCTTGTCGCCGGTAACGATGATGTCTGCTTCTCCATTCACGGCGAGTTCGAGAAACGGGTCGTCCTTCGGATCGCGGCACGCGCGAATGGTATAGACGATGGGGACCATTTCGGCGATCCGGCCCAAGAGTCGAAAGAATTGCTGCCGGTCCTCGATGCTGATGTAAGGATCGAATTTCTCGCGCGAAAGGACGGCGGCGAGTTCAGCCAGCACCGGGCCGGAGATCAGGAGCTGGCCTCTCTCCACAACCTTGCGCGCCGCCAACGCGGGAACGGAGTCGGGTAAAAGAAGGCGGCTCACGAGCACGTTGTTATCAACGACGATGCGTTTTCTGCTGATCATCCGCAAGGGCTTTGGCAAGTTGGCGTTTCGTCAGCCCGCGCGCGGTGGCCCGGCGAGCAACGCGGTCGCAAAACTGTTGGAACTCTTCGGCGTTGAGAGCGCGCAGGCGGTCATACTCCCGCGGCGAAAGGACCACGGCGACCTCGCGTTTCTGGCGGCGGATGACGACGGGTTGGCGTTGCGCCTCATCGAGAAGGGCGGCAAGGCGCTGTTTGGCGTCAGTGGCGGATACATAACGCATGACAGGTTGTACTCCTTATTCTGTCTATTATAGATAAAATGGGCATTTTAGGCAAGAAAGGCGCAAGCGATGAATGATAAGCCAGCGCCGCCAATACGGGTAAGCTCGCCCCACGATCTCTCCGCGCTCGGGCCGGCGCTGACCGCCGGGCTGGCGGAGTATCTTTCCCGGCAGCGGTGGTACGGAGGGAAGGCAGACACTCTGGCCGCGCTCGATATTGCCACGCGCATCCCGCTCGCAGATTCCGGTGCGTTTCTCTTACTGATCCGCGCTCGATACGCTTCCGGGCGGGCGGAACAATACGCGCTCCCCTTACAGCCCGCGGCGGACTACGCTGGACACGAAGTGGGCCCGCTTTACCCGCTGATCGTTGAGCCGCAAGGACCCGCCTCGCGCATGGCCTTCTCGGACGCCTTGGAAGACGCGCGCTTCGCGCAGTTCTTGCTCGAATGCATTCGCAATGGAGTTTCCATCGCCAGCGATGACGCGCAGCTTGTGGCCAGATCGACCGAAGCTCTGCTGAGCCTTGTGGGTTTCTCGCAAGGCCCGCTGCCGCCTTCGGTTATGCGAGTCGAACAAAGCAACACGTCGATCAAATTCGGCAACAAGCTCATGCTGAAATTTTTCCGGCGCGTGGAAGAAGGTGTGAACCTCGACGTTGAAACCGGTGTTTTCCTGACAGAGCAGGTGCATTTCCAGCACACCCCAGCCGTCGCGGGGTGGATTGAAATTCGGCGCCACGGCAGGCCCCCAATCACGATTTCCGTTCTGCAGCGGTTCGTTGAAAACCAAGGCGACGCCTGGAAATACACACTGCAAGCTCTGGATGAGTATTTCGGCCGTACGGCGCGAATGGCGGCGCCGGGCGCTGGGGATGAGCGGCCGCCTAAGCCACTATTCTCCGGGGCCAGCTTCGAGACCCCCGTCCGCGCCGCGGAATTGATCGGACCGTATCTCGCTTCTGCGGCTCTTCTCGGACGGCGCACGGCGGAGCTGCACAAAGCGCTCGCCTCGGACGCCTCCGATCCGCGGTTCGCGCCAGATGCCTTCTCCTCCGATGACCGCAAATCAGCCTGCGATTCCATGGAGGAACTGGCGGCGCACGCGTTCCGGCTTCTTCAGGAGCGCCTGGAATTTCTAGAATCTTCGGCGCAGGAAAAGGGCCGCCAAGTATTATCCCTCAGGGCTGAGGTGGTTTCGCGCTTCCGCCAATTATTGACCCTTCCGATTACGGTCCAACGCACTCGCCTGCACGGAGATTATCATTTAGGGCAGGTGCTGTTTACCGGGACCGATTTTGTGATGATTGACTTCGAAGGCGAGCCGGAACGCCCCCTCGCGGCCCGGCGGGCGAAGCGCTCCCCACTGCGCGACGTAGCAGGCATGCTCCGCTCCTTCCACTACGCCGCCAGCGCTGCGCTCGAACGCCGGAATTCGGCGCGCGGTGGACCTGCCGTCGAATCATCCGGTCAGGAGTTATGGGCACAATACTGGCGGCAGTGGGTCTCCGCTGAATTCATGCGCGCCTATCTTGCGGCGTCCGCGGGCGCGGCATTCGTTCCGCACGGCGGCAAAGAGCTTCGAGCGCTTTTGGATGTTTTCGTCCTCGAGAAGGCGGTTTACGAGGTCATCTATGAGCTCAAGAATCGGCCCACTTGGGTCGCCATTCCTCTCGATGGCATTCTGGAGCTTTTGTGAAATGCGGGGCGCCGCTTGCCGTGCCCGCATGAAGCAACGAACGGCGCAGCCGTCGGTCGCAGCGAACGATCTGGTACACAATTTGAACCGCCTGCCACACGAGGTCCGCGCGCAAGATCCCTTCATACCGGCGCCAGACGCGTATGCATAAGCCCGGAACCCTACGCCAAACGCTGCTGGCCTTGTTGATATTCGGTGCTGCGTTCGGATACGTTGAAGCGGCGGTCGTCGTCTATCTGCGCGAGCTGACGCAGCCGGCGATCCACCACATCCGCCCCAGCCAGTCCCCCAACGACCTGTTTCCCATCCTCACGCCCGCCGAACTCAGCCTTTACCCCAATCTCATCCGCACGCTCAAGATCGAGCTGGGGCGCGAGGCCGCCACGCTGCTGATGCTGGCGGCCGTTGCGCTCGCCATCGGGAAAGGACGCACGGAATCCGCGGCGGCCTTCGTGATGGCCTTCGGCGTCTGGGATATCGCCTTCTACGGTTTTCTACGGCTGTTCATTCATTGGCCCGCGTCGCTGCTCACGTGGGATTTGCTGTTTCTTCTGCCGGCGCCGTGGGCAGGACCGGTGCTCGCCCCGGTGATCGTCTCGCTCTCGATGATCTTGGCAGGATCCCTGGTGCTTTGGCGGGAATCGAGCGATCGGCCCGTGTTTCTTGCTTCCGCGCATTGGCTCGGCATTCTGGTGGGTGGTTTTATGATTGTTTTGTCCTTCACCTGGAATTTCCGCGGTCTAATCGCGGGTGGCATTCCTCTCCATTTTGATTGGCCGCTCTTCGCCATAGGCGAAGCGCTTGGCCTCGGAGCGTTTTTCGCCGCCTTTAGGGCAGTCACAAGATAAGTAAGTTTGGCAAGTGGGCTACCCTCCGCTCCGCCCTGTTCGACATTCTAAAGGGGTGATTCACAGTGAAGCCGCCGCATTGTACATTTCTGATGTACAATTTCTTATGACTCCGCGACGCATCCGGATCGACCTGGCATCCCGTTCACCTGTATACGAGCAGATAGCGGACAGTCTGCGTGCGCTGCTTGTCCAGGAAGCATTTAACCCGGGCGAGCGGCTTCCCACGGTGCGGCGGCTCGCTGCCGATCTTGGCCTTCACCACAACACCGTGGCTGAAGCATACAGGACGCTCGCGGCAGAGGGCTGGCTCGATCTGAAACGCGGTCGCGGCGCTTCGGTGAGCGATCGCGCTACGCCGCGCTCATCCCCAAAAGTGAAAAAGGACTTCGTAAAACGCCTGGAACGGCTCGCTGTGGAAGCCATCGCCTGCGGGGTTCCCCGCTCGGTGGTGGCAAGGCAAGTAAAACTGCTGGCGGGACGACTGAAGGCATAAACCCGCGGCGCCATCATCAGTGAACGGTGAGGGGAATCTTCGTGTTTTATCACGGCTTGTTACTATTTGTTGTGATCGAGCTTTTCGCCTTCGGCGTCGCGGGCGGGATATTTGCCCTTTTGCCGTTCTGGAGCCGCCCTTCAATCTACTTTGCGATTACCGTGCTTCCCGAATTCAGGCACTCACCCGAAGGGCGACGGATCCTGCGGGGCTATCAAAAGGACGTTCTGATCCATTCGCTGATTGGCCTTGGGCTGCTACTGGCGGGATGGAAGCTTCACCTTGCGGGCGGGTCGGTAGCCGGTTTGTTGTGGCAATTTATCGGTTGTTCATACGCCCATCACCGGGCGAAGAAGCTGGTGGCTCCTCACGCAGTCCGGCCCTCAACCCTCCGGGAGGCTTCCCTTGAACCGAGGGGCGCCAAGCTTCCGGGCGGATGGCCTATTCAGTCAGGCCCGTTTGCCATCCTTCTGCTTACCGGAATCTATTTGCGCGCGCACTGGGTGCGAATTCCCGAGCGATTCCCCATCCACTGGGATTTGCAAGGTCATGCGAATGGCTGGAGCAGCAAAAGCTTCCCTGGAGTCTACGGACTTCTCGTGGGTGTAGCCGGTATTGTGGCCGTGCTCTTATTACTCAGCCGTGAGGTTGGCCAGCATGCGAAGCGCGATGGCGTGATGGGGCACGAGCGCCATTTCCGGCGTTCCAATATATGGTCTCTGACAATATGCAGCTATTTTCTAGCTGTGATTGCCGCGGTGGCCGCATTGACTCCCTTGCATCCAACCCCGAACGCCGGCGTCGTCTTTGCCGTGACCACGGTCATTCTAGTTCTGGTAATGCTGGTCGTCTTGATGTGGTACCGGATGAACGACATGAGGGATAAATCGGGCGTTCCGGCTGGCGCGGCAGCCGTGCCAGTAGGGGACCGGACGGAGGACCGTTATTGGAAATGGGGGTTTTACATGAATCCCAATGATTCGGCCCTTGTGGTCGAGAAGCGCGTGGGCATAGGATTTACATTAAATATGGCGAACCCAAAGGCGTGGGTCATTCTGGCCTTGATCGTGGGTGCTTCTCTGCTGATGCCTGTTCTGCATTTATTTCATCACGCGGGCTAACCCGTGTCGGCTCCGCGTCTCATCGTTTCCCTAAGGTTGGCCGTAACGCCACCCGGCGACATCATCCGGCGACATCTGCTAACATCATCAGGATGTCTGATGCCATTGTGTCCGTCGTGGAGAACCGGCCTCTTACCGGCGGCCACTTCGTTCTAAGCCTGCACTCTCCAGG
>JBOGJT010000076.1:0-8642 GCA_050745065.1 Terriglobia bacterium
TTACCCGGAGACTTTCGAATACGAGGACGCTGGATTTCTTCTGGGAAAGATCCGCAAGATCGCGCTGCGTTGGTGGGACCTGAACCGGATTGGCGCGCCCGCCCAGTTCCGCTGGCTTGAGCGGCATACACTTCCTTCCGGCATCGACGTGTTGATGACCTCCGGCCATGTCCCCGCACATGCCTCATTGGTAGTCCGCAACGGATGTGGAAGCACGGTGATCGCCGCGGATGCTTTGGTTACGCGCAACCAGGACGACCGGGTCCTTACCATGATTCCCCGGAACCGCGCGCAGTATCTTCGCGATCGTGAAACCATCCTCGCGCTCCCTGGCGCCATCATACCCGGCCACGACGAGCCTTTCATGAATCCCGGAAAAGCCGAGAACAGCGTCGACCGAAAAGGCGCGAACGAATGGGTCAACGAGAAAAAAGCCTCCCGAAAAGTCGCAGAGCCGCAAAAGCTCGCGAGGTAAATGCACAGGTTGTTTTTGGCGGTCCTTTACGTCTTGGCGAGAGGAGTTCTATTTCCGACACGCCCGCTCGTTGATCACCGGGTTTCGACTCGTTCAAACAGCCGATTAGCCTCCGCGTGCGTGATCGAATTCTGGGTAAAACCTGCGACGCTCCCGGTTTGGCGAAGCTCCTGAGCGATGCGCTGCAACAGGGTCAAGGTGGCGCGCATCGGCCCGGAGCCGGTGCTCATCCTGGCCACTCCGAGATGCTCAAGCTCCGCGGCGTTGGGCGCGGCTGGGCCGGCAAGAATGTTAACGGGGCCGCGAATTTCCCGAGCGAGCATCCCAATCGTGTTCTTGTCCGCGACACCGGGGACAAATAGGCAATCCGCCCCTGCTTCCCGGTAAGCGTTGGCACGGAGGATGGCCTCGCCGGCTCGGACGGACGGCTCGACGGCTTGCACCAGATAAACATCCGTACGCGCGTTCAGGACAAACTGAACGCCCAATGAGGTGGCCGCGGCGTGGACGGCTCGAATCTTCTCGATTTGCAGCTCAAGTGCTTCCAGGGGCTTTTCCCGGATTCCGGTTCCGTCTTCGAAATTCATTCCGACGGCGCCCGCCGCAATGACCGCGCGCGCGGTTTCAGCTACGCCTTCGGGGGTCGTGCCGTAGCCGGCCTCCATATCCGCCGAGACCGGGACGGAAACCGCTGCCACGATCTTTTTGACCGCGGCGAGCATCTCGTCGCGAGAAATGCGCTGCCCGTCTGGATGCCCGAGGGAATTCGCCACACCCGCGCTGGTGGTGGCGATGGCCGAGAATCCGGCTTGTTCAAATATTCGGGCGCTCGCGGCGTCCCACGCATTAGGTAGAACTAAAATGTGCGGTCCGTGATGAAGATCGCGAAAAGCTTTAGCCTTTATTTTGAGCTGGTTCGGATCCATATCGTTTCTCCCGGCGGCGCTCCACTCGAGACCGCCTATAATCCCGAAGGAGGGCTTTTGTATGACTGGAATCGTATCACGGTTTCTATCGGTGGCGGGCGGTGGCTCGGCGGGCGCATTATGGGCCGGGGCGCCCCCGGACGCCGCGCCCGGCGCCGGCTTATTGTTAGTAGCGAACAAGGGTGACCACACCCTTAGCATCGTGGATCCGGCGGCCAGCAAGCAGTTGGCCGTGGTTACGCTGACCGGGGTGACTGGGCACGAAGTGGCTGCTTCGCCCGACGGGCGCTTCGCCTACGTGCCCATTTACGGAAACTCCGGCGTGGGCCAGCCCGGCAGCAACGGCGACAGCATCGACGTGATTGACGTTCGCGCGCGGCGGCTGCGGAAAAAAATTACTCTCGATCGCGCCGTGCGGCCGCACTGCGCAGTCTACGGCCCCGACGGCCTCCTGTATGTGACCGCTGAGCTCGCACACGCCATCTACGTCTTCAACCCGAAAACCATGAAGCGGGTGGCATCGATTCCGACTGAGCAGAAGGAATCGCACATGCTCGCAATTTCGAGCGATGGCAAACGCGGTTACACGGCTAACGTCGGCGCAGGCTCAGTGACCGCCCTGGATATTGTCAATCGGCGCCCGCTTGCGGTGATCCATGTTTCAAAACAGGTGCAGCGCATCTCCATCACACCCGATAACCGCTGGGTCTTCACCGCCGATCAAACGGCGCCTCGGCTTGCCGTGATCAGCGCGAGGTCGAATAAGCTGGTGCGCTGGACTCCCGTGCCCGCGATCGCGTTTGGAACCCGGGTTACGCTCGACGGGCGCTGGCTTCTCGCCACGCTTCCCGGAGAAGACACAATCGCTGTTATTGACATGAGGTCCATGCGCGTCGCGCGCAAGGTCAATGTGCCCAAGGCGCCGCAGGAAATCCTGATGCGGCCCGATGGCCGGGTGGCTTTTATCTCCTGCGATAGCAGCCGGAATGTTGCCGTGCTGAACCTTGGAAACTGGCGGGTGGAAAAGCTGATCCGCGCCGGACGCAGTGACGACGGCCTCGCCTGGGCTCCGGCCTAATGAGATGTGACGGGTGGTCAGCCCAAGATGCATTTTCCTGCGCTCTATCTAGTGTGCTGTCCCAGCTAATTCTTTACAACGGCGGACTTTGTCAAGGATGACGTCGGCGGCTTTCGAGGCGAAGGGCTTGGGCTGCTCGTTCCAGTTCGCCAGCCACTGGTAGATCGCGTGTTCCAACTCCTGGGCGCTGTGAAAGGTTCCCCGGCGAATCATGCGATCGGTGATCAGTCCGAACCAGCGTTCCACTTAATTGAGCCAGGAACTACTAGTGGGGGTAAAGTGAAAATGGAAACGCTACCGCTTCTTCGGCTTGAGCCAGCGCTCGACCGGAGCGCTCTTGTGGGTGCCATAGTTATCCATGACCAAGTGACACCCATCGGTCTCGTCGGAGGGAATCAACCCCCCGCGCGCTGTCAGGATGGATTTCGGGAGCCGCGTGAAAGCAAGACGTGGCCGGTCCCGCACCGTCCCTCGTCGTCCCTTCCGGGCGCGAAGGGCACACCACGCCGCTTACGCATCTCCTCCTGCCTCCTCGCCTCTATCGCTAAACTCCGAACCGGCTTGAAATATCTCGACAACTCATGGGCAAGGCATCGCAGCCAACGTCATGGGCGGGCCCGCGCCGAACGTACTTCTGCGCTGCCTCTGCACTCATACGTTCGCTGTCCAGCTTATTTGCACCATTCTTTGTTCGGCCCGCTTGAAAGCGAGCCTTCCAGCCAGGGGATCCCGATGCAGTTCGTGGAATGGGGTGTCCCTGAAATTCTTCACAACGAATAAGAAAAAGCTACCTCTCAACATCTCCGCGGCGGAATGCTCTTTGTCTGTTAGCACGACGCTTCCGGTTGGCTCATTCAAGCCTTTCACCTCTACTCCGTAAAAGTCCGTTGATGAGGAAAGCCTGAAATCAAATCCGCACCCGAGGTTTGTTGTATCCTCTAGCTCGCAGTCGCTAAATATATCGATCTCGCGGTATTTCGACTTGAAGTATTGCTCAGCCGCCTGCCCGGTTAAGAGCCGTCTAGCGAAGGAGCGATTCTCTCCCACCTTCTCTTCAACCTTCTCGATTAGTAAATCAAGGTCGGGTTCACTGTAAACTATGCGTTTTAGGAGATTCGTAAAGTCCCGAAGATCCAGAGCGCCGTAAGCATCATAAACGGCCTTGCAGTAGCCCCTTATCGGCCTTTTGTGCCAGCCTTTCCTCTCGTTCGGAAACAGCGGATCGAATTCGTCCCGGTAATTTTTAAGTGATGCGGGCCGAGCGCCCAATGCTGATCCGATGACGTTGAATGCCTCGGCAAAACTGCCGAAGCCAAGTTGCCTCAGTCCCCCGGAATCGAACTTCGAAAGGTAGAGCCCCGCCAGCATTGACTTGTCCCGTAACGTCAGCCGTCCTGTGTCGCGAGCGCTTTTCAAATCGCCCCCTCCGGCGCTAAGGAGCGGAGACATCGGCAATGACGATGGACGGCTTCATACCGCATCTTCCGACCCTTCGGCTAGCTTCGTCTTTCGTCCCAAGGTCGGCTTCCTGCTCCCACGTAGGATAAAGCTCAACGCACCCAGCAAAATATACCATAACTGCATCGGCGCGACATGTTCGCCCGTCCGACTTTTTTTTGCCATTCATTCCGGCGGCGGGCCGCGAGGCTTTTTTCGCCACGCCAATTGGGAATCCATGGATCGGATTCTTCAGGATGTGACCGGCTGTCTTTATTCTACAAAGTACTTGACAGTGATCCGCGCAGCGCGTAGGATTTCGAGCATGGTTCATCCACGGCGCAGCCGCGCGCGGCTTGGCCCGCAACCCGGCGTCCGGCAGCACGCCATTGAAAACCTCCGCTTTATTCGCGAGGCGATGGAGCGTTCCACCTCTTTTACCGCCGTTCCGGGGTGGGGCGCCGCCGCCATGGGTGTTACGGCGCTGGGAGCGGCGGTGGTTGCTGCGAGCCAGCCCTCGCAGCGAGCGTGGCTGGCGGTTTGGCTGGTTGAGGGCGCGGTGGCCGTGCTCCTCGGCTGCGGCGCAATCGTGCAGAAGGCGCGGGCGGCGGAAGTGCCGCTTCTGAGCGGGGCGGGCCGGAAGTTTGCGCTGAGCCTCCTACCTCCGATTGTAGCCGGGGGGTTGCTAACGGCGATCATCGCGCGCGCGGGGCTTTTCCGGGCTCTGCCGGGGTTATGGATGCTGACGTATGGTGTGGGCGTTGTGGCCGCCGGGTCGTTTTCGGTGCGCGTGGTCCCGGTCATGGGGGTTTGTTTCATGGCGGCCGGCGCCGCCGCCCTCCTCATGCCTTTGGCGTGGGGAAATGTGTGCTTGGGCGCTGCCTTTGGGGGGCTACATATTCTGTTCGGGGTGATTATTGCGAGGAGGTACGGTGGCTAGATTAGACGATAACCCGCGCCCGCTGAGTGGTGAGCGGCTCGGAGGGCTACGCTTTCCGGCGCGAATGGCGCGCTACCGCGCGGCGCGGCAGCCGGCTGGCGAAGGGGCGGCGCGCGCTGAATTTGACCGCCTGATTCACGAGCAGACCCGGCTGGGAATTCTCGCCTCGCTCGCTGTCAACGAGCCGTTAAGCTTCAACGATCTCAAGAAGATTCTCAAAACAACCGACGGCAATCTAAGCGTTCACGCGCGAAAGCTCGAGGCCGCGGACTACGTGTCATGCCGGAAATTCTTTCAAGGCCGGATGCCAAAAACGGAATTCCGGCTCACCGCTGCCGGCCGCCGGGCGCTCGAACGCTACCTTGACCAAATGGATCGCTTGATCCGGGAGACGCGTCCGCGCTAGCGGGCAGGACATTTTTTTTGTTCAGTCGCTTTGCACGGCAAAGCACTTTCTGCGCGGTGTGCGGGCAGTTATCCGGCGCCGGTATTTGTGCGGCGGCGAGGCTGCGCATTCAGACGAAAAGGAGCGCCAAACTTATGAATTCCACATCGAGCGCTTTTCCCGTGCCAAGCGGCTTTCACGTTGCAATCATCATGGACGGTAATGGCCGGTGGGCCACGCAGCGCGGCATGCGCCGCGCTGAGGGCCATTGCCAGGGTGCTCAATCTATCCGCAAGGTCGTCGAAGCGGCGCCTTCCTTCGGCGTGACAGCGCTCACCCTTTATGCGTTCTCGGGTAAGAACTGGGCACGGCCTAAAGAAGAGGTGGCCGGCCTGATGCGTCTTTTTGCGGATTTTCTCCGCGACGAACGAGACAACTGGGGGCGGTGCGGTGTGAGGCTTTCCGTCATCGGCCGCAGGGACCGCATTCCCTCGGCCCTTCTCAATTCCATCGAGGCGGCGGAGAGTACCACATGCACGGGCGAGCAATTGCATCTGCGGCTCGCCATCGACTATTCCGGACAGGAAATGATTGTGGAGGCGGCCCGACGCTTCGCCAGCCATCCGTGCCGCGGCGCCAAGGATTTCGCCCGCCTGATGGCGCTGGCCAGCCACGCGCGCACCGACGACCCGGAAGTCGACCTCGTCATCCGCACCGGAGGCGAGCAGCGGTTGAGCGACTTTCTGTTATGGGAAATGGCCTACGCGGAGCTGTGGTTCACGGATAAACTGTGGCCTGATTTCAGCGCGGGTGATCTTGCGGCGGCCGTCCGGGACTTCCGGTCGCGCGAGCGGCGGTACGGTCAGCTCACGATGGGAGAAAGCGAAGAGTCTATGCCATCCATTTTGTCGCGGTAAGCAAACGCCAGGCGGCGACTTGCCTTGCTCTTCTGTTGCCGCGGCATTCCCAGGCCGCCGGCCTTTTTGCGGCGATGGCCTGATGCACGCTCCCGTGCAAGGGTCGCGCTCGGCCTAAGCGGACAAATGCGATTAAAGGATAACTCGCTCGGTGCCGCTGCGGCGCGTAACGCGCTCGCGATCCAGATACTCAAGCAGCGGAATGGCATACTTGCGGCTGACGCCCGTCAGGCTCTTGAAGTCCGGAACGCTCAAGTGGGCGCCCTGAGCCTTGCGCTGCGCGAGGGTCTGCCGCAAGACCTCCAAGGCCGAGCGATGAAACACGAGCCCATCCCCGATTTTCACCAGCGTTTTTTCCTTCAAAAGAATCTGCACAAGCGCCTCCGCCCGGCTGCGATCGATTCGAAGTGCGGCCAAAACCTCTTCCATCGCGGGCGCGCGCAGCCCCGCGCTCTCAAAGGAGCGGATGATCTGCTCTTGCGCGGCCAGCTCCGCGGGAGACAGTCGAACTTCGTGTCCCGCGAGCGAGACGGACTCATCCCGTGCGTGGATGCTTCGCTCTGCTCGTAGCAATTCGACAACGGCGTTGAACGCCGCCGCGGAGGGTTTTTGTTCAGCCCAACGGGCTTGCCCCCGAAGCTCTTCCTTTGGCATTCCGGTGGAGAGCGGATTTGCCGCGTGGAAGCGGGTCAGAATCCGCAAAATCGCGCCGGATAACGCGCTCGCGGCGCCGGCGTCAAGCAGACGGTTGGGAGGCTCGCCCAACCGTAGAATTTCCGCGCCCAGGTCTGTGGCCACTCGCAATACTTCAGCCTGCTCCCACCCCGTTCGCGCGGCGAGTTCGGCAAGACCAAGTTCTTTCGCTTGCCCCACCAGCAATCGAAGGCGTGCCGCAGCGTCACCGCGGTTCAGGGTCTCGAGGAATTGATGCGCCGTCTGGCCCGCTCCTGCCGGACGCGAGGGAAAATTGTCGAGCACCGTTCCGCCGCCAATGGTCATCGCGGGCGAGAACTGACGGATGATGAAGCGGTCGCCCGGCAGAAAAAGGCCCGGCGATACGAGCCGTAACTGAACGTAGGCGCTTTCCCCCGGTCTCAGTACCCTGCCCTCGATCAGTACAACTTCCGCCACCATTTCCGACGTCCAGCAGTGGAAGTGAACCCGCGCGCGGTGTTTCAGTGGCGGCGTCGTGGGCAGCAGGGAAAGCGCGCAATCCAGCCGGTCCGTTGACCGGAACTGGTCTGGCTGCGCGAGCGTCATACCCCGATGGATGTCCTTTGCGTCAATCCCAGCCAGGTTCAGAGCTGTGCGCTGACCTGCGGTAGCCTCGCGGACCGGCTGGTTGTGCGCCTGGATGCCGCGCACGCGCACCCGGCGCGCCAGCGGGAAGATTTCCACGGCGGAGTCCTTGGCAATTTTTCCGGCGATCAGTGTGCCTGTCACCACCGCGCCAAATCCCTTCATCGCGAAGGCGCGATCAACGGGCAGGCGGAAAGGCAGGGCGACGGGCTTTGTTGCGATTTCGCTGCTCGCGTGCGCCATCTCCTGCTTAAGCGTATCGAGACCTTCGCCGGTGCGCGCGCTTACGGCGACTACCGGCGCGCCTTCGAGAAAGGATCCGGCCACGAGCGCTTGAACCTGGACACGGACCCGGTCCAGCGTGGCGGCGTCAACGAGATCACGCTTCGTGATCACCGTGAGGCCCCGCTGAATGCCCAGAAGGCAGCAGATTTCAAAATGCTCGCGTGTCTGTGGTTTGATGGATTCGTCCGCCGCGATGACGAGGAGCACCGCGTCAATGCCCGTTGCACCGGCGAGCATATTGCGCACAAATCGCTCGTGTCCCGGCACATCAATCAGGGCGATGCGCAGGCCCGCGCCGGAATCGAAATAGGCGAAGCCGAGATCGATAGTAATGCCGCGCCGCTTCTCTTCTTCCCAGCGGTCGGGATCTGTTCCCGTAAGCGCCATCACCAGCGCGGACTTGCCGTGGTCAATGTGTCCTGCGGTGCCGAAGATCACGTGTTTCATCGCACGCCTAACCTAGATTTCTACCCACATAGCCCGAATACTGTTCACTGAGCAGATTTTTCGCCGAGTGCCAAGATTTTGGCCACACGTCATTCTGAGCGGCGCGAAGAATCTGCTTTCCCCGTTTGATTTACATGCAGATTCTTCGCTCCGCTCAGAATGACAGGTACCTACTTCTTTCGCACAATGGCAAGACAAACGGAATAGAACGATGCAACCTTTCGGCGGGGTTAAAACCCCGCCCTCCTAACCATTCATGAATAATCCAGGCTAGCACCGGGCAGCCGGAGACCGTGCCTCACGAGCGCCGTGTGACCACGGCCATGAGGTCCGTTTGGGGTCTCAACGTAATCGCCGGCACGGGAAGAATCGGCTCCTTCGAGACCGGCGTCAAGTGGAACTGCTGCAGTATCGTGGCGAGCAGCAGCGTTGCTTCTGTGAGAGCGAACGAAG
>JBOGJT010000077.1:0-3842 GCA_050745065.1 Terriglobia bacterium
TGAGCAGCCTTGTTCCAGTACGGTTGGGTGGAGAAAATCAATATATGTACCCCGTGCGGAAATTTGTAGATTTCAGCGTTGTGTCGTGACCCTGGAGATCGTATCTCACCCATGTCACTTACGGCAACCATCGCGCCGGGTTTGGCGTGGATCTTGAGCCATTTTCCCGGCGGCGACACGCGTTCGTTCCACGCCGGCTTCCCAGGGGCTCAACAACAAGCCGTCGATAAAGCTGGCTAACTGCTCGATCCATGCATAGCAAAGCTGTCCACAGACTGCGACTAGCAAACATACCCCCTCGGACGCGAAGCTCGGCCCAGATCGGCCGCCGTCGTAAGGGGCTTCGCGAGAAACAGAGACTTGCAGTTGCACGGCTTACCTCTTCGACATCATAGTATCTATCGGCGGCGCGCGTCATCCAAGGCGGCGAGAAGTGATCGAAGTGACAGCATACCGAATCCGGAGGCAGAAAGTCTTTCGCCGTTGGCCTAGGAATGCAGGCCAGCCGGTTGCAAACGCAGTTCGCCGGCTCCGGATGATGGGTCTCCATTTGATTCTCGTGATGATTCTCCTCCTGCCCTCGTGTGGCGGGGGGAGCAGCACCGCGACTTCTACCCCCGCCCGCGACATTACGGCCATTCAGCACATCGTCTTCATCATTAAAGAGAATCACACCTTCGACAGTTACTTTGGTACGTTCCCCGGCGCCGACGGCGCCACCAGCGGCGTAACCTCTACCGGAACTGTGGTTCCGCTCAAGCCGATGCCGGATGTCTATCAAGCGCCGCTTTGCAACGGCTGGGGTTGTGCGATCGAGGCGATCGACGGCGGCAAGATGGATAAATTCGACCTGATCAGCGGCGGTTTGAGCGCGTACACGCAGGTGAGCGAAGCGGACATCCCCAACTACTGGGCGTACGCGCGCCAATTTGTGCTGGCGGATGAATACTTCACCTCGGAGCACGGCCCGAGCGTCCCCAACTACCTTTATGCGATTGCCGCTCAGTCCGGAGGCGTCATCGACGACGGCGACCCAGGCTCGGGAACACTCTGTGATGGCACTCCTTATGGCAACCTGGCGGTGATGGATAACGCCGGCAACATCACCTATCAAGCGCCCTGCTTCGATTTTCAAACTCTGGCGGACAGCCTCGAGAATGCCGGCCTCACCTGGAAATACTACGGGGACGGCATTCCCGGCGGTGTTTTCGACTTGATTCGTCACATCCGCCTGAGCCCCACGTGGCCGGACCACGTCGCGACTTCCGCGCAGTTCATCACGGACGCGCAGAACGGCCAGCTACCCGCCATGAGCTGGCTGTTTCCTCCCGCCGGCAGCACCGAACATCCGCCGGAGAGCGCCTGCGCGGGCGAAAACTGGACCGTGGAGCAGTTGAATGTGGTAATGCAAGGTCCCGCCTGGAACTCGACAGCGGTCTTTATAACCTGGGACGATTTCGGCGGCTTCTACGACCACGTCCCTCCTCCTCAACTAGACCTTTTCGGTCTCGGACCGCGCGTGCCCCTCCTGATTATCTCTCCCTTCGCAAAGAGCGGATACATCTCGCACACCGTGTACGAGCATTCGTCGGTGCTGAAATTCGTGGAGACACGATACCAACTTCCAGCCCTCACGGCGCGAGACCGCATGGCGAGCGATATGCTGGACAGCTTCAACTTCAACCAGCAACCGCAGCCGCCGCTGATTTTGCAGCCGCGCAAATGTCCGTGACCGGCCAGGAGCGGGATCCGTCACTGTTGAAATATAAAGAGATAGATTTGCTCCTCGGCAGCAGCCGCGAGATTGCGGTAAGCTGTGATATTAGTATCGGCCTCCAGATTTTCGGGAACGACTACGGACACAAGCTGGCGCCGCAATGCACCCAGATCGTGGACTATGGCGTAACAGGGAATCACCGGATTGCCGCCTTCGCCTGATGCATTAAGGAGGAATTCCAGGTGCGATCCTTGCGAGCACAGACTTCCCGGCAGCAAGAGCCTAACACACCATTCTGCGAGTGGTATCTCGTAGCGGACGCGAGTTGCGCAGTCGCGACGAACTCAAAGGACATTCTCGCATCCGCCCGGCGCTGTCTGCGGCGATCGATACCCCCCCGGCCTGTTCCCGACCTCCGCATGTTCTTGTGGGTGGACCCTAATGCTCCCGGTGGCACGCCCTGGCCGCAACCCCACTTTCGCGGTTTGAGCCACTTGATTTATGCCGGCCTCGATAGCCAATGTGCGCTGCTGCTCGACCTCCGCCACTGCCGGGTGATTGGCCGCTTTTCGCCGGCGATGGCGCAGGACGCCGAGTACTTGCAGCGGGTCGTCTTTCCCAACGCGATTGGCTTAATGAGCGAGGCCCTGGGGCTGACCACGCTTCATTGTGCCTGTGTCGAGCGCGGCAGCGCCGGTCTGCTATTGTCTGGAGCGTCTGGCGCTGGAAAATCAACTCTGGCGCTGGCTCTTGCTCGAAACGGCTTCGCGTTTTTGTCGGATGACTGGACGTATTTCTCTGGCGCGGGCGCGCAGTTGCGCGCGTGGGGACTGGCCAGCACGGTCAAGCTGCTGCCCGACGCGGTGCGGTATTTTCCTGAGTTGGGTAGGCTTAAGCCGACGATATCCACGAACGGCGAGTTGGCCTACGAAGTTGATCCTGAGCCGGTTTTTGGCGTCGATCACGCCCTCGCTTGTGAGCCGCGCTGGCGAGTTTTCCTTGAACGCCGCGATCCCGCTGGATACAGCCTTACAAGAATGGCCCCACATGAGGCCGCCGCGCGCTTGGAAGTTGACCTCGAAGATCTGCCAGTGGAGCTTTCGGCGGTGAGAGAAGCGCAATCGCGAATCATTCAGGAACTTGCGGCACGGGAATGCTGGCTGCTCTGCCATGGAGAATCCCCCGCCGAAATGGCGGGCGCGTTGGCCCGGTTATGTTCAAGCCCTGAGCGGCCGGCGCCGGGCTCGGCGTCAATGGCTGAAGTGAGAAACAAGTCAGTGAGAGCAGGACCGGACATCATCAGGAGATTCGCGCCAACTCCCCTCGTGGCTGAGTTCGCCGTGATGGATCGCACGATTCGGCTGGAAACGAACAGCCCGGCGATTCTGCAGCAGGTTCGCGAAGCTGTCGGCGTTCAGAGTACCTCGGCGATGGCTCCCCAGCACTTCCTTTGGAGGCTGGTCAGCGACGCCGACGCAGAGTCGCACTTACCGTGGCCGGCCCCTTCCGGCTTCTCAGCCGATGGCCTGCATCTCGAGAATGTCGGGCAGCACAACTTCTTCGCCGTTGATGCCGACGCGCGCATTGCCGTAGGCTTCGTGGCAGAGGAACTATTAAATGATTCCGCATTTCAGAAGTTCCTCGTCGCGAGACTAGTTTCCACAACGTACGCTGCCTTCGAGGCCCCCTCATGAACCGCGCCCTGACCCGCTGCATTGTCAGATCGCTGCGGGTCAACCGCCCGTGTGCGGAGCCTCTGGCCCGGCTCAGGAACTTTGGCCAGCCCGCCTGGGAACGGACTCTTTCCTGGCTTGATGACAGCGGACTCGCCCTTTACCTGCTGCAACAAATCGACCGTGCGGGCGCAGACAACGTGCTGCCCCGGCCGATTCGGACGAGACTCCAGCAGAATCTCGCCAGCAACCGGCAACGCATGGCAGAGATGAAGCGCGAGTTTGAGCTTCTTAATTGCCGCTTTGGGGCCGCCGGAATAGAGTTCGCGGTTCTGAAGGGCTTCGCTCTGGTGCCTGATTTTTGCCCCGACGCCGCTCTGCGCCTCCAGTATGATTTCGATTACCTCGTGCACCCCAAGTGCGAGAAGGCCGCGCGGCAGATACTCGAAACG
>JBOGJT010000078.1:0-9395 GCA_050745065.1 Terriglobia bacterium
TTGAAGTTCCGGCGGGGCGGGAACGTGGCCAAGGTGGCCGTGGCTCGTCACCTGGCCGTGCGTCTTGGACGCTGCGCCAGGCGAGCCCTGCTACGCCGCCGGTTCGCACGCCAAGCAGCCCGGCGGAACCCGTGGTGGATGAGAATCCATCGACCCCCTGATTGGGCGCTTGGCCTCCCTCCATGGAGGGAGATTGAAGAACGAATCATGGTTGGGTGAAAACCTCACCGAATAGATGGCTGGTGGAACCGAAATTCCATCGACGGATTCAAAGAGGCGAGCCTTGGTCGGAACGAGCTCAACGAATCCTTCCAGGGACGAAGCTTCACTCTACGAGCTCCGCTTCGTCCCAGCTCAATGGTGAGCGCGCCGTTCGCGGCGTCAAGGGTCTGCGATGAACGATCCGGCAAAAAGCGCCGGATCGCCCTTGACCCCGCGCCCGGCACGCCGCAGCGGTCGGGTCCCTAAAAGGGGCTCAAAAAGCCCTTGACAACGCCGACGCCATCATAGATGCGCCACCCGCGGATTTATTGCGCTTCTCTCGATTCCGCTTCTCTTCCCCATTTCTAAACTTGCGCGAGGACTCATGATGGCAAAGGCTGAACTGCGCATATAATCCGTAGGCACGAAGCTGACAGAAGCTGAGTACGCGCAGCCTGAAGCGGCGGCGAAGGCGGGGGGCATGTGCGATGGGCAGGCTGCGACAAAAACCGCGTCACAGAGGACGTGAGGTGCGTTACACAGGTGACAAGAGGCGAGAAGCAGAAGAGCAAAGGGGACGCTTCCGGCAAAATAGGAAATACAGGCGCTTGCAAAGAGCGGAGCGTTGATGGGCTTGAAGCGTGGCCTTGAAGTATGGGCTTGACAGACGCACCGGTCTAGGATAAACCTGCCGTCGAGGAGTAATTTCAGGCCACCGTTCAGGGTGTTAAGTGCATTCTGAACTATCCCACAACAAAAGGAGGAATCCATGCAGTTTGACGACGAGCGCGAGCCGGACGAAGAGTTTGAAGACCTGAGCGACGAGTTATCCGCAGATTATAAGGAAGAAGAAGAGAGCGACGATGAAACCGAGATCGAGTCTGGGGGGGACGAGGACGTCGACGAAACGCAAGTAACAATCACGGAGGAGGTGCGGCCCGTGATCGGGCCGGAGGCGCCGGCGCCGCCTCAGCCCGTTGCCGCGAGACCCGCAGCCACCGCCGCTGAGCCCGCGCCTAAAGCGCCGAAAAAGGCGGCTGCAACACCCGCGAAGCGTTCCGCGCAGGCCAAATCGGGTAAATCCGCAAAGCGGACAGCGAGCGTCCGGGCGTCCGCGCGCGCCGGTAGGTCCTCCGCCAAGCGGAAGACGAAGGCAAAGCCGGCAAAGCGCCGTAGCGTGGTGACGCGCCAGACCGCCGCCAAACGGTCCGCAGCGAAACCCGCAGCGCGAAAGAAGGTGAAGAAGGCTGCACGCAAGAAGCCCCAAAAGAAGATAGCGGTCAGGAGAACGGCTAAGAAGACGCGACGCCGTTAGAGTCCCGAAGCACAGGTGCGTTCAAAGTCAGCGCGCGAACCGGACGGCAAAAGGCTAGCCGACGGTGTGCGCCGTGGGCGGCAGAACCCTCATCTCACCTTACCCGTTCCCTCCTTCCGCCCACGCAGGAGAGGGATGCCGGAGGGGGACTGCGGGCGAGTCCGTTAAGGGGCCGGATCACACCTTCATGGCAGAGTCAGCCTCGCTTGCGATGGCAGTCCCGGAGCTTGCCGGCGTCACGCGGCTGCACGCGGTAGAGTTTGTGCGGCCGATGCGCGGCGGCTCGCAGCCATGGTTGCTGCGCTGCGATGACGATGCATATTACGTCGTCAAATTCCGGGATAATCCTCAGCACGTTCGGGTCCTGGCGAACGAGATGCTGGCGGGGCTTCTGGCGCAGATGATTGGCCTGCCTGCCGCGGCCCCGGCGTATATCGAGATCGCAAGCGCCTTGACGGATGTACGCGGCGCAGCGGCCGGCACACCCGGCGCCGCAACGGGTAATACAGCGAACCTTAGCGCTGTCCCCCACTTTGGCTCGCGCTTTCCCGGCGACCCGGCGGAAACCCTCGCTGTAGAATTTCTCCCTGACAGGCTGCTGCGTACGGTGCGTAACCTGGGGGAGGCCTTTCTCGGCGCCTTGGTGTTCGACAAGTGGACGTGTAACTGCGACGGCCGCCAGATCGTGTTCCATCGCCCGGCTTCGAGCCGCAGCCAAGGCTACTCCGCGTGCCTTATCGATCATGGATTCTGCTTCAACGACGGCGACTGGAGCTTCCCTGATAGCGCCATCCGCAGCCTTTATCCCCGCCGTCTGGTCTACGAAGCGGTCCGCAGCGTGGAATTTTTCGAGCCCTTCCTGAGCCGGATTGAGAACCTGAAGGCGGACGAGCTAGCCTCCTGCGCTCGGGATATTCCGCCGGAGTGGTGTGACGGCGAGCCGGATGGTCCGGCGCGCCTGATGGAAGCGCTCTACCTGCGGCGGAGAAAACTCCGCCAGGCCCTCATTGACGTCAAGAACAGCGATTTGCGGCCGTTCCCGAACTGGAAGTGAGCGGGGCGCGGCCGCGTGCTTCGCAGGAGCTGTGAAAAAATCGGCCAGCGATGTCATTCCGAGCAAGGCGAGGAATCTCGCCCTTTTGTTTCCAACAAAAAGCAGATGCTTCGCGGAGTTTATCCTGAGCGAAATACGGAGATTCTTCGCTGCGCTCAGAATGACGGGCGAAGGGCTCAGCATGACAGATTCAGATTTTTTCACACCTTCGCAGAGGTGGTGATCGTCAAACGAATCGTATGGCGGACGAAACGATCCTCAAGCCGTGCTCGTATTACGTGGTTCGCTACGCGCCCAACCTGCTGCGGGGCGAGGCCTTGAACATCGGTATCCTGCTTCGCTGCCCGGAAGACAAGTATCTTGGCTGCCTATTCGCCGATGATTTCCACTGGCTGCGGAGGCTGGATCCGCGGGCTGATCTCGCGCTGCTGGGCGCGCTGCAAGAGGATTTTGAGCGCCAGATTGATGCTAACGAGAGCGACCCCGACGGATACCTGAAAGGGCTAGCCGAATCGCTTTCCAACACGATCCAGCTTGAGGGGCCGCGCGGCTGCCTTCTTGAGAACCCCGCCGCCGGGATTCAGAATGTCTACGCGCGCAGCGTGCGCAGGGGCGCGGCGAAGCCGCTAACGGCAGAGTCGCGGCTGCAGGTGAAACAGCGGCTCACGTCCGCCTTTGTGCGCGCGGGGATTTGGGAGCGCCTCGAGAAGAGAATTCCCGCCGGGCGATGGACACACCCAGGCGATCCCTTCACCTTTGATTATGGCTACCAGCCCAACGGCGTTATTCATCTCATCCACGCCCTTTCCCTGAAGCGCGATACACAACTGGCAAAGACGTTGGTTTATACGCTGGATTGCGCGCGGCGTCGAGAGCCTGCTGAGCTCACGGCGGTCGTCGAAGCCTTGCCTGAAACCCGCGATGAAGTGGCGCGCGCAACGCACGATATCCTTGCGGCGGCGCGAATCTCCATTCAGCCCGTCGCCGGCGTCGAGGCGCTTGTGAACTCCGTCCGCCGCGATTTGCGAATGATGTAAGTGAGAGGGGGGCATAAGTCCACGGCCATCCTATGCTGTAGCGGCGGCCCCTGGCCGCCGGTCTTTACTTCTAAAATCCGGCGGCCGGAGGCCGCCGCTACAGCAATACTCATCGCTGACTTATGACGCTCCGCCAGGTTTGTTGACCACGGTTCCGGTGAAGACGTACAATGCAAGGAGTGTCCTGCGTGGACTCCGAGGGGAAGTCCGTAAATTCTCCGAGGGTGAGGTATTTTGGGGCAAGTAAAGTACTTACTGCTGTTCTTGGCCGTCATTGCTCTTGCCTCTTGTGAGACGGCCCAAGAGCATAAGCCGCTCGCCCAGCCTCCTGCCGCGGCGCTTGCGCCCGCGCCGCTCGCGCTGCCCGCCGCTCCGGCGGTTCCTTCGAAAAGCAGCGCGCCAGTTGCTCAGACTGATACTCAGCCTGCACAGACCGCGACCGGCGCGAATGCCGCCGCGGGCGCCAAGGCGGCAGCCATCAGCCAATTGATCGACCAGGCGGAGGCGGCCTACACGGCCGGCCTCGAGGACTACCAAGCCGCCAAATTCGAGGACGCGAAGCAGGAATTCGACCGTTCATTGAGCGTGCTACTCTCATCCCCATACGAGATTCGCAGTGATAACCGCCTCAGCGAAGAGTTTGACCTTCTGGCCGATCACATCAACGACGTTGAGGTGGCGGCCATTGCGCGCGGCGACTCGCTGAGCGCCCATCAAACCGTACAGACCCCGATCGAATCCTTTTCCGGCCTGACGTTTCCGGTGGACCCGAACGTCGCGAGAAGCGTGCAGCAGGAGGTGCAATCCGTCCATCTGGACATCCCGTTAATCTCGAACGAAACGGTTTCGGGCGTTATCGCGTACTTTCAGCATCACGCGAGGGGTTACATCGAGCATGTCCTTGAAGGCGTTAATGAGTATGGCCCGATGATTTCCGCCGCCTTGAAACAGGATGGCTTGCCCCACGATCTTCTTTACCTGCCTGGTCCTGAGAGCGCGTTCAATCCTCACGCCACATCAAGAAAGGGGGCAAAGGGCATCTGGCAGCTTATGAGCGCCACAGCAGCCGAGCACGGCTTGAAGGAAAATCGCTGGGTCGACGAACGCGAAGACCCTTACCGCTCGACGTTGGCGGCGGCGTCCGACCTAAAAAGCCTCTACAAAGAGTTTGGCGACTGGTACCTGGCGCTTGCCGCTTATGACAGCGGCCCTGTCAACATACAGCGGGCCGTCCAGCGGACCGGTTACGCGGACTACTGGAAGCTGCGTGCGCTTCACGCCCTCATTCCCGAGACGGAAAACTACGTTCCGGTGTTTCTGGCCACAGCGCTCATTGCCAAGGACCCTCAAGCGTATGGTTTTGCACCGGCAACGGCGGCGCCGCTCAAAGTGGACCGGGTACGGGTCAGCACGCCGGTGGACCTGCGCCTCGCCGCAGGCATCACTGGGCAATCCGTCGATACATTGTTTCGGCTGAATCCGGCGTTGAAGGGCTACGAGACTCCGCAAGGAGACCCGGGGTTCACGCTCAATCTGCCAGCCGGAACAAAAGACGTCTTTGAAAAGGAAATCGCCTTCGTTCCGGCTTCGGACAGGCTTTGGTGGCGAGCCGTGCGCATGAACGGCGACGAAACCTTGGCAGACATCGCCCGGCAGTTCCGTGTTACCACCGCGGCGGTTGCGGCTGCCAACCGCGTTCCCGAGAGCGATCCCCTGCCCGCCGGCGCGCCCGTGCTCATTCCACTGGCGCCGGTGCGAACGGCAATGATCGGCCAGCCCGGAAGCCATTGGGTGCGCCGCCGGTATTATTATCGGGTGCGGCCGGGAGACAATCTGGACCTTGTTGCTGATCACTTTGACGTGTCCACCTACCAGATCCGCCGCTGGAACCACCTGCGAAGCTCGCGCCTGGCAAGCGGCCGAAGGCTGCTGGTCTATCGCCTGGTGGCCGTTTCCCGCCGCCCCGTTCGGAGGTTGTACCACCATCCCACGCGCTACGCTCGCCACAGAAAAACTGGCCATTCAGTCCGTCATAAGAAAACGACTTCGCAAGCGCCGGGTTCGTGAGCCGCTTTCGCTTCCCGCTGAAGTTCAGGCCGCCAAGGCTGGTATAATCGGAGACTCGCGCCAGAGCAACGTCCCCGCCGCCGGCACATTTCAAAGCCCTGTAGCGGCGGCGTCCCCGCCGCCGATTTTCGTTATTTATAATACGGCGGCCAGAGGCCGCCGCTACAACGCGAAGCCCGTCGGTCGCACGTAGGCATGACGCGCATTCCGAGGAGCATTCACTCATGAGCAACGCAAAACCGGCAGTCGCGCTGCGCAGCCGCCAATGGATCGGCGGGAATGACCTCCGCTCCATGAGCGCACGAGCCTACCTGCGCGCGGAGGGCTTCACCGGTCAGGCGTTTGGCGGAAAGCCGGTGGTCGGGGTTTGCAATTCGTGGAGCGAGCTGACCACCTGCAACGCGCACCTGCGCCAGGTGGCGGAAGCCGTAAAGCGTGGTGTTTGGGAAGCGGGCGGCTTCCCGCTCGAGTTTCCCACGATTTCGCTCGGCGAAGTCTTGATGAAACCCACCACCATGCTCTTCCGCAACCTCATGGCAATGGACGTGGAAGAGTGCATTCGCGCCTATCCTCTGGATGCGGTCGTGCTGCTCTGCGGCTGCGATAAGACGACTCCGGCCCAACTGATGGGCGCCGCCAGCGCGGACGTGCCGGCCATCATGGTGACGGGCGGCCCCATGCTGAGCGGGCATTGGCGCGGCGAGCTGCTCGGCTCGGGCACAGACACGCGCCGCCTGTGGCACGAACGGCGCGCCGGCCACGTGACCGACGAGCAGTGGTGCGAGATCGAGAGCTGTATCTCTCGCAGCGCCGGGCACTGCATGGTGATGGGCACGGCTTCGACCATGACCAGCCTGGTCGAAGCCCTGGGCATGACGCTCCCCGGCTGCGCCAACATCCCCGCCGCGGATTCGAGACGGCTGGCGATCGCCGAAGAGAGCGGCCGCCGCGCTGTCGCCATGGCCCGCGACGGGCTTCGACCGTCAGACATTTTGACCCAGGCGGCGTTTGAAAATGCGATTCGCGTGGACATGGCCATCGGCGGCTCGACCAACGCCATCATTCACCTCGTCGCCATCGCGGGCCGCGCCGGCATCCCGCTGCCCCTCGAAAAATTCGACGAAATCTCGCGCGCAACACCGTTCATCACCAATATCAAACCCTCCGGCGCCTTCCTGATGGAAGACTTGTTTTACGCGGGCGGCGTTCCGGCGGTGATGAGTGAGTTGATGCCGCTGCTCAGCGCGGGCGCGCTGACGGTGACGGGCAAGACGATCGGTGAAAATGTGGCCGGCGCGGAGATTATCAACTCCGATGTGATCCGGCCGCTCAGCCAACCGCTCCACCCGGAAGGGGGCACGGTGATTCTCAAAGGAAACCTTGCTCCGCACGGGGCGGTAATCAAGCAAACCGCCGCGTCACCCCATCTGCAAAAACACAAGGGCCGCGCTGTGGTGTTTGAGAGCCAGGCGGATCTGCTCGCTCGCATTGATGATCCGGAGCTCGATGTGACGGAGGATTGCGTTCTCGTGCTTAAAGGCGCAGGGCCGAAGGGCGCGCCGGGCATGCCCGAGTGGGGCGACATGCCCATTCCGGGCAAGCTGTTAGAAGCCGGCGTTCACGATATGGTCCGCATCAGCGACGCGCGTATGAGCGGAACTGCTTACGGCACTGTGGTGCTCCACGTCTCGCCCGAATCCGCCGCCGGAGGCCCTCTGGCCGTGGTCAAGAACGGTGACCAGATTGAGCTCGACGTCCCTGGGCGGCGCGTCGAGCTGCTCATCTCCGCTCATGAGCTCAAGCAGCGGCTCGCAGCCTGGCAGCCGCCGCCGCCCCACTTTTCGCGCGGCTACGGTAAAATGTTTATCGAGCATATCCTTCAGGCGCACGAAGGATGCGATTTTGATTACCTGCGCCGGTAGCGAGCGGTTAAAACACCGCTCGCGGCTGCGACGCCTGATAGATCCTTTCCCATATTCTAATGTATTAATTGGGATAGTAATGATTAGCTGTGTCTAACCTTCACTCCGCTTAATGTGCTACAGTACCTCACCTATGAAAGCTAAAAAATGTTCGCTGTGCGGTTCGCTGCGCATCGCCAAATCGCCCAGCGGGCGGCACATGATTTGCCTGGATTGCCAACGCGTCATTTTGCGAGGCGTTCCCGCTCGGGTTCCCTCTGGCCGCGGCCAAGTAGCGCCCCAGCGCTCGCACCAGTTGGAGCCGTCGCCCGGAACGACGGTATAGCTGCGGCTTCGCGCCGTTCCGCGGAACGCGAGTTGATTTGCGCTTGGTAAGTGGAAGTGTGTTTCCACCTAATCTGGCGCGGCGGCGTTGAGATAGGGAAGTTGTAGCGGCGGCGCGAACCCCAACACTGTTCACTTAGGCGGCGACTTGCCATTGTGCGAAACTAGGAAGTGCCTGTCATTCTGAGCGGAGCGAAGAATCTGCATCCAAATCAAACGGGAAAAGCAGGTTCTTCGCTCCGCTCAGAATGACAGGCGGCTGAAAACTTCGCCCGCGGCGAAAAATCCGCTAAGTGAATCGGGTTGACGCTAACCCGGATTATTCATGAAGTTCGATTCGACGGCTTTCGGCGGAGTTAAAACCCCGCCCTCCTGACCATTCATGAATAGTCCAAGCTAGGTGGCGGGGGATGGCGTTGGTGCCTGCGCGGATTCAAGCGCCATGCGGCGGCTGTTGCGGAGGCTCTGAACGCCGTCGTAAGTGGGCAGGTATTCCATGGCGGCATAGTGGCTGTAGCCAAGTTGGGCCAGCGTCTTGATGATGTTCGGGTAATGGATTTCCCCGGTTCCTGGTTCGTGGCGGCCCGGAACATCTGCGATGTGAACCAGTCCCACCTGATCGATATTCTTTTCCAGCTTCTCGATCAAATTTCCTTCCGCAATCTGCTCGTGATAGAAATCGTAAAGCAGCTTGATCTGGGGATTGTTGACGGCGCGCGTGATCTCAAAGCCTTCCGCAACCGACCAGAGGAAGATATGCGGATTTTCTTCGGGATCGATATTTTCCAGCAGAATCCGCAGGTTCTGCCTTCCCTTGATAAGCTCCGACGCCTGCCGCAGCCCTTCGATGCAGCTCTCATGCTGCGCCTCGCGCATAAGTCCCGGAACGGTGTTGCCTGAGAGCACAATTAGCGTTGGGCATTCCAACTTGTCCATCACGGGCAGCATTTCGCGCACCTGGCTGAGGAACGCCGGCCGCTGCGACGGGTCTGCCAGACTTGCGTTTACCCCCGAAGTGGCGTCAAACGTCATACCCAATGAGCGCTTTTTCTTGCTGAAATGGTCCCAGTCCGCCGCCGACCACTTCTTGAATTCGCCCACCAGCTCAACGTGATGGTAGCCGGCGTCGGATACTTTTTCTAATCTCTGTTCGAAAGGCAAATGGCGAAACACCGTCCAGAGCATTACGGAAAGCTTAAGAGGCGTCTGCGCGGTAGGTGGTGAGGCATGAGTAGAAGTCGTGCTGGCTAACGCGGCGGCACCCAGCGCAGCGCCCGCCAGATTGCGGGTAAACGATCGACGGTCCATAGCGGCCTATCTTTGCACTACGCGCCGCCGAATGCAACCGTATTTTGTCGCAGGCGAGGCGGCGCGATCGAGGGCAGTTGTAGCGGCGGCCTCTGGCCGCCGGTTTTTGGAAGTAAAGACCGACGCGGCCTCCGGCCGCCGGTTTCAAGATAGGGAAGTTGTAGCGG
>JBOGJT010000079.1:0-5752 GCA_050745065.1 Terriglobia bacterium
TGGTCGATAGCGTTCGGTCGGGCAAAGCCGGCCAAAACATCTGAGCGAGCTACAAGCGTCTTTCTATACACGGCGTCCTACGTAATTACGCATAGCCGAAGCAAGGTGTTATCGGGATTAGTCCAGAGTGCGAGTTGGCTTTCAACCGCGTGCAAGACGCCATCCAGGCGCGCAAAGTAGTGATTGTGGAGGCATCGCCGGCGGGCCAGCTTCCGGACACGCTCAATGGGGTTCAGCTCCGGGCTGTAGGCCGGGAGGATATCGCGCGCAAATCGATCGGCGTGCTCCGCCCTCCACGGGCCTCTGTATATTGACCGTGAAATTCGATGCCAGCGTACGTGATCACGGTCGCCTCAAGAAAACCTGTCTCATGCGTCTCACCCATCTCTATTTGTTCGACAGTTCAGCGAGCGGATACGCAGGGCGAGGGATGTGCGGCAAAGACGCAAAGACCGCGTGGCGTGACGCTGTGTTTAGCCTCAACACTGTTCACTTAGACCTTGTCCTGCCATTGTGAGAAAGAAGTAAGTGCCTGTCATTCTGAGCGAAGCGAAGAACCTGCGTCTAAATCACACGGGAAAAGCAGATTCTTCGCTCCGCTCAGAATGACATACGGCTAAAATCTTCGCAGCCGGCGAAAAATCCGCTAAGTGAACAGTGTTGTGTTTAGCCTGGATTATTCACGAATGGAAATCTAAGGCGCCCTTTAACGGCACGGCCCATTTTTGAAAAAGCGGCCGTGCCCTCCTGACTGTCGAGCCGAACTTTATGAATAATCCGGATTAGTATCCTGGCGGCGAAGGTGCCGTCGATAAGAGCCACGTGAACTTCGCAAGCTCCGATCTGAGTTTAGGCATTTCGCTGGCGGTCGCTGCCGGGATCATGAACGGCACGTTCACGCTGCCGATGCGCTACCTTGGGCGGTGGTCGTGGGAGAACGTGTGGGGCCTGTTCATCCTGGTGTCATGCATCCTGATGCCGGTGATATTTGCCTTCGCAACGGTCCATCACGTGGCAGAAGCGTTTTCCGAAGCGCCCAGCGGGGCGATTGCGCTGGCTTTGGTCACGGGGTTTGCCTGGGGATTTGGCGCCATCATGTTTGGTCAAGGGATCAGCGCCATTGGCATCTCGATGGGAAATACACTGGTGCTTGCGCTGAGCGCGGCCCTGGGATCGCTTCTGCCGATGTTCATTCTCGCCCCGGAGCGTCTTGCGCGGCCCCAAGGCAAAGCGATCGTCCTAGGTACGTTCGTCGCTGTTGTTGGTATTGCGCTTTGCGGCTATGCCGGGTTGCAGCGTGAACGCAGCCAGGCGAACAAGAAAGACGTTGTTCGCGGCGGGATGGTGGGCAAGGCGCGGCGGTTCTGGGTGGGTTTGCTGCTGTGTGTTGGCGCAGGCCTGCTCTCGGCGGTATTTAACATCGGCTTCAGCTCCGTTCAGGGGATCGCCGAAGCAGCCCGGCGTCTGGGTAACAGCGCGTTTGCGGGCTCAAACCTGATCTGGCTGCTGATGCTTTGCGCCGGAGCGGTGTCGAACCTCGTTTTCTGCGGCTATCTGCTCCGTAAGAACGACAGTTGGCAAAAATATGGCCAAAAGAAATCGCACACGCTCTATATCCTGACCATCCTGATGGGTTTGCTATGGGGTGGAAGCACTTTTGCGTACGGCGCCGCTGCTCCAAGATTAGGCAAGCTGGGCCCGGCCATTGGCTGGCCCATCGCGCTCACGGTGGGTCTGCTCACGGCTAACCTCTGCGGGATCGTCGCCGGGGAATGGAAACTCTCGAAGGCATTCGAGCGCGCGTGGATGGCGGCGGGTTTGGCGATTCTGGTTGTGGCCATTGTGATACTGGGTTGGTCCAGCACGCTCGCATGAGCCGGGCGCTGGAGAAACGCAGCGGCAAGAAAACGTGGAAGCGTTGTATCGCAGCGGCGACTAGGCGCCGCCGCTGCGACAACCCGATGGCCAATCCGAAGCGGCCAAGTCAGAATTTAGAAGATAACTTTCATTCCGAACTGGAAGATGCGGCCGAGGCCGGCGCCGCTGGGGTTGAACAGATCATAGGTTCCGAGGCAACTCGGATCGCCAGCCGAATTGTTGGTACCGCCGTAACAACTGACGCCGGAGTTAGTCCCGGTCCAGCGAACGGTGTTGAAAATATTGAACGCTTCGGCGCGGAATTGCAGGTGCGCCCGCTCGCCGTGGATGGGAATGTCTTTGAACAAGCCCATGTCCCAATCCGTCTGGGTGGGATTGCGGAAAAGGTTGCGGCTTCCGGTGCCGAATGTGAGCGCGGTGGGAGCGCAGAAGGCGCTGGGATTGAGGAGCGTCGGTCCGACGCCGATGCCCGGGTTGACAAATGATGGAGGCGCGGCGTGGGGGTTGCCGCAGACGTCCGCGTAAGTGCCGGATCCCGTCCCGTTGGCAACTCCGGCGGTGTCGCCAAAAACGCCGTTCGTCACCGAAAATGGGGTGCCGCTATGGATGCTCGTAATCCCTGAAAGTTCCCAGCCGCCCACAACATCGCGGACCAGCGCGTTCGAATGCTGGAGAGCCGGAAGATCGTACATATAGCTGAAGTTGAGGATGTGCGTTTCGTCGTTGTTGGAGGTGGCGTAATTCTGCTCGAGGTCATAGGAGTTGACGAACGTGCCGTCGTACCGGTCGGACGAATCGTCGAGAGCGTGGCTGTAAGTGTATGCCACGCTGAATTGGGCTCGACCCACCGTCTTGCGTGCGTAGACCTGCAAGGAGTTGTAGTTCGAGTTCGCCTGCGTCTCCAGCATGGTGATGTTTCCGTACCCGGTAATGGGCCGGAAAGGATCCGGACCGACGTTGCCGCACGCGATGTTCAAGTTGGTCAACGCCTGGCCCGTGACCGGCGCCCCGGCGGGCGTCCCATCCACGGTGAGATTGTTGCAGATATTCTGGGTGATCGGCTGCCCGGGTGCAAACGGATTCTGTGAGGCGGGGATTGGCTGAAGTTGGTTCAGGTCGCGCTGGTCGGTCAAGTGCGTTCCCTTACTGCCCACGTAGGCGACACTCACGACGGTATTTTTTCCGATGTTATGCTGCACGTTAAGGTTCCACTGCTGCACGTAGGGCCAAATCATCTGCGGCTCAATGGCTGTCAAGCCAAGCGGGAAGAGCAGGCCGCCCCCACCAATATTCGTGTACCCTACGATATTGTATTGCGTAGGTGATAAAGCACCCGGCGCGGTGCCTTCCAGGGACTCCGTATTCGCTTCGTTGCCATTGGTGCGATCGAAGAAGATGGCGTATCCGCCGCGAATCGCAGTGGTGCCGTGGCCGAACGGGTCCCAGGCAAAGCCAAGGCGAGGCGACGGGTTAAACAGATGCCCCTTCATGCAGCTCTTGGGGACGCCGTTCCCACCGCACTGCACGATGCCATCGAAGGGGCTGCCTACCCCGGGAACCAGCGCCCCGGCTTGCCCTGTGATGCTTCCCGTCACGTCGATTTCAGGCGCGTTCGCCGGGTTGTAGCTCTGCTGACGGAATGAATACTCGTTCGGGAGCTTGCTATAGAAC
This sequence comes from Terriglobia bacterium, assembly GCA_050745065.1. Taxonomy (GTDB): domain Bacteria; phylum Acidobacteriota; class Terriglobia; order UBA7540; family UBA7540; genus RH2-MAG17b. Next base: position 3,550 of record JBOGJT010000079.1, read on the forward strand.
GTGCCCATGAGCTCTGCCCGAAACCCGAGGTTGAGAGTCAGCCGGCGGCTCACGTGCCAGTCATCCTGAATATAGGGTCCCAGAGTTTTGTACCGGTTGTAGTACTTAAGCTCGCTGTTGAGCTGCGAGAAAGACGAAATCCGGCCGAGAAGCATGTCGGCGAAGCCATTGCCGGTGGTGACGGCTGAAGCCGTGCTGCTGAAATTTAAAATACCCTCGGTATTCGGGCTACTGATTCCGTTTTGCTCGTTCTTCTGGTATGCGATGAAGTCGGCGCCGAACGTCAGGTTGTGGTTACCGTAAATTTTCGTGACCATGTCCCGGAACGTATAAATGGGATTGGAATTGTATACCGGGCTGGCGGGATTAATGAACGACGGGTCTTCGCTGAACCCTCCACCATAAGCCGTGTTGTTGCCCAGGGTGAAGCCCGTGAGCTTGCCGCCAAAGCCGTTGTTGAAAAGGCCCGTCATCGTCATGCCCGCCGGCCGCTGCCATGCGCCCTTGTCGGAAAGAATGATGTGATCGGCGGTATACCCGAAGATGAATTCGTTCAGCAGCGTGGGGGAAAGGCTGGCTGTGAGCTGGGTAACGAAGGCAGTACCAGGACCGGCAAAATCCGTATTGATGGTGGGGAAGGAGCTGCCGTTACTCCACAGGGACGTGGCCTCCACTGTGCTCCACGTATCATGGATATAGTTCACCATCATACGCACTTTGGGGGTAATGTTCTGGTCCACCGTGACTAATTCCTGGCGCCAATCGGTGGGATACGAGGGGTTCGCCACATAAAACGACGTGGCGCCGCTGCCAGAGTTGGGCGCCGGAATCATCGCCATTTCGGCCTGAGCGTTGGGGTCGATGGGTACTTGGTTGCCAGGAAAATATGCGCCAGTGACTGGGTTCGTCGGGCAGTCAACGAACGACGCGGGAGTCGAGCCATTCGCGGGGGTCGGGCACACATCCGAGAAGTCGCCTGTGCGCTCCTGGGTGGAAGGAACCTGGTTGTCAAATGAGCTTGGGTTGGTTTCCTTGCGCCATTCCTGAGACCAGAAGAAGAAGGTTTTCGTCTTATCGGTATTGTAGTGGCCGGGAATGTAGAACGGACCACCAAGGGTATAACCATAGTCATTTTTCTTATATGCCGGCCGTCCGGTGTCCGTAAAGCTGCGCGCGTTGAAAATCTCGTTGCGGTTGAACTCGTACGCATCGCCGTGAAACTGGTTAGTGCCGGACTTGGTGACGGCGACGATGGTGCCCGAAGCGTTCTGTCCATACTGGGCGGGATAATTGGAGGTCAGAACGCGCGTTTCGGCAATGGCATCTACGCTGGGGTAGACGTTAATGGTGCCATTGCTTCCCCCATCGAGGATGCTGACGCCGTTAACCTCCCAATTGTTGTACTCCGTGCGCCCCCCGTTGATGCTGTAGGCGACGCTGCCACTTACGCCGACCGTGCCTTCCTCCTGGCCTGTCATATTCATTACGCCGGGGACCAGCGTGATGAGTTGGGTGAAGTTGCGGCCGTTGAGCTCGAGTTGCGTAATCTGCCTTCCGGTAATCGTGCCGCCGATCTCTGACGTCTGCGTCTGCACCTGGCCGATGTTCGTCCCTTGCACCGTGACCTGGGTAGAAACGGCCCCGATCTGGAGGGTCGCATTGGCGCGAATTTTCGTCGCGGCCTGGATAACGACACCCGTAGCACGGTACGTCTTGAAACCGTGGCTCGAGACGGTGAGATCGTAGGTTCCCGGCGGAATGGCCGACACAAGGTAGCTCCCGGTCGAATTTGTCGTGGTGACGCGTGTCACGCCGAGTGACCGGTCGCTCACCGTTACAGTCGCGCCCGGAACGACCGCCCCGGAACTGTCCGACACCGTGCCGGTGATCGAGCTGGTAATCGCCTGGCCAAACAGCGCCGCCCCCCAGATGGCCCCGATCGAAAGAACGACCAGAACCACGCTGATGCGTAACATTCCTCTTCGCATGTCCTTCACCCTCCCATTAAATTTAGAATTTTGCATCGTCTACCTGCGGCACGCATGAGACGCGGTGCCCGGCACTAATCGGAATTCCCTCGCTATTACCCTCAATCGATTGATCGCTTCTAATAGCATTTCGGCTGTTCGCTCATCAACATTAGAAGGTTTCCTAACAAACCTATTTCTATCACCCGCCCAAAGCCTTGTCAATAGCAAGTTGC